>JANWZL010000145.1 GCA_025054655.1 Thiobacillaceae bacterium | reverse complement strand
CATACTGGATGAGCGGCTTGTCGACGATGGGCAGCATTTCCTTCGGGCTCGCCTTGGTGGCGGGCAGGAAGCGGGTACCCATGCCGGCGGCAGGAAAGACGGCTTTGGTGATGCGTTTCATCCTCGTCGTAGCCTCATGTCCTGGGTGGGAGCACCTGGGTGGTCACATGGGGCGGCAGCCCGAGCCGCGGCGATCGGCCTGTTCTGCACGCCCAGCGTCCGTCCGGATCGTCACGGCGACCTCCCGCGGCGATGGTCCCGCTTCGGTCGGACGCAGACGCGCTCATGATGTTACCTCCTTGTCTTGTCCTCCTGGTGACGGTATCGGTGTGTCGCCCAGCAGCCGCAGCAGACCCTCTTCGTCCAGGATGGGGCGGTTGAGCGCCAGGGCCTTGTCATATTTGCTGCCGGGGTCGGCCCCAACTACCACATAGTCGGTCTTGGCGGACACGCTGCCACTGACCTTGCCGCCGGCCGCCTCGATCAGGGCCTTGGCCTGTTCACGGCTGAGATGGGGCAGGGTGCCGGTCAACACCAGGGTCTTGCCCGCCAGCGGCCCTGTGCGCACGGCCGCGCCGCCGCCCTCCTCCCAATGCACGCCGGCCGCCCGCAGCGCCTCGATGACCGCGCGGTTGTGCGGCTCGTGCAGGAAATCGTGGATCGATTGGGCGACCACCGGCCCCACCTCGGGCACCTGCTGCAGGGTCTCGACATCGGCCGCGAGCAGGGCATCCAGGCGGCCGAAATGCCGTGCCAGGTCGGCCGCAGTGGCCTCGCCCACGTTGGGGATGCCCAGGGCGTAGATGAAGCGCGCGAGGGTGGTGTGGCGGCTGCGGTCGATGGCGGCCAGCAGGTTGCCGGCAGACTTCTCGGCCATGCGCTCCAGAGCCGCCAAGGTGGGCAGATCGAGCCGATAGAGGTCGGCGGGCGTGGCCACCAGGCCGCGATCGACCAATCGATCGACCAGCTTCTCGCCCAGGCCCTCGATGTCCATGGCCCGGCGGCTGGCGAAGTGCAACAGGGCCTGTTTGCGCTGGGCCGGACAGTACAAGCCACCGGTGCATCGGATCACGGCCTCGCCCGGTTCGCGTACCGTGCGGGAGCCGCATACCGGACAGACCGGATAGTGCTCCAGGATGCTGAAGCGCGGCGGCGGCGGTACCGGGCGGCGCTCCAGCACCACGCCGACCACCTCTGGGATGACGTCGCCGGCACGCCGTACGATCACGGTGTCGCCCACGCGCACATCCTTGCGATCGATCTCGTCCTGGTTGTGCAGGGTAGCATTGGACACCGTCACCCCGCCGACGAACACCGGCTTGAGACGCGCCACTGGGGTGAGCGCACCGGTGCGGCCGACGTTGACCTCGATCGCCTCCACCACCGTGAGCGCCTCTTCGGCCGGATATTTGTGGGCGATGGCGAAGCGCGGGGCGCGGGCGACGAAGCCGAGTCGCTCCTGATCCGCCACCCGGTTGACCTTGTACACCGCACCGTCGATCTCGTAAGGCAGGTCATGCCGTCGCGCCCCGAGCTCACGGTAGTAGGCGAGCAGCCCCTGTGCGCCGGTCACCACCCTGCGCTCGGTCGTGACCGGGAAACGCAGGCCCGCCAGCCAATCCATGATGCCGGCCTGGGTCGGAGGAAGCTGCGCACCCTCGACGCGGCCGACGCCATAGGCGTAGAAGGTCAGGCGGCGCTGTGCCGTGATGGCGGGGTCGAGCTGGCGCAGGCTGCCGGCGGCGGCGTTGCGCGGGTTGGCGAACACCTTGCCACCGCTCGCGCGCGCCTGCGCGTTCAGCCGCTCGAAATCGCGCTTGAGCATGAGCACCTCGCCGCGCACCTCCAGCCAGTCGGGCGCCTGACCATCCGGCAGGCGCAGGGGGATGCTGCGCACGGTGCGCACGTTGGCGGTGACGTCCTCGCCGCTGTAGCCGTCGCCACGCGTGGCGGCGAACACCAGCAGTCCGCGTTCGTAGTGCAGGGCGATGGCCAGCCCGTCGAATTTGGGTTCGGCGGCGTATTCGACCGACACCTCGGGTTGCCCCAGGCCCTCGCGCACGCGGCGGTCGAAGGCGATCACGTCCTCGTCGGTGAAGGCATTGTTGAGCGACAGCATGGGGATGGCATGCCGCACCTCACGGAATTCCTTGGCCGGCGGTGCCCCTACCCGCTGCGACGGCGAGTCTGGCGTGATCAACTCGGGCCACTGCGCCTCGAGGGCGATGAGCTCCTGCATCAGCCGATCGAACTCCGCATCCGGGATGACCGGATCGTCGAGGACGTAATAGCGGTAGTTGTGGTATTCGATCTCGGCGCGCAGGGCCTGCAGGCGCGCCTGGGCCTGTTCACGCGTGAGCATGGCAGGCGGCATCCGGCCACTGGTGGGCGAGTGGTCGCGACCGCTCTGGCATCGGCCCGCAGCGGTCACACGAACAGGCGCAAGGCGCGCTCACCACCGGCCTCGATGCCGCGACTGGCCATGTGCGCATAGTATTCGGCCAGTCGGGCGCGATCGCGCTGCAGGCTGTCGCGTGTGACGGCGCGGTCCTTGTCATCCACGAGTTGACCGTCGAGGCACTTGGCCAGATGCAGGCCCAGCTCGGTCATACGATCGAATACCGCCAGACCGTTGTGCACCCGCGGGATGTCGAACACCAGGGTGACGCCGCTGGTGGTGATGCCAGCGCCTTCCGCGGGAAAGGGGGTCTCCTCCTGGTTGGCCAGCGAGAATTGGGGCCGGCCCTGCTCGTCGTAGAGATAATAGACGCCGTCGCACCCCAGGACGAGGCCCGCCTCGGTGGCCAGGCGGTGGATGTCCTCACTGCGAAAGCGCCGGCTGCCACGCGCGACCACGGTGAGGCCGATGATTACGTCCACCCCCAGGCAGAATTGATCCAGCTCCTTCGCCTGTTGCGCGGCCGCCTGCTTGTCGGGACAGGACACCGCGCCGCCTTCGGCGGCGGCGAAATCGTATAAGAGCTTGCAGAAACGCTCAAGCTGGGCGCTGGTAATGGCGCCGCTGCGGTCGGCGAGCTGGATGCCGAATTCGATCGCCTCCAAGGGCTGGCTGGGATGGCCGCCGATGAGCTCCCAACCCTGGCCCTGGCGTTTGCCCATGATACGCAAGGGTTTACCGATCTTGCGCAGCCCTTCGATCAGCGGGCCGAGATTGGCGCTGGTGGGCTCGGCGAAGCGCATGCGGGCGATGTATTCGATCGCCGGGTCAAGCCCGCTCTCGGTCTGAAAGCCTACTGCGGACGGCGCCTGCGGGCCGGGTGTGCCGCTGCCTGCCGCGGCCGCTGCGCGCGGCTCGGCGGCCGCGGGGCTGGCGCTGGCGGGAGGTGACGTCTTCAGGACCGTCTGCGCATGGCTGGGGATGATGGGTACATCGTCGTCCTCGAATACACGATTGCGCGTATCCGGCGAAGGCGGCGATGGCACCTGCGCCACCGGTGCAGAAGGCCTGGGTGCGGCGGGCTCGTGCCCGACCTCGCCGGCGGGGGCGGCCGCGGCCGGCTGTGGGCCCGGTACGACGGGCTCCGGGGCACTGGCCACTGGTCCGGTTGCCGGCCGCACCGCCTGCAGGTTCACCTTTTCGCCCAGCAGGATGTCCTCGCGCCGATTGTGGAACAGACGGTTGGCCTCCTGGCGGTACTTGCGCTCCTGCCAGAGGTTGTAGGCGACCACCGCGATGATGAGCAAAACGCCGACGATGGCCAGGGTGATCTGCAACGAG
>JANWZL010000003.1 GCA_025054655.1 Thiobacillaceae bacterium | reverse complement strand
CGCGCAGGTGAACGACCCCGAAGGCCGGCTGCGGCTCAACCAGAACGTCTCGGCGCGCCTGGAGGGGCTGGCGGGCCTCAAGCAATGGCGGGTGCCTGCCCGGGCGATCACTCGGGCACAGGGGCGCGACTGGGTGTTCGTGGAGCGGCCGGGTGGTTTCGAGCCCGTGCCGGTTCGCATCCTGTCCCAGTCGGCCCAGTCGGCGGCCATAGACGGGCCCTTCAGCGGCCAGGAGCGCGTCGCCGTCGAGGGGGTGGCGGCGCTGAAGGCGGCCTGGCAGGGCATGGGAGGCGAGTGAATGTTCGCCCGATTGACCGAATTCGCCCTGACCCAGCGCCTGCTGGTGCTAGGGCTCACGCTGCTGCTCGCCGCCGCCGGGCTCATGGCCTGGCGCGACCTGCCCATCGACGCCTTCCCCGATGTGTCCACCACCCAGGTCAAGATCATCCTCAAGGCGCCGGGCATGACGCCGGAAGAGGTGGAGACGCGCATCGCCGCGCCGGTGGAGACCGAGCTGCTGGGCATCCCGCGCCAGCGCATCCTACGCTCCATCTCCAAGTACGGGCTGACCGACATCACCATCGACTTCGAGGACGGCACCGATATCTACTGGGCGCGCAGCCAGGTGGCCGAGCGTTTGAACGGGGTGCTGCCGAGCCTGCCGGTCGGCGTGGAGGGCGGGCTCGCGCCGATCACCACACCGTTGTCCGAGATGTTCATGTTCACCGTGGACGCGCCTCAGCTCGATCTCGCCGAGCGGCGGGCGCTGCTCGACTGGGTGATCCGGCCGCAGCTCAGGACCCTACCGGGGGTGGCCGACGTCAACGCGCTGGGGGGGCTGGTCAGGACCTATGAAGTGGCGCCGGACAACGCCGCCATGAGCGCCCGCGGGGTGACGCTGCGCGAGCTGGCCGAGGCGATCCGCGCCAACAACCGCAACGATGGGGCAGGGCGGTTGACCGAGGGCGAGGAGGTCTGGCTGGTGCGGGTCGAGGGGGCGGTGAAGGACCTGGAGGACCTCGCCGGCATCGTCGTCAAGACGGTCGATGGCGTACCGGTCAGGGTGGCCGATGTCGCTGCGGTGCGCCTGTCCAGCCTCACTCGTTACGGCGGCGTGACGCAGGACGGCCGCTCCGAGGCGGTCGAGGGCCTGGTTCTGGGCCTCAAGGGGGCCAACGCCCGGCAGGTGGTCGCGGCGGTGAGGCAGCGTCTGGCCGAGATCGCGCCCAGCCTGCCGGCGGGAGTGCGCATTACCCCCTTCTACGACCGTTCCGCGCTGGTCGAGCGGGCGGTGGGTACCGTGACCAAGGCCCTCACCGAGGCCATCGTCCTAGTGCTGATCCTGCTCGTCCTGTTCCTCGGCAATGCGCGCGCGGCGCTCACCGTGGCGCTGACCCTGCCCCTGGCCGCCTTGTCCACCTTCCTGCTGATGCGTCATTTCGGCCTGTCGGCCAATCTGATGAGCCTGGGCGGCTTGGCCATCGCCATCGGCATGCTGGTCGACGGCGCCGTCGTGGTGGTGGAGAACATCGTCAGCCACTTGAGCCGCGAGGACAACCCGCAGCCCAAGCTACACCGGGTCTACCGCGCGGTGCGCGAGGTGGCGACCCCGACCGCCAGCGGGGTGGCGATCATCCTCATCGTCTTCCTCCCGTTGCTCACGCTGCAGGGGCTGGAGGGCAAGCTCTTCATCCCGGTGGCGCTGACCATCGTCTTCGCCCTGGGCGCGGCCCTGCTGCTGTCGCTCACCGTGGTGCCGGTGCTGGCGTCCTGGCTGCTCAAGGAGGGGGCGCATGGCGAGCCCTGGCTGGTGCGCCAGTTGCAGCGGCTGTACGCGCCTATCCTCGACTTCGCCCTCGCCCGCTTCAAGACCGTGACGGTCGTGGCCGTGCTCTTGTTCGCTGCGGCCGTGGGCCTCTATCCCCTGGTCGGCAAGTCCTTCATGCCCACCCTGGACGAGGGCGACCTGCTGCTGCAGCTGGAGAAACTGCCCTCCATCAGCCTGGAGGAAAGCCTCGCCTTGGACATGGCGGTGCAGCGCGCCCTGCTGCAGCGCATTCCGGAGATCCGCGGCGTGGTGGCCCGCGTCGGTTCGGACGAGCTGGGCCTGGACCCGATGGGGCTCAACGAGACGGACAGCTTCCTCGTGCTCAAGCCGATGGGTGAGTGGCGCCGACCGGACAAGGCGTGGCTGATGCAAGAGATCCGGCAGGTGATGGCCGACTTCCCGGGCATCAACTATGCCTTCACCCAGCCGATCGACATGCGCGTGTCCGAAATGCTCACCGGCGCGCGCGGCGACCTGGCGGTCAAGGTCTTCGGACCGGACATCGCCACCTTGAATGCCCTGGCCGATCGCATCGAGGCGGTCATCAAGACCGTGCCCGGCGCCCAGGACGTCTTTGTCAAGAAAAACGAAGGGGTGCAGTATTTTCGCGTCGAGATCGATCGTCTGGCCGTCGGCCGCTACGGGCTCGCCATCGATGAGGTGGCGAGTTTCCTCAAGGCCCATTTGGAAGGCGAGCGTCTGGGCATCGTGCAGGAGGGCGTGCGGCGCACCCCCCTGGTGTTGCGGGCGGGCGAGAACGTGCGCTTGTCACCGGCGCTGTTCGAGGCGCTGCGCATCCCCACGCCTGAGGGCATCGCCATACCGCTCAAGGAGGTCGCCCGCCTCGTGCGCATCGAGGGCCCGGTGGCGGTCAACCGTGAGAACGCCGCCCGCTATGTCACGGTGCAAAGCGATGTGGTCGGCCGCGACCTCGTCGGCTTTGTCGATGCGGTCAAGGCGCGGCTCGCGCGCGAGGTGAGGCTGCCCGACGGTTATCGGCTGACCTTTGGCGGACAGTTCGAGAACCAGCAGCGGGCCGCCGCGCGTCTGGCGGTCGTGGTGCCGATGGCCCTGGCCCTGATCTTCACCCTGCTCTTCGCCACCTTCCGCTCGGTCAAGCAGGCGGTGCTGGTGCTCGCCAACATCCCCCTCGCCCTGGTCGGGGGGATCGCCGCCCTGTTCCTGACCGGCGAGTACCTCTCGGTGCCGGCCTCGGTGGGCTTCATCGCCCTGCTGGGCATCGCCGTGCTCAATGGGGTGGTCCTGGTCAGCCACTTCAACCAGCTCGCGGCGCAGGGTCTGCCCGCCGCCCGCGTGGTGCGCGAGGGGGCCATGCGGCGGCTGCGGCCGGTGATGATGACCGCCAGCATCACCGCTTTGGGTCTCGTGCCCCTGCTCGCCGCCACCGGTCCGGGTTCGGAGATCCAGAAGCCGCTCGCCATCGTCGTGGTGGGCGGTCTGGCGAGCTCGACCGCGCTGACCCTGATCCTGCTGCCGGTGCTCTACCGGCGCTTCATCCTCAAGGAGACCTAGGATGCGAGAAGCCCCAAACGCCTCTACGCCGGACCCCGACGTCACCGAGCCGAGCGCCGCCACAGTCACGGAAGGGTGCACGCGAGTGCAACTGACCCTGGCCGCACCCCGCAACCTGGAAGAGGCCCTGGTCGATCAGCTCCTCGCCCACCCCGATTGGGCGAAGGGCTTCACCCTGCTCCATGCCGAGGGCCACAGTCAGCGCGCCGAATCGCTCACCGTGCAGGAGCGGGTGCGCGGACGCGCCGACCGTATCAGCCTGCAGATCGTGCTCGAACCCGAGCAAGCGCAGGCCCTGCTCGCCCACCTCAAACGGCACCTGCCCAGACCCGAGGTGGCCTACTGGCTCAGCCCGGTCATCGATTTCGGGAGACTGGCGTGAACCTCGGGACATCAGTGATCGGCCTGCTCGGTCTGTTCGCCGCCTTCAGCTGCCCAGCCGCCCCGATGGACCTGCCGGCTGCGCAGGCCGCCGCCGCGGCACTCGACAATCACCCCCAGGTGCGCGCCGCACTGGCCCGCCTGCGCACGGCCGAGGCGGAGCATGCCCGCCTGCGCGCCGGCCCGCACGAGTATGGACTGCGTCTGGCGACCCAGCGGCGCAACGTGCGCGGCGGGCCCGATCACACCGAGTGGGAGGCCGCCCTGGAGCGCGGCCTGCGCCTGCCCGGCAAGGCCCAGCTCGACGAGCGCATCGGCGCCGCCGGCGTGGAAGAAGCCCGCGAGCGCGTGGGCGAGGCGCGCCATGAGGCGGCGCGGCAGCTCCTCGGGCTGTGGTATGCCGCCCTCCAGGCCCAGGCCGAGGTGCGTATCTGGCAAGATCAGGTCACGCTCCTGGAGGCCGAGGCCCGCAACGTGCGCAGCCGCATCAAGGCCGGCGACGCTGCCCGGCTACAGGGCCTGCAGGCCGAGGCCGCCCTCGCCCAGGCGGAGGCCCAGCTGGCGCAGGCCCAGGCACGGGCACGGGCGGCCCTGTCGGAGCTGAACCGGCACTTCCCCGAGCTACCGGCCCCCGTCGAGGCGGCCGCGGAGCCCAGCCTGCCCGAAGGGGACGCGGACGCCTGGGTGGCGCAGACCCTGGCGCACAATCACGAACTCATCGCCGCCCAGCGCGCGGCCGAACGCGCGCGCCTCATGGCGCAGCGGCTCGCCGCCGAGCGGCGGCCAGACCCCGTGCTGGGCCTGCGCTATGCCAGCGAGCAGGGGGGCGAGGAACGCATCCTGAGCTTGAGCCTGGCGATCGCCCTGCCGGGCGAGGCGAGAGGGGCCGCGGCGCGTGGGCAGGCGGCGGAGGCCGAGGCGCTCGCCGAGGCCGAGGCGGCCATACGCCGGCGTCTGAGTGCTGAGGTGGCGACCCACTGGCTGCGGGCCTCGGGCGCCGTTGAGGCCTATCGCCGCCTGGCGCAGGCGGCCGAGGCGGCGGCGCGGCATGCGGGGCTCACACGGCGCGCCCATGAGCTGGGCGAGGTGGGGCTGACGGAGGCGCTGCTGGCGCGTCGCACCCTCCTGGAGGCGCGGCTGGCGGCCGAGCAGGCGCGCCTCGCCGCGAACGAGGCGATCGCACGCCTGCTGCTCGATGCCCATCGGCTCTGGCCGCTCGATGCGCACGGTGAGATGCCATGACCGACCACGGCTGCCCTTGCGCATGAACGTCATGCCCGCTTCCCTCCACACCCGCTCTGGGGCGGCAATCCTTCGCCGCCGTCGGTGTAGGTTGGCAAGGGATTGCCGACTTACGGCTAATGGCCCTTGCCCCAGCTCGGATTGTTGCGGGTGAGCGAACGCTCGATGGCGGCGACCAAGGTGCGTACCTCCTCGGGGGAGAGATCGGGATAGGCCTCGTGGATGACGCGCAACGCGAGGTGGTCTATGGAACTGCCGGCCCAGTCGCTGCTGTGGAAAAAATGGTTGAGGCGGTTGCGCGCCTCGTCATAGATGCTGCGCAGGCGCAGATTGGTGCGCCGTTCCGGCTGCGGGTTGCCGTCGGCATTGATGTAGTGGCTCATGTCCTTTACTCCCACCCGACATCCCCGCCGCGCTCGCCACGTGCGCTGGATCCGCGGCGGGGATGCGTCTTACCGTTAAGATAGGACCTCCCGACGCATCTGGCAACGACTGATCATGCCGCCACCCACCCCGCCAGCCGATACCCGCGCCGCCATGCCGGCGATGGAGCGCCTAACCCACCTCATGTACGCGCTGCATGCCATCTCCGCGCTGTCGGGCCTGATGAGCCCAGCCTTCGTCGTCACCGCCTTCGTCACCGGCTGGCCCTCGCTCATCGCCGTGGCGCTCAACGTCATCAAGCGCGGGCAGGCGCGCGGCACCTGGCTCGAGTCGCATCTGCGCTGGCAGCTGCGCACCTTCGGCTACGCCCTGCTGTGGTTGATCGCGGGCGCGGCCCTGGCGCTCACCCTGATCGGGCTGCCGCTGGCGGTGGCGGCCTGGCTGCTGGTGGGGCTGTGGGTGCTGTACCGGGTGGCACGCGGCTGGCTGCGGCTCAACGACCGCAAACCGGCGCCCGTGTGAGGCTCACAGGCCCTGCGGCCGTGGGGCGGGGGCGTAGTCCAGCACCACCGTGCCCAGGCGGGCGTTGAGCCCCATGACCGGGATCACCAGCCGCCCGCCCTGGGCGCCCGGCTGCACCGTGACCTGGTGCAGCATCAGCACCTCGGCCGGTGCGGCCTCGGTCACCGGGCGGCCGAGGAACTTGCGGTCGGTGGCCACCAGCACCTTGCCGCTCTGGTCCGCCAGCAGCACGCGCTGCACGCGCGGCAGGCGGGTGAGCTCCACGAAGTACTGGTCGATCTGGTCCAGGTTGCCGCGCATCAACTCGCCGCGCACGGCCCAGGCGAGCACGGTGCCGAACCGGGCGAGCGCCTCGCGCTCCTGCGCCACCAGGCCCTGGCGCAGCTGCTCCTGCAGGCTGCTGCGGGCGGCGGCATGCTGAGCGGCCAGCGCCTGCCGCTCGGCGGCCAGCTGCGCCTGCGCGCGCTCGAGGGCGGCGCGCTGCCAGGCGAAGGCGGCGATGAGCAGGAGGATGAGCAGCAGGCTCACCCACAGGGGCAGACGGGTGTCGTGCAAGATGCGCCAGAGACTACGGCGCGGTGTGGGTTCGGGTTGCGACGCATGCATATCCCATGCTCCTAGGGCCAGGCGCTTGTGCCGCCGTCATTCCGTCTTGCCCGCCATGCCCTGGAACAGGCGCATGAGGTCGCCGGGCACGGGGAAGACGATGGTGTTGCTGCGGTCGGTGGCGATGGTCACCAGGGTCTGCAGGTAGCGCAGCTGCATGGCCTGCGGATTGCGGGCCAGCATGTCGGCGGCGGCGATCAGCTTCTCCGCCGCCTGCAGTTCGCCCTCGGCGTGGATCACCTTGGCGCGGCGCTCGCGCTCGGCCTCGGCCTGTTTGGCGATCGCCCGCACCATGGACTCGTCCAGGTCCACGTGCTTGATCTCCACGTTGGATACCTTGATCCCCCAGGCATCGGTCTGGGTGTCGAGCACCTGCTGGATGTCGAGGTTGAGCCGCTCGCGCTCGGCCAACATCTCGTCGAGTTCGTGTTTGCCCAGCACCGCGCGCAGGGTGGTCTGGGCGAGCTGGCTGGTGGCCGACATGTAGTCCTCCACCTGCAGGATGGCACGGGCCGGATCCACCACGCGGAAATAGACCACGGCGTTGACCTTGACCGAGACGTTGTCGCGCGAGATGACGTCCTGGGTGGGCACGTCCAGCACGACGATCCTGAGGTCCACCTTGACCATCTGCTGGATGCCGGGGATGACCAGGATGAGGCCCGGCCCCTTCACCTTCCAGAAGCGGCCCAGCATGAAGATCACACCGCGCTCATATTCGCGCAGGATGCGAATGGACGAGGCGATCAGCAGGGCGATGAGGACCAGTACGCCAAAGCCGAAGTCGAACATAGGGGTCTCCTTGTTGTACGGGTAAGCGAGTGAGGGGTGAGGAGAGCGGCGCGGGAGAGTGTCTAGTTCACACCTCACCCAAACGCCTCACCCCTCACCCATCACGCCTCACTCCACCTCCAACACCAGCCCATCCATGCGTTTCACCCGCACCGTCTCGCCTGCCTTGAGCGCGCGCGTGCTGCGGATGCGCCAGGTCTCGCCGTGTACACGGGCCCAGCCTTCGTTTGTGCAATCCTGCAGCACCACGGCCTCGGCGCCGACCATCTCCTCGGCGCCGGTTACCGCCGGGCGGCGGCGCGCGCGCGCGAGCATGCCGACGACCAGGAACAGGAAGGCGGCGGTGGTGGCGGTGACGGCGGCGATGATGCCCCAGGGCAGGCCATAACCGGGGATGTCGGTGTCGATTAGCATCACCGAGCCTACCACGAAGGCGATGAGCCCCCCCAGCCCGAGGATGCCGTAACTGGGCACGAACGCCTCCGCCACCATGAAGGCGATGCCGACCAGGATCAGGGCCAGCCCGGCATAGTCCACCGGCAGCATGTTGAGCGCGAACATGGCGAGCAGCAGGCAGATCGCCCCCACCACGCCGGGCACCACCAGGCCGGGGTTGGCGAATTCGTAGATCAGGCCGTAGATGCCCAGCAACATGAGGATATAGGCGATGCTGGGGTCCCCGATCACGGCGAGCAGGCGGGCGCGCCAGTCGGGTGCCAGTTCCGTGGGGACCACGCCGCGGGTGGCCAGTTTCACCTCGCCCTGCGCGGTCTTGACCGAGCGGCCGTCCAGCTGGGCGAGCAGGTCGGCCACGTCGGTGGCGATCAGATCGATCACCTTTTGTTTCAGGGCCTGCTCGGCCGACAGACTCACCGCCTCGCGCACCGCCCGCTCGGCCCACTCCACGTTGCGGCCGCGCAGCTCGGCCAGGCTGCGGATATAGGCGGTGGCGTCGTGCACCTGCTTGCGCGTGAGCGCATCGCCTGCCGGCGGGCTCTGGCCTTGATCCTTCTTCGTCTTGTCGTCCTTGCCGTCTTTGGGCGTGGCCGGTTTGTCCTCGCCCGGCTGCGGCCCGCCGATGCCGATCGCCACCGGGGTGGCGGCACCCAGGTTGGTCGCCGGGGCCATGGCGGCGATGTGGCTGGCATAGAGGATGTAGGTGCCGGCGCTCGCCGCGCGTGCGCCCTGCGGATAGACGAAGCTCGCCACCGGCACCGGCGAGGCCAGGATGGCCTGGATGATGTCGCGCATGGCGGTGTCCAGCCCGCCCGGGGTGTCTATCTTCAGCACCACCAGTTGCGCCCCGTCCTGTGCGGCGCGTTTGAGCCCGCGGATGACGTAGTCGGCACTGGCCGGGCTGATCGCGCCATCGACCGTGAGCACCATCACCGGCCGCGCCTGCACGCCGAGTGCGGACAGGGCCAGCACGAACAACAGGACGAGCAAGCGCGGTAGCATGAGCGGTAGGAGTCCCGTAAGCTTGTTTCGTTCCATTCTAGCCCGTGTCGGCGTGCCGATCGATCGCGGCCTGCGGGCGCACGAACAGGCCCGTGGGCCCAACCATGATTGCGGTTTGCGAGGTCGAACACAGCATGCAGGTGTGCGAGCTGATCGTCCGGTTTCTGGAACGCCTGAAGGCCGAGGTGGTCTTCGGCGTGCCAGGCGCGCACATCCTGCCGGTGTTCGACGCCCTGCACCGTGCCGGTGTGCGGGTGGTGCTCGCCAAGCACGAGCAGGGCGCGGCCTTCATGGCCTGCGGCTACACGCGCGCGAGCGCGCGGGTGGGGGTGTGTCTGGCCACCGCCGGGCCGGGGGCGACCAACCTCGCCACCGCGCTGGCCCATGCCCACGCCGAGCGGCTGCCGGTGCTGGCCCTGACGGGTGAGGCGCCCACCTACATGTTCGGGCGCGGGGGCCTGCAGGAGAGCTCGGGCGAGGGCGGCGCGGTGGACCAGGTGGCCTTGCTGCGACCGGTCACCCGCTACGCCCGCATGGTGGAGCGCACCGACTACCTCGCAGCGGTGCTCGACCAGGCCGCGGCGGCGCTGTTGGATCCGCTGCCCGGCCCCGTGCTGATCGCCCTGCCCTTCAACGTGCAGAAGGAGACGGTCGCGGACGATCTGCCGCAACGCCTGCAGTGGCCACCGACGCGCCTCGCCCCGGCCCTGGACGGCCAGTTGGACGCACTTGCCCGGCTGCTGCTCGCCGCCCGCCAGCCGGTGATCGTGGCCGGCTACGGCTGTGTGCGCGCCGGCGCCCAGGCCGAGCTGCGGGCGCTTGCGCATCGGTTGGCCATCCCGGTGGCCTGCAGCCTCAAGGCCAAGGGGGTGATGGCCGAGGACGACCCGCTCGCGCTGGGCAGCCTGGGGGTGACCTCCAGCGGCGAGGCCTACCGCTTCATCCACGACCACGCCGATCTGCTGCTCGTGCTCGGCGCGCGTTTCGGCGAGCGCACCAGTTACGTATGGGATGCGGGGCTGACCGCCGGCAAGCGCATCGTGCAGGTGGACCTCGATCCTGCCCACCTGGGCCGCACGCTGCGGCCAGACCTGGCCATCCAGGGCGACATCCGTACCGTGCTGGCCGGGCTGCTCGAGCGGCTGCCGGCCGGCCGCGGCGAGCCAGAGCCGCCCGCGCACATCGGGCAGGTCCGCGGCGAGCGCAGCGACTATGCCATGTTCCGCGCCGGCTTCGCCCCCGTGCAGCGCTTCTTCCAGCGCCTGGCCGAGCGCTTCCCCGCCGGCTGCCAGGTGTTCGACGACAACATCCTGTTCGCGCAGAACTTCTACCGCGTCAACCCGGCCAACCTCTACGTCCCCAACACCGGCATCTCCGCCCTCGGCCACGCCCTGCCGGCGGCCATCGGCGCGCGTTTGGGCGACCCCACGGCGCGCGCCACCTTCGCCATCGTCGGCGATGGCGGCTTTCAGATGTGCGGCTTCGAGCTGATGACCGCGGTCAACCACGCCGTCCCCGTCAACGCCGTCGTGATCAACAACGGCACCCTGGGCCTGATCCGCAAGAACCAGCACCAGCACTACGGCGGCCGCCACGTCGCCTGCGATTTCGTCAATCCCGACTTCGCCCTGCTCGCCCGTGCCTTTGGTGCAGGGCATGCGCGTGCGCAGACCGAGGCCGAGGTGGATGCGCTGTTCGACGCCCTCGACCTCGAACGCGGCATCAACCTGATCGAGCTGGTGCTGCCGCGCGAGCTCTATCCCAACTACTCCTCGCGGCGCTGATGACCGAGCACGCCGTCCTAATCGTCATCCCCGTGGCCGACCGGCCGCGCCAGCTCGCCGAGTGCCTCGCCAGTCTGGCGCGGCTGCGCGCCCACCACCCGTACGGCGGGCGGGTCGAGCTGCTCATCGCCGACGACAGCCTGGAGCCCGCGGCCGCGGCCGAACATCGCGCTGTGGCGGCGGCGCAGTGCGCGCCGGGCATGACCGTCCACCACCTCGACCGCGGCGCCCAGCACGCCTTGCATGCCGCCCTGCCGCCGGCGTTGCGCGAACGGCTGGCGGGGGTGATCGGAGTGGATGCGGACGGCCGGCAAGGGGCCTCGGTCCTGCGCAACCTGGCCTTACTATGGATTGCACGGCATTACAGCGCAAGTGAGCGCTTGCTGATCTGGTTCGTGGACAGCGACGAGCGTTTCCAGCTCGAGGCCGGGACGGACGAAGTGCAGCCCGACTACCTCGGCGCCTTCGACCGTTTGTTTGCCGACAGCGCGGTGCAGGTCGCCACCGGCAAGGTGGTGGGCGACCCGCCGGTGGCCCCGGCGGTGATGGCGGGCACCCTGCTGGAGGACCTCACGGCAGCCCTGGAACGCCTGACCCCACTCGCGCCGGACCAGCCCTGCCCCTTCCATGACCCGCCCGCACCGGCCGTGGCCGAGGCCGCCTATCACGACATGCTGGACCTGTTCGGCTACCGCCCGCCCGTGGCGGCGCAGGCCTGGAGCTGCCCGCTCTGCGGGCCGCACGCCGCGCTGGCGGGGCTGGCCGCCCTGGTCGAGGCGCTGCCGCGCTTTTTCGACGGGGTGCACCCGACGCGCGCCATCGCACCCGCGGCGACAGCGGCCGGGGTACAGCCGGCGCGCACGGTCTATACCGGCAACTACGTCCTGCGCGGGCCCCGCCCGGCCTGGTTCATCCCGTTCGCGGCCCTCGGGTTGCGCATGGCCGGTCCCGCCCTGGGGCGGCTACTGCGCACCGTCCTCGGCCCCCGCTTCATCAGCGTGCCGCTGCCGCTGCAGCACGGGCGCGCGCTGGCGGCTCTGGGTCGCTCCGAGTGCCGCCCCGGAGTGGAGCGCCTGGGCGAGGTGGTGGAGCTGGCGGCGGAGTTCGAGCGCCAGTACTGGGGCGACGTGTTACTGTTCACGGTCGAGGCCTTGACCGCGCAGGGCTATCCCGAGGCCCACGTGCCGGCGGCGGCCCTGCGCCACACCTTGGAAGCGGTGGAGGCGCGGCTGTATGCCCGCTACGCCGCCCAGCAGCAGGTGGTGGGCGCGCGGCTGGCCGCGCTGCGGGGCTGGCTAGCCGACCCACCCGCGGCCTGGCGTGGGGCGCAGCCTCTGGTTGCTCTCGATCTCTTCGCCCGCCAGCTCGCACACAACTTCGGTCCGACCGGCAGCGGCTGGCGGCGGGTGCACGCGCCGGAGGCGCGCGCGTCGTGGCGCGCGCGCCTGGCCGCCGCCCTGGCCGACTATCCAGGGCAGCGCCGCGCCTGGGCCGAGGCCCTCGCACGCCTGGGTGCAGCATGAACGTCTTCGTCCTCACCGCCGGTCGCAGCGGCTCCACCACCTTCATCGCCGCCTGCCGTCACATGCGCAATTTCACCTGCGGCCACGAGACCCGTGTGCACCTGACAGGCCCGGCGCGCCTCGATTATCCTCCCCATCACATCGAGGCCGACAACCGCCTGGCCTGGAACCTGGGCCGGCTGCACGAGCGTTACGGCGCCCACGCCTATTACGTGCACCTGACGCGCGAGCGCGCCACCTGTGCGGCCAGTTTCGCCCGCCGGGCCGATTTCGGCATCCTGCGCGCCTGGCGTGAGGGCGTGCTGCTCGGCGGCGCGCCCGGTCAGACGGCGTTGGACTGGGCGCACGACTATCTGGACAGCGTCGAGGCCAACATCCGCCTGTTCCTGCACGACAAGCCCCTCAGGATGGACTTTCGCCTGGAACGGGCGCGTGAGGACTTCCGCGCCTTCTGGGCCTGGATCGGGGCCGAGGGCGACCTGGCGGCCGCCCTGGCGGAATGGGACCGGCGCTACAACGCCAGCCCGCCGGGGTGAGGGGTCAGGGCGCGGGCGAACAGGGCGCAGCCGCGCCCGGTGGTCAGCCGCACCTGCCCGAGGTCGGGGTATTCGGCCCGCCAGCGCTCGATCACCGCCTGCTCGTCCGGCCGGTCGGCATCGTCCAGGAAGACGGCGCAGCGCGGGGCGAGCCGGGCGTACAGCAGCGGCAGGGCCGGATAGCGGGCCAGCCGGCCGGTGCCTGCCGGTGGTCCGTCCACCACCAGCAGATCGATGGCCGGTAGGTCGCTCAGCCCCTCCAGGGCGTACCAGGGGAAGGACTTGCCACCCAGGCGCTGGGGGACGAGCGGGGCGTCGAGCACCGTGGCGAACGCGCCGAGACCATAGCGGCCGAGCCAGGCGCGCGTGTGCGCGGCGCACGCCGGCAGGTGCTCCAGGCTCCACACCCGCCCATGGCCGTTTAACGCACAGCAGCGCGCCAGGATCAGGCTGGACAGGCCGCTGCCGCACTCGACGATGCAGGCCGGCCGGTAGGTGCGCACGTATAGCGCCAGCAGGGTGAGGAAGTCTGCCCCCGCGCTCCAGGGGTGCGCATAGGGCAGCCCCTGGCTGAGCCCCAGCCGCTCGCCCAGGGCCAGCAAGGCCTCCAGCTCGGTGCACTGTTGCCGCCATTCCTGCCGGCCGTGGTGCAGGCTAGCCAGAGGACAGGTGGTGGGCGTAGAGGGAACCCTGGCGTGGGCCGACCCCAACCGCCAGCGTATGTCGGCAGGCGTGAGTCTGTCCACACCGTCCATGGAATGGGACTTTGCGTTGGACTGCACGCGTCGGGTGCGTTCAGGTCAAACTACTTGCGCAGTATGATCGCCCGTACGGCGCTCATCAGCGGCACCCCGACCAAGGCCGTAGGCACGATCCAGTGTGCGCCCAGATGGACGGTCCATACCGCGGCTGCGATGGACATCATCGAGACCAGCGCGCCCAGCCACAGCCCGGTGCGGGCGGCTGCCATCTCCGCGCGTGCCGCCTCGATGTTCGAGGCCAGGGCGTCGCGCTCGTTCTGCAGGCGATGCTGCTGCTCGGCCTCGGCCATACGAAAGATGCGCTCGGCCCCGCGTTCGACGATGGCATCGAATTTCTGTAGCGCTTCCGGCGGTGGCAGGGGACCCAGCCAGTGGGTCGTGGTCGGCGCCTCCGGCGGCTGCTCAGGATGATCGTCCGGGGACGGTGGCTTCTTCACGGGCCATGACCCGGTGGAAATCCCCACCGATCCTCACCCAATCCGTATACAGATCGCCATGCATGGGCTGCACTCGCCGGATGTGAACGTCGTCTGAAGCCAGCAGCAACCCCGGCGCGGCCAAACCCCGCCAGAAAGCGGACCAGAATGCACGGTGGTATCGTGTATTCAGCATGTACGGGTGAAATGTCAGTATGATCTTCATCATACACGAGTATGCTCACCTGACGAGTAGGGAAACGCTGCATAAATCCGCTGCGCAGCTGGATGGCTGCGTTGCGCGCTGCTCGGCTGCCTCGCCTATCTCTCTGATATGTCTCGCAGCCTGCGCTGCGGGCGCCTTGCCCTCCACCCGCTCGC
>JANWZL010000099.1 GCA_025054655.1 Thiobacillaceae bacterium | reverse complement strand
GGCCGCGCGCACGGTGCGGCCGGTGTAGAGCACGTCGTCGATCAATAGGATATGGCGGTCCTCCACCTCGAACGGGATGTGCGAAGGCTTCACCTGGGGGTGCAGGCCGATGCGCGAGAAGTCGTCGCGGTAGAAGGCGATGTCCAGCACTCCCTGCGGCAGCGCCACGCCTAGTCTGTCCGCCAGCGCCTGCATCACCCACACCCCACCGGTGTGGATGCCTACCAGGGCGCAGTCCGGCCGCAACCGCGGGCGGATGTCGGCGGCTAGGCGGTCGATGAGTTGCTCGGGTGTGGGTAGATTCATGCCTGTTGACGGAAAAAGTCCTCCAGGATGCGCTGGGCCGCCAGCGCATCGACCGCAGCCGCCACGGCGCGCCCGCGCACCCCCGCCTCGCGCAGCCGCGCCTCCGCCTCCACCGAGGTCAGCCGCTCGTCCACCAGGGCCACCGGCAGGCCGAAGCGCCCCTCGAGTTGGTGTGCGAAGCGGCGGCAGCGCTGGGTGAGCGCGTGCGCCTCGCCCGTGAGCGCCAGCGGCAGCCCCACCACCAATTCGACCGGCCGCCATTCCTGCAGCAGCGCCCCGATGCGGGCGAAGCGCTCGGCGTTGGCCTCGGCGTTCAGGGTGGTGAGCGGGTGCGCCGTGCGCGTCTCCCACTCGCCCACCGCCACGCCGATGCGCTTGAGGCCGAAGTCGAAGGCGAGGACGGTGCCCTTTCTGGGCGCCGTGGAGCGCGGACAGAGGGTTGAGGTCGGTACTGCAGCCTGCGGTGCAGCGGTGAATGCTCCGCGCAAGAGTGCCATGGCCTGGCTCATCCGCCGTCGGTCAAGCGTGCCCGGCCTGTTCCGACAGCATGGCCGGATCGATGCCCAGCAGCCGCATGGCCGCCGGCAGACGGGCCTGCGGCGGCAGGTCGAAGATCACGTCGGGGTCGGCGGCCACGGTCAGCCACGCGTTCTGCTTGATTTCGTCCTCCAGCTGCCCCGGCCCCCAGCCGGCATAGCCCAGGGTGACCAGCAGCTGTGCCGGCCCCTGGCCACGGCCGGTGGCCTCCAGGATGTCCTTGGAGGTGGTGAGCCCCACCCGGTCGTTCACCGACAGGGTCGAATTCCACGACCCCACGGGCCGGTGCAGCACGAAGCCGCGCTCCACCTGCACGGGGCCGCCGAAATACACCGGCTGTTCGGCCAGCCGTGCATCCTTCAGCTCGATGCCCACCTGCTCGAACAGCCGCCCCAGGGTGAGATCGATGGGGCGGTTGACCACCACCCCCAGTGCCCCCTGCTCGCCATGGTCGCAGATGTAGGTGAGCGTGCCGGCGAAATTGGGGTCGGCCATGTTGGGCATGGCGATGAGGAAATGGTCGGTGAAGTTGGCGTGCAACATGGCGTACGGGCTGGCTTCGCACCGACATTGTAATCCCCGCATCCAATGGCGCAAAATCGCGGCCATGCCGCCACACCCCCCGCGCCATGCCGACGGATGACGCCGCCCTCGTGTGGCTGCGGCGCGATCTGCGTCTGAGCGACCATGCCGCACTCGCTGCCGCCACCCGCACGGCGCGCCGTGTGCACTGCGCCTTCGTGTTCGACACCGAGATCCTCGACCGGCTGCCCGAGCGCGCCGACCGCCGGGTCGAATTCATCTGGGCGAGCGTGAGCAGCCTCAAACAGGTCCTGGAGTCCCACGGCGCCAGCCTGCACGTGCTGCACGGCCCCGCCTGTCGTTTGATCCCCGATCTGGCCGCGCGCCTGGGTGTGGATAGCGTGCACGCCGCACGCGACTACGAACCGTTTGCCCGCTCGCGCGACGCCCAGGTAGCGCATGCGCTCGCGGCCGATGGGCGCCGCTTCTTCCTGCACAAGGACCAGGTCATCTTCGAGACGGACGAGATCCTCACCGCCTCTGGCCGGCCCTATCACGTCTTCACCCCTTATAGCCGTGTCTGGCTCGCCCGCTTGGGCCCCGGTGACATCGCCGAGCATCGGCCGCGGCTCGACGTGCTCGCCCGCACGGCGCCGCTACCCATGCCCAGCCTGGAGGACCTGGGTTTCGTTCGCACCGACCTCGGCATCGAGGCGGGCGAGGCCGGGGCGCAGGCGCGGCTGGCCGACTTCCTCACGCGCATCGACCACTACCACGAGCGGCGCGACTATCCGGCCGTCAAAGGCCCTTCCTACCTGTCCGTGCACCTGCGCTTCGGCACCGTGAGCGTGCGCCAGCTCGTGCGCCTGTGTTTGGCGCGCGGCGGTGAGGGTGCGCGCACCTGGCTGAACGAGCTCATCTGGCGCGAGTTCTACCAGATGCTGCTGTGGCACCACCCGCATACCGTCGAGCACGCCTTGCAGGCCAAGTTCGACGCCATTGCCTGGCCCAACCCGCCGGGTCACTACGAGGCCTGGTGCGCGGCGCGCACCGGCTACCCGCTGGTGGACGCCGCCATGCGCCAGCTGAACAGCACCGGCTACATGCACAACCGGCTGCGCATGCTCACCGCCAGCTTCCTGGTCAAGGACCTGCACGTGGACTGGCGGTTGGGCGAACGCTATTTCGCCCGCAAACTCATCGACTACGACCAGGCCGCCAACGTCGGCAGCTGGCAGTGGGCCGCCGGCGTGGGCACCGACGCCCAACCCTGGTTTCGTATCTTCAACCCCGTAACCCAATCCCGGCGCTACGACCCCGCGGGCCGTTTCATACGCCGCTACGTGCCGGAGCTCGCAGCGCTACCGGACGAGGCCATCCATGCCCCCTGGCTGCAGCCCGCAGCGGTCCTGGCCGCACACGGCATCGAACTGGGGCGCGACTACCCGCCACCCATCGTCGATCACGCCCGTGCGCGTGCGCGCACCCTTGCCCTGTTCAAGGCCGTCGCATGATCACCGCCGAATTGCAACCTCACCCCGACACCCCCTGCGCCGCGGTCGAACGTATCGAAGCCCAGTTGCAGCCCTACGCTGGCGACGGCTTGGGGATCACGCTCAGCCTGCAGGGTGCACTCGATCGCATTCTGCTGCCCCCGCCGAACAAACCGCACCGCGCCGACGGGCTTTGGCGGCACACCTGCGCCGAGCTGTTCGTGCGCAACGCCTATGCCCGCGTTTATCGGGAATTCAATTTCGCGCCCAGTCTCGCCTGGCAGTGTTACGACTTCGACGACTATCGCACCGGCTGCCGGCCCGCCATCCTGCCCCGGCCCCTCTGTGCCTGGACCGCTGCCCATGATCGCCTGGTCCTGCGGCTGCAGCTCGATGCTACCCAACTCCCCCTGCCCCCCTGGCGGCTAAATCTCGCCATGGTCGTCGAGACGCGCGACGGACACCTATCCTACTGGGCACTCGCCCACCCCATCGGACACGCCGACTTCCACCACCCCGATGCCTTCGTCCTCGCTTTCGACCCGTAGGCGCCACGCGCACTCAGCGCGCTCACACCGCGGGCGGACCGGTCCGGCTCGGGATGGCTGCGACCGCCAACGGTCTTGCGTCCATGGCAGCCGCCATACAAACAAAAGGGGCGGCTGCAGCCGCCCCTGCTCAGGCCCGTAGCGGGGTCACTTCTTGCTCTCGGCGGGCTTCTTCTCGGCCGGCTGAGCGGGTGCCGCGGCCGCCGGCTGCTGGGCCGGTTGGGTCAGGGCCGTGAAGGGGTTGGGGATGTTGCTGTAGGTGGCGGGGTTGAGGAAGCTGCCCCACACGCCATAGGTCTGCGGGTTCATGGCCGCCGCCAGCCACTGGGTGTAGAGGTTGGGGTTGAGCGGGGCCATCATGAGGTTCAGGTTGGCCGGTGCCAGGGGGGCCATCGCCCAATTGGTGTACAGGGCGGGATTGAGCGGGGCCAGCATCAGTTGCACCATGCGCGGATCGACCGGGGCCGTCATCCAGCGCAGGTACACGTTGGGGTTGAGCATGGGGGCCATGGCGGCGGTGTAGAAATTCGGGTCCATGGCCGCGGCCAGCCAGCGGGTGTACATGGCCGGATCGAGGAAGCCCATGTAGGCGCGCAGAATGTCGGGCGACAGGCCGGCCTGCGCCATGCGGGTGTAGGTGGCGGGGTCCATGCCGCGCTGCATCAGGATCATCAGCGTGGCCGGATCCATCAGGCTGGTCATGGTCTGCACCGCGGCCTTGGGGTCCTGCATGGGCTGGACGATCTTGGCCGGGTCCAGCAGCATGGCGGCGGTCTGCTCGGGGGTGGCGGTCTGCTGGGCCGTGGCGGCCTGGGCTGCGAGGGTCAGGCCGAGGGCACTGACGAGCGCTTTCAGTTTCATGAGAGGACTCCTGCTGTTACGGTTGGGGAAGGGTTGTATGCTTGGGTGCACTCAAGCACCTGGCTCATTGTAAACTTCGAATATTAGTATTTAACATTTTGATGGCATGACGGGCTAGGTGCCCGGGCCTAAGCTGTTGCCTTGGGGCAACGTCAGTGGCCCAGATAAGCGCTGCGCACCGCAGGGTCGCGCGCCAGATCGGCACTCGCCCCGGCCGCGGCGATGCTGCCGCTCTCCAGGACATAGGCGCGCTGGCTCACCTGCAGGGCGATATTCGCGTTCTGCTCCACCAGCAGGAGGGTGACCCCTTCCTGCGCGATGGTGCGTATGGTGTCGTAGATCTTCTGCACCATCAGGGGCGCCAGGCCCATGCTGGGTTCGTCCATCAGCAGCAGCCGCGGGCGGCTCATCAACGCCCGGCCGATGGCCAGCATCTGCTGCTCGCCACCGGACAGGGTGCCGGCCACCTGGGTGCGGCGCTCGGCTAGGCGAGGGAAGAGGGTATAGACGCGGTCGTAGTCCTGCCCCACGCCGGCATCGCGGCGGGCGTAGGCGCCCATGGCCAGGTTCTCGGCCACCGTCATGCGCGGGAAGATGCCACGCCCCTCGGGCACCAGCGACACCCCGAGCCGGGCGATGGCATGCGTGGCCAGCCCGCTGATGCGCTGGCCCGCGAGCCGGATCTCTCCCCTGGCCTGTGCAAGCCCCATGATCGCCCGCAGGGTGCTCGACTTGCCCGCGCCATTGGCGCCGATGAGGCAGACCAGCTCGCCCTCGTCCACCCTGAGGTCGATGCCGCGCACCGCCTGGATGCCGCCATAGGCCACCTTGAGGCCTTTCACCTCCAGCAGGCTCATGCCGCCTCCGTGCCCAGATAGGCAGCGATCACCGCCGGGTCGTTGCGCACCGCCGCCGGCGGTCCTTCGGCGATCTTGCGCCCGTAGTCGAGTACGGCCACCCGGTCGCACACTCCCATGACCAGTTTCACGTCGTGCTCGATCAGCAGCAGGGTAAGCCCGCGCGCGCGCAGCTGGAGGAACAGATCGGCCATCTGCCGGCGCTCGGCCGGGTTCATGCCGGCCACCGGCTCGTCCAGGGCGAGCAGCCGCGGCTCGGTGGCGAGCGCACGTGCGATCTCCAGCCGGCGCTGTTCGCCATAGGCGAGATGCCCGGCCAGGCTGCGGGCCTTGTGCGCCAGGCCGACGAATTCCAGCAGCGCGTGCGCGCGTGCGCGGCTGTCCGCCTCCTCGGCGCGGGTGCGCCGGTCGCGCAGCACGGCGCCGATGACTCCCGCGCGGGTGCGGGCGTGGCGCCCGACCATGACGTTCTCCAAGGCGGTCATGTTGGCGAACAGGCGGATGTTCTGGAAGGTGCGGGCGAAGCCGCGGGCGACGATCTCGTGCGGTTTGCGGTTGTGGATGGTGGCGCCGTCCAGGCGGATGGCGCCGCTGCTGACCGTATAAAGGCCGGTCATGCAATTGAACAGGGTGGTCTTGCCGGCGCCGTTGGGGCCGATCAGCCCGTAGATCTCGCCCACGTCCACGCGCAGGCTCACCCCGTCGAGGGCGACTACTCCGCCGAAACGCTTGCCGACCGCGTCGACCTGTAGCAACACGCTCATGTTTCAAGCGCGGCTGTCGTAGAGGCTAGCCTGCTCCTGGGCGGCTACGCCGTCCTCGGCATGTAACTCGCGCTGGCGCCGGCGTGAGGGCATGAGCCCCTCGGGCCGATAGACCATCATCAGCACTAGGGCCACACCGAACAGCAGCATGCGCAGGTCGCCCGGGTCCACCACCACGCGCCCCAGGGCCGCGCGCTGCCAGTCGCCGATATAGCGCAGGGCCTCGGGCAGCACGGTGAGTAGCACCGCGCCCAGGAGCACGCCCGGGATGTGGCCCATGCCGCCCAGCACGATCATGCACAGGATGAGGATGGACTCCCACAGGGTGAAGCTCTCCGGGCTGATGAAGCCCTGGAAGGCGGCGAACAGCCCGCCGGCCACGCCGCCGAACACCGCCCCCATAGCGAAGGCGAGCAGCTTCACGTTGCGCGTGTTGATGCCCATGGCGGCGGCGGCCACCTCGTCCTCGCGGATGGCCACCCAGGCCCGGCCGATGCGCGAGTCCTGCAGCCGGTAGGCGATGAATATGGTGGCCAGGGTGAAGACGAGGAAGAGGTAGTAGTAAAAATGCGCCGGTGCGAACGTCAGGCCGAACAACTCCTGCGTGCGGCCGAAGGAGATGCCGGCGAGGCTGACCGGGTCGATCAGGTTGATACCCTGCGGCCCGTTGGTGATGTTGACCGGGGCGTTCAGGTTGTTCATGAAGATGCGGATGATCTCGCCAAAGCCCAGGGTGACGATGGCCAGATAGTCGCCGCGCAGCCGCAGCGTGGGCGCCCCCAGCAGCACGCCGAACAGGCCGGCGAGCGCCGCCCCCAGCGGCAGTATGGCCCAGAACGGCAGGTGCAGGCCGAAGTGCGGGCTGGCCAGCCAGGCGTAGAGATAGGCGCCGAGGGCATAGAAGGCGACGAAACCGAGGTCCAGCAGCCCGGCATAGCCCACCACGATGTTGAGCCCCAGGGCCAGCATGATGTAGAGCAGGGCGAAGTCGAGCACGCGCACCCAGCTGCGCCCCAGTCCGGCCTCGACCAGGAAGGGCAGGGCGATGAGCAGGGCCGCCAGCAGCACCATGGCCACGCGCGCCTCATGGCGCGTGCGCGGCCGCCGCCACCAGGCGAGAAGCTCAGGCACGGCTGGCCACCCGCTCGCCCAGTAGGCCGGAAGGCCGCAGCACCAGCACCAGGATCAGCACGAAGAAGGCGAACACGTCCTGGTAGTGGCTGCCGAGGAAGCCGCCGGTCAGCTCACCGATGTAGCCCGCCCCCAGGGCCTCGATCACGCCTAGCAGCACGCCCCCCAACATGGCCCCGGCGATGTTGCCAATGCCGCCCAGCACTGCTGCAGAGAACGCCTTGAGTCCCAACATGAAACCCATGTAATAATGGGCCAAGCCATAGTAAGCGCTCACCAACACGCCGGCGATGGCGGCCAGCGCCGCACCGATGACGAAGGTGGCGGAGATGACCCGATCGATGTCCACCCCCATCAACATCGCCACCTCCTTCGATTGCGCCGTGGCGCGCATGGCCCGCCCCAGCCGCGTGCGCTGCACCAGCCACCACAGCCCCGCCATCAGCACTACGCACAGCACGACGATGACGATCTGCAGGCCGGTGACATGTGCCCCCAGCACCTCGTAGGTGGTCTGCGGCAGGATCTGCGGGAAGGAGACGTACTGCCGCCCCCAGATCAACATGGCGGCGTTCTGCAGCACGATGGACACACCGATGGCGGTGATCAGCGGCGCCAGGCGCGGCGCCCGCCGCAGCGGCCGGTAGGCCACCTTCTCGATGGTGTAGGCGAGCAGCATGCAGGCAGGGATGGCCACCAGCACCCCGGCCAGCACCACCATGAACCCCGGCAGCTCGGGGTTCATGCCCAGCATGAGGCCGATCACGGTCAGCGCCACCATGGCGCCGATCATGGTCACCTCGCCGTGGGCGAAGTTGATCAGCTCCAGGATGCCATAGACCATGGTGTAGCCCAGCGCCACCAGGGCATAGATGCTGCCCAGGACCAGGCCGTTGACGAGCTGCTGGACGAAGAGGTCCATTTATGAATGGCTGGAGTGTAGTGTGCAGTTTAGTGTGTGACTAGGCATCGTTCAGTCTATAACGCCTGAAACGACTTCACGCAGTGGAAAAAACAAGCATTGAGACCAGACTTACAACCGGTAGTAGGGTGTTAGTAGAAACGGCTTAGCTGCGCTCAAGAGGCTTCGTTGCCCTGACCCACAAAAACCCCTCTTCTTTGCCTATCAAAGGTTTATTTTCCCAGAAATATAAATATCTATTTTCCTCTGGTCCTCGCGGTGCCGTTCGGTAAGATCTGACTACAAGGTGTCTGAGCAGACACTTGTGTATTTTTTCTTCATCTAGACTCTGCGGCTCACATGGTGTAGGCGGTTCGTGAAGATTAAAACTGCCTATGAATTCGCCGCCAGGTTTTAAAATACGAATCAGTTCATTGCACATGGCACTAAAATCGTCCACGTGGTCCATTGCATTGATCGTGAATAAAACATCTACATAATCAGATGGTAACGGGATGCGGGATTCGGTATTGGCTATGTAGCGCATGTTGTGTGCCGCGAGATCGAACATTTCTGAATACTTATCCGCCAAGATATCTAATCCGATTCTTTCCTTGGCTTTTATTGCCCATTGCAGGCTGCCTCTTGGCCCGCAGCCGAAGTCAGCCACGATTTTGCCATGTATAAATTCATCGTCGTTCTCGCCTGCCATTGCTAACATTAATTTTTCATACCAGTCGTTCTCGAACTTGCCGCCCTCCCGTGTGTATTCCTTTATCCAGAACCCCAGCTCTTGATCGTACTTGTTTTGGGTCGGATAGGGGAAGAAACTACGATAGAGAGGGCCCACTATTGATTTGAATGTTTTTGCAATATTCATGTCATGATGGGATATATGAGTCAAAATAATAAATTTAGGCACCTCGAAAAACTGTCACGAGCGGTTGGAAGACAAGGTGCACGGAGAGCAGGATGCGAGCCATATCAACAAGCAGATAGGCAAGCCTCCGAGCACCGCACAACGCCGCCATCCGGCCCAGCAGCAGGTTTTTCGTGGTGCCTATTTGTTCCATATATAATTGGCTGGCGTATGGCGCTCACTTCACCGTCTCCAGCACCTGCCAGGCCCCGCCCTTGACCTCGTACAGGGTGACCGCGCCGCCCAGGATGTCGCCCTTGGCGTCGAAACGGATCTGGCCGGTCACCCCGGTGTGATCGGTCTTGGCCAGCTCGGGCAGGACCTTGGCCGGTTCCGCGGAGTTCGCGCGCCGCATGGCCGCCACCAACACCTGCACGGCGTCGTAGGCATACGGGGCGTAGAGCTGGATCTGGCCGTACTTGGCCGCGAACTTTTGCTTGAAGGCCGCCCCGCCGGGCATTTGCTCGAGCGGCAGACCGGGCGAGGAGGCGATCGCCCCTTCCGCGGCCTCGCCGGCCAGCTTGATGAAGTTGGCGTTTTGCATGCCGTCGCCGCCAAGCAGGCGGGCGGTGAGCCCCAGCCGTTTCATCTGCTGCGCCATGGGGCCGGCCTGCGGGTCCATGCCGCCGAAGAAGACGAGGTCGGGGGCCTTGCCCTTGATGGCGGTGAGGATGGCGGTGAAGTCGGTGGCGCGGTCGTTGGTGTATTCGCGCGCGACGATCTGCGCCCCGGCGGCACGGGCGGCCTTGTCGAACTCGTCGGCCAGGCCCTGGCCATAGGCGGTGCGGTCGTCGATGATGGCGATCCTTTTCGCCCCCAGCCGCTTCACCGCGTACTCGCCCAGCACCCGACCCTGCTGCTCGTCGTTGGCCATGACGCGGAAGGTGGTCTTGTAGCCCTGGGCGGTATAGGCGATGGCGGTGGCCGAGGGCGAGATCTGCGGGATGCCGGCGTCGTGATAGTACTTGGAGGCGGGGATGGAGGTGCCGGAGTTGAGGTGCCCGATCACCGCTACCACGCCGGTATCGACCAGCTTCTGCGCAACGATGGTGGCGGTCTTGGGGTCGGCCTGGTCGTCCTCGCTCACGAGCTCCAGCCTGACCGGCTTGCCGCCCAGGGTGAGCCCCTGGGCGTTGATCTCCTCCACCGCCAGACGCGCCCCGTTGTCGTTGTCCTTGCCGATGTGCGCCTGCGGTCCGGTGAGCGGCGCGACCGAGCCGATGCGCACCACCTGCGCCTCATCCGGCGCCTGTTCCTTCTTGCCGCAGCCGCCGAGGGCGAGCACACCGGCGGCGAACGTCAACATCATCAGTGGCTTGATGAGCATTCCCGTCTCCCATTTGTCCGTGTGCCGGCATTTATACCACAGCCACGCATGCCTGCCAGGCAGATGCCCACGCCGCCCGCAAGTGACGCCACACCGGGGCTGTACAGAACGGACCGACCCCGCGCTCCCCCGTGCTCGGTTCTGCCTACCGCGCCAGCGCTGGCACGCTGGCGCAAGCCGTCGGTCCTCGGTCTGCTGTCCTCAATAACGCGGCAGCTCCTCGAACACGTTGGTCCATACGTTGAGGATTTGGCCGCCGCCGGCGCTGCCTGCGCCGGTCTCTATCGTCTTGACCAGGGCGAGTTTGCCCATGTCGAGCTTGTATACATTGCCGTCGCCCGCGTTGGAGACGTAACCCCATCTGCCATCCTTGGTGAAGGCGATGTGGCCCATGCGTCCCTTGCCGATGACGAGGTCTTGTACGGTGGCCATCTTCTTCAGATCGATGATGGAGATCACGTTGTTGCCGTAGTTGGTGACCACGGCGTATTTGCCGTCGGGGCTGTTGTAGGTGTGGCCGACGCCGTTGCTGGCGGTGGACAGCCGATGCACCACCTTCTTGCCCTTCGCGTCGATGAAGGCCACCTCGCGCCCGCGGCTGTCGGCCCCAGGGCCGCGGTTGAGGAGCATGAAGGTCCTGCCGTCCTGGGTGAAGTTGCCGTGATGGGCCTCGACCACCTCCTCGCCGATCAGGGGCAGTTCGATGCGGGCGAGGACGGGCAGATCCGGCTTGGTCAGGTCATAGACGATCACGCCCGGCAGCACACTGCCCTCGGGCGGCGGCCCGAAGATCAGGCGCGTGCCGTTGGGGCCGAGAAACCCCGGCTTGAGGCTGCCCTCGTGCACCAGCCAAAGCTCCTTGCCGTCGGGGCTGGGCACGGGGTAGTGCGGGGCGCTGGGCACGTCTATCGTCCTCACGCTCCAGTTGGTGGTGTCCACCACCACCAGGCGGTTGTCCACCCGGTCGACGCTGAAGAACAGGCGCGAGTCCGGGCTCCAGGCGTTGTGCATGGAGGTCACCCCCTTGGGCTGTCCCTTGACCTCCAGGTCTATCGTCTTGACGACGCCGTCCGTGGCGGCGTCGAGGAAGGTCAGGCGCAGCTTGCCGTCAGTGAGCCCCCAGTGGTCCACGCCGACGAGCCGGCCGTTGGGGCTCACCAGCCCGTGCTTGGGTCGGTTGCCGGTCTCGAGGCGTTTGGCCACGCTGCGTTGTGCCATGTCGATGACCACCACCTCCTTCTGCCCCTCGCCGGCGCAGCTGACGTAGAGCTTCTTCGCGTCCGGCGTCATGGAGCCCAGGGTGCCGCCCCGGCAGGTGTCCAGGGTGGCGAGCAGGGCATCGGTGCGGGTGTCGATGATATAGGCCTTGCCGGCGCCGTGCAGTTGCACGACCACGTCCGGCCAGACCGGTTGCGAGGCCAGGCTGGGGCTGGCCGCCGCGGTCAGGCTCAGGGCGAGGGCCAGGCCGTGTGGCTTGATCTTGCTCATGGTGCGGTCTCCTCTTTTGGTGGGTAGGCGCTGCCAAAGACCCTTCTGGCAGCGGTCGGATCATATACCCAGCCCTGTCGTCCACCAAGTAGCGGTCCGCCGTCATGAATGCGTCATGTTTTTGTCATGGTTTTGTCGCCTGCCGCCGGCATGCTCAAGCCCATGTTGGCCGCAGACTTGAGCATCGACCAGCTGCCGGTGGAGCACAGGCGCCTGCGCCTGGCGGTGGTGACGGAGACCTATCCGCCCGAGATCAACGGCGTGGCGATGACGGTGGCGCGCTTCGTGCGCGCCCTGCAGGCGCGCGAACACCAGGTGCAGCTGATCCGGCCACGACAGAGCACGACCGACCGGCCTGAACGCGAGACCAATCTGGAACAGGTGCTGCGGCCCGGTGTACCCATCCCCCGCTATGCGGGGCTGAAGATGGGGCTGCCGGCCAAATCCGCCCTCAAGCGGCTGTGGTCGCTCAAACGGCCGGATCTGGTGCACGTGGTGACCGAAGGGCCGCTCGGCTGGTCGGCGGTGGCAGCGGCGCGGGCCCTGCGCCTGCCGGTGGCGACCGATTTCCACACCAACTTTCACAGCTACAGCCTCCACTACGGCCTGGGCTGGCTCAAACGGCCCATCGCCGCCTATCTGCGCCGTTTCCACAGCCAGGCGCGGCTGACTTTGGTGCCTTCGCTCAGCATCCGGCGCGAGTTGGAGCAGGCCGGTTTTCGCAACCTGGAGGTGGTGGCGCGCGGGGTGGACACGCAGCTGTTCGACCCGGCCCGGCGCAGCGCGGCGTTGCGTGCGGCCTGGGGGGTGGGCGAGGCGGGCCTGGCGGTGCTTTACGTAGGTCGTGTTGCGCCGGAGAAGAACCTGGAGCTGCTGCTCACGGCCCATCAGGCCATCGCACAATCCAGGCCGGATGCGCGCCTGGTCGTGGTGGGCGAGGGTCCGGCGCTGGAGGGCTTGCGCGCCCGCGCCCCCGACGCGGTGTATTGCGGCGCGCGGCGCGGGGAGGAGCTGGCCATGCACTACGCCAGCGCCGATGTATTCCTCTTCCCCAGCCTCACCGAGACCTTCGGCAACGTGCTGCTGGAGGCCATGGCCAGCGGGCTCGCCTGCGTGGCCTTCGACTACGCGGCCGCCGCCGAGCATGTGCACCACGGCGTCAACGGGCTCAAGGCCCCCTATGGCGATGCCCAGGCCTTCATCCAGGCGGCCGTGCGCCTGGCCTGCGAGACCGACCTGCGGCGCACGCTGGGCGAGGCGGCGCGCAGCACGGCACTCGGCCTATCCTGGGAGCGCATCTATGCCCGGCTCGAAGGCCTCTTCCTCGACCTCGTGCGCAGCCACGAGGTCTATCACGAAAAGGCCCTGCTGCGCAGCGGGATCGGCTGATGCCCGCGGCCGCTGGCATATGACCGGGGTGCCCTGCTAGGCCGCGAACAGGTCCTGCGGCAGCGGCAGCGCTCGCCGCAATGCGGCGCGGCCGAAGGCCTGCAGGCGCGCGCGCTTGGTGCGCCGGCAGTTGAGTTCCGCCGGCCACGCAGGGGCCTCGTGGGCGAGCACGCGGTTGAGCTGTCCGAGGCGCTCGGCAGTGGCGTGGATGTAGGCGTCGAAGCGCGGCGGCAGGGTGCGGTCGAACCGCAGCAGCCGGTAGCAGGCCTGCGGGATGCGCGCGCGGCGCAAGCCCCGATCGGCCCGTGCAAGCAGCCGTACCGCTCGCTGGGCCAGGCTCGTGCGCGCTGCGAAGGCGTGGGCGGCGAAATCGGCCAACCGACGCTCGTGCGCGAGCATCAGCTCACCCGGTAGGGCCAGGGCGTGCCGTGCCACGTGCGCGTCCATGGCCCATTCCACCGCCACGTGGGTGACCCAGGGGATGTCGGCCAGCAGCTTCTCGTGCGCCGGCACAAAATGGTTGTGGGCGATGACGTCCACCAGCAGATGGCTGGCATAGCCCACGGCGATGGCCTGTTCCTCCTCGTCGCGCGCCTGCGCGAGCACGGCGTGGGCGCTCGCCCAGCGGTGTGAGCGCGCAAACGCCGTACTTCCCAAGCGTGGCCCCACCAGGGCCAGGTCGGGCAGGCAGGCCCCCGCCAGCGCGAGCTGCACGTGGCGGCGCACGGCGCGGCGCAAGGCGGGGTCGAGCAGGGGGATGGCCCAGACCAACAACTGCGCGAAATAGACATGGGTGTGCAGCCCCCAGGCGAGGGCTTCGCCACTGCTGAGCAGCAGCGGCAGCGCGTAGCAGAGGGTGCGGCCCACCTTGCCCATGGCCGCAGGATGCCGCGTGTGCGTTAAACCGCCGTTGCGGGGGGATCAAATTTTCGTGACAAAATGAGCGCAACCCGGCGACAAATCGGCCGCCGGAGGCGACAATGCCATGCACGACAGCTGGAGGATCACACCGATGCGCGCGCTCATCTGCGGCTCGCTCGCCTACGACACTATCATGGTCTTCCACGACCGCTTCAAGCACCACATCCTGCCCGACCAGATCCACATCCTCAACGTCTCCTTCCTGGTGCCGGACATGCGCCGCGAGTTCGGCGGCTGCGCCGGCAACATCGCCTATAACCTGAAGCTGCTGGGCGGCGAGCCGGTGATCATGGCCACCGTAGGCGAGGACTTCGGCCCCTACGCCGAACGGCTGCGCCGGCTCGGCCTCGATCTCAGCCACATCCGCACGGTGCCCGAGACCTACACTGCCCAGGCCTTCATCACCACCGATGTGGACGACAACCAGATCACCGCCTTCCACCCCGGCGCCATGAACCAGGCCCACTTGAACCGTGTGAGCGAGGCCCGCGACATCCGGCTGGCCATCGTCGCCCCGGACGGGCGTCAAGGTATGCTCGAACACGCCCGCCAGCTGCATGAGGCCGGTATCCCCTTCATCTTCGATCCCGGCCAGGGTCTGCCCCTGTTCTCGGGCGAGGAGCTACTCGGCTTCCTGCAGCAGGCGGACTACCTGGCGCTCAACGACTATGAGGCGAAACTGCTCATCGAGCGCACCGGTCTAACCCTTGACGACCTCGCCCGACGGCTGCGGGCGGTGGTGGTGACACTGGGGGCGCAGGGCTCCGAGATCCATGCCGACGGCCGTGTGCATCGCATCCCACCGGCGCGTGCACAGGCGGTGGTGGACCCGACCGGTTGCGGCGATGCCTATCGTGCGGGCCTCATCCACGGCATCCTGCAGGGCTACGACTGGCCGACCACCGGCCGGCTGGCCGGACTGCTCGGCGCCATCAAGATCGCCAGCCGCGGCGGTCAGAACCACCGCTTCGACCAGGCCGAGATTGCCGAACGCTTCCGGGCGGAGTACGGTTATGACTTGAACTGAGGAGCTCGTCATGCACAAGGTGATTGCGGCGCTGCTGTTGAGCCTGCTTGCCGGTTGTGCTAGCGGTCTAGGCAGCGGCGATTACGAGCGGCGTGAGGCGCGGCGCGCCTACGAGGTGAAGATGGGGGTGGTCGAGAGCGTGCGCAGCGTGCGCCTGGAGGGCACCGAGTCCGGTGTGGGGGCGGTAGCCGGCGCGGCCATCGGCGGCATCGCCGGCAGCGAGATCGGCCGTGGCAAGGGCAGCGCGGTCGGTGCCATCGTCGGCGCGGTGGCCGGCGGGGTGGCCGGTGCGGCGGCCGAGGAGGCCATCACCCGCAAACCGGGGGTGGAGATCACTGTGCGCCTGGATTCCGGGCGGCTGCTGGCCGTGGTGCAAGAGGATACGGGCGAGCGTTTCAGCCCGGGCGAGCGTGTGCGGGTGCTGGAGTCTGGCGGACAGGTGCGTGTGACCCGCTAAGGTCGCGGGGCCATGTTTCAAGTCATGAAAGCTTCATTCTCGCGTCACCGCCCTGTCACCCGCGCGCCTTACCGTAGTCCCCACCGATCTTGACGTAGAGAGGGCGAACATGCTGCGGGAACGACTGAATGCGGAAGCGCGGGCCAAAGTCAATTTCAGCGTGGGGCTCGCGCAGCACGCGGACGAGGTGCGCGAGGCCCAGCGCCTGCGCTACCGCGTCTTTGCCGAGGAGATGGGGGCGCGGCTGACGGGGCCCGAGCCCGGCGTGGACGCCGATCTCTACGACCCGTTCTGCGAGCACCTGCTGGTGCGCGATGCCGACACCGGCGAGGTGGTGGGTACCTACCGCATCCTGAGCCCGGTCCAGGCCAAGCGGGTGGGCAGTTACTACACCGAGCAGGAGTTCGATCTGACCCGACTACAGCATCTGCGCGACCGCCTGGTGGAGCTGGGCCGCTCCTGCGTGCACCCGGACTACCGCAGCGGCGGTGTGATCACCCTGCTGTGGGCGGGCCTGGCCGAGTACATGCAGAAACACGGCTACGAATACCTGATCGGCTGCGCCAGCATCGGCATGCAGGACGGCGGCCACAATGCGGCGGCGGTGTGGCATGCGATCAAGGACAAACACCTGGGCCCCATCGAGTGGCGCGTCTTCCCGCGCTGCCCGCTGCCGCTGCAGGCCCTCGACAGCGCCCCGGCGGCAGTGCTGCCGCCGTTGATCAAGGGCTATCTGCGCGTGGGGGCCTGGGTGGCGGGTGAACCGGCCTGGGATCCCGACTTCAACACGGCCGATCTGCCCATCCTGCTGGCCATGCGCAACCTCAACCGGGCCTATGCCCGGCATTTCCTGAAGCAGGTGTGATCCGGTTCCTGGCAAGCTTCGCCGCGCGGCTTGGCCGCCTCGGTCGCCTCACCCGCCTCGGCCTGCACATCCTGGCTGGGGCGCTCACCATCCTGCTGCTGTTCCCCCTGCTCACGTCGGCTGAGCGCGAGCGTCGCGTGGTGGCCTGGGCGCGCGGGCTGCTCGCCATCGTGCGCGTGCGCGTGCGGGTGCGCGGCCGGCCGCCAGCGGTGCGCGGCGAGGGGGCGCTGATCGTCGCCAATCACGTCTCCTGGCTCGACATCCACGTGCTGCACAGCTTGCTGCCCACCCGCTTTGTGTCCAAGGCCGAAGTGCGCGACTGGCCGTTGATCGGCTGGATGGCGGCACGTGCCGGCACGCTCTATCTGGAACGGGCGAAGAAGTCCGATGCGCGCCGGGTCAACGCGGAGATGGCGCGACTGCTGCAGGCCGGCGAGTGCCTGGCGCTGTTTCCTGAGGGCACCACCACCGACGGCACCCGGTTGCTGCCCTTCTACTCCAGCCTGTTCGAGCCGGCGGTACAGGCCGGCGCGCGCGTGTGGCCGGCGGCCATCCGTTATCTGACGCCGGACGGCGGCATCAACCGCGCCGCCGCCTATCACGACGACGTGAGTCTGTGGCAGTCGCTCAGGCGCATCCTCGCACAGGACGCGATCCTGGCCGAGGTGAGCTTCCTGCCCCCCATCGCTGCCGCTGGGCTCAATCGGCGGCAACTCGCCGCGCTCGCCCACCAGGCTATTCATGCTGCCCTGGCTGCAGACGGGCGTGACAGCCAACCTGAAACGTCCGCCCGTCCTCGAGCCGCAGGGCCGTAAGCCGCCCGCCCCACAGGCAGCCGGTATCCAGCGCCGCCACGTCGGCGCGCAGCATCAGCCCGAGCGTGGACCAGTGGCCGAAGGCGATGCGCACGTCGCGGCTCATACGGCCAGGCATGTCGTACCAGGGGATCAGGCCCGGCGGCGCGTCGAGCGGGGCGCACTTGTGCAGGAACTCCATGCCGCCGTCCGGGTGCAGATAGCGCATGCGGGTGCAGGCGTTGGCGATCAATCGCAGACGGTCCATCCCCGTGAGGGCCTCGGACCAGTGGCGCGGTTCGTTGCCGTACATCTGGCGCAGGAAGTCGCGCCAGTCCGGGCCTTGCAGGACCGCCTGCAGCTCGCCACCCAAGGCCAGGGCCGCATCCGCCGTCCATTGCGGCATCAAACCCGCGTGCACCATCAGCCAGTCGCCCTCGCGGTGCACCAGCGGCCGCTGCCGCAGCCAGCCGAGCAGCTCCGCGCGGTCCGGCGCCTCGAGGATGGGCCCCAGGGTGTCCTTGCGGTGCGGGCGCACGTAGCCCGCCGCCACCGCCAGCAAGTGCAGATCGTGGTTGCCCAGCACGGCCACCAGGCTGTCCTCGTGCCGGCGGCACCAGCGCAGCACGCTGAGCGAGTCCTCGCCGCGGTTGACCAAGTCGCCCGTGAGCCAGAGCCGATCCCGGCGCGGGTCGAAGCCGATGGCCGCGAGCAGCTGCATGAAGGCGGCGTAGCAGCCCTGTACGTCGCCGATCACATAGGTGGACACGGAGGTAGGATCCGGGCGGTAAAATCGCCCGCCATTTTACCGGTACGGGCAAGCCTGCCATGAGCACCCCCCTCAACCCTGAACAGCGCGCGGCCGTATGCCATCTCGACGGGCCGCTGCTGGTACTGGCGGGGGCCGGCTCGGGCAAGACGCGGGTGATCACGCACAAGATCGCCTACCTGATCGGCACTTGTGGCGTCTCGCCCCGCCACATCGCGGCGATCACCTTCACCAACACGGCCGCGCGCGAGATGCGCGAGCGGGTGGGTGAACTGCTGCCGGGCCGAGCGGCGCAGGGCCTGACGGTGTCCACCTTCCACGCCCTGGGGCTGGCCATCCTGCGCGCCGAGGCGCGGCGCATCGGCTACAAGCCGCGCTTTTCCGTGCTGGATGCGCCGGATGCCCTGGCCCTGCTGGCCGACATCGTCAAGGCCCCGGACAAGGCGGGCCTGAGGCGCACGGCCGCGGTCATCTCGCACTGGAAGAACGCCCTCGTCGGCCCCGAGGCGGCGCTCGCGCGGGCCGGCGACGAGTCCGAACGCCACGCCGCGCTCGCCTACCGGGCCTATCAGGACAGCCTGCGCGCCTACCAGGCGGTGGACTTCGACGACCTCATCCGGCTGCCGGTCGAGCTGCTGCAGCGCGAGCCGGAGGTGCTGCAGACCTGGCAGCGGCGGCTGCACTACCTGCTGGTGGACGAATACCAGGACACCAACGGCGCCCAGTACGAGCTCATGCGCCTGTTGGCCGGACCGAGTGCGCGGCTCACCGCCGTGGGCGACGACGATCAGGCCATCTACGCCTGGCGCGGAGCGGAGGTGGAAAACCTGCGCCGGCTGCAGGCCGATTATCCGGCCCTGCGCATCATCGCGCTCACCCAGAACTACCGCTCCAGCCAGCGCATCCTCGCCGCTGCCAACAGCGTCATCCGCCACAACCGCCGGCTGGTGGAAAAGCAGCTATGGAGCGAGCTGGGCATGGGCGAGCCGGTGGAGGTGATCGCCTGCCGGGACGAGGCGCACGAGGCCGAGACCGTGGCCATGCGCCTGTCTGCCCAGCGCTTCGAGCGGCGCGGGCAATGGCGCGACTATGCCGTGCTCTACCGCGGCAACCACCAGTCGCGCCCGCTCGAGGAGGCGCTGCGCGCGCTCAAGATCCCCTACGTGGTCTCTGGCGGGCAGTCCTTCTTCGAGCGCGCCGAGATCAAGGACATCACCGCTTATCTGCGCCTGATCGCCAACGTCGACGACGACCCCGCCTTCATCCGCGCCGTCACCACCCCGCGCCGTGGCATCGGCCCCGCCACCCTGGAGCGCCTGGGCGCGTATGCCGCGATGCGCCACATCAGCCTGTTCGCGGCCATGTACGAGGCCGGCGCGGCCGAGCACGTGGGCCGCAAACAGCTCGCCCCCCTGATCGAATTCGGCGATTTCATCAACCGCCTGAGCTACCGCGCCGAGCGCGAGCCGGCCGGGCGGCTGTTGCAGGAACTGCTCGCCGCCATCGGCTACGAGGCTTGGCTGTACGACCACGAAGAGGCGCGCAGCGCACGCGCCAAATGGGACAACGTGCGCGACTTCGCCGCATGGATGGCGCGCAAGGGGGAGACGGAGGGCAAGACGCTGATCGAGCTCACACAGACCGTGGCGCTGATCAATCTGCTGGAGGATCGCGACCAGGCCGACCTCGACGCCGTGCGGCTGATGACCCTGCACGCGGCCAAGGGATTGGAGTTCCCGCACGTCTTCATCGTTGGCCTGGAGGAAGGCCTGCTGCCGCACCGCGAATGCCTGGACGAGGGCAGGCTGGAGGAGGAGCGCCGGCTCATGTACGTCGGCATCACCCGTGCGCAGAGGAGCCTTACTCTCACCTGGTGCGCCCGGCGCAAGAAGGGCGGTGAGTGGGTGGCGGCTGAGCCGTCGCGTTTCCTGGCCGAGTTGGACCCGGCGCACCTGAAACGCCCGGCCGATGGCGATCAGGCGGACGCCAGGCGCACCGGCCGGGAGCGCTTAGCGAGCCTCAAGGCCATGCTGGGGGCGTGAACCCTCGTCCGGTCCTGCTCAGGACCGATCGACCCGGCCCGAGGCGGAGGATGCCTAGGCGTCCTCGTCCAGCAGTTGGCCGGCGATGGCCCAGTTCTCGTCCGGCAGCTCCTCGAAGGCGATGTAGGTGTAGCGCCTGGGTTTGAGCGCGATGCGCTCCAGGGTGTCGGTGATCTCCTCGGCGATCCTCTTCTTCTGCTCACGGCTGAGCTGGCCGGCGAGCCGGATGGTGACCACGGGCATCTCGTCCCTCCAGATGGCGTCGGATCTCGGCGAACACGGCGTCGAACATGGCCGGGGTGAGCCGGCCGGTCTGCGTATTGTAGCGCGAGCAGTGGTAGCTATCGAACAGCAGTCTGCCGTCGGGCAGACCATGGCGCGCGCCGTGGACGAAGGGATGACGCGCAGGGCTGGCACCGAGGGCACGCAGCACGGCGGCATGGGCGATGGCGCCCAGGGCGAGGATGACCCCGTGCGTGGGCTGCTGTGCCAGCTCACGGGCGAGGTGGGCGTTGCAGGTGCGGACCTCGACGGGCAGCGGTCGGTTGGCCGGGGGCACACAGCGCACGGCGTTGGTGATGCGGCAATCGATGAGCCGTAGGTCGTCGTCGGCCGCCAGCGACTCGGGCCGATCGGCAAAGCCGTGGGCGTGCAAGGTGGTGTAGAGCAGGCGGCCGGCATGATCGCCGGTGAAGGGTCGGCCGGTGCGGTTGGCCCCATGCAGCCCAGGGGCGAGCCCCACGATCAGCAGCCGCGCCTGACCCGGGCCGAAGGCGGGCACCGGGGCGTTGTGGTAATGGGGATGACGCACGCAGTTTTCCGCCCGATAGGCCGCCAGCCGCGCACAGGCCGAGCACGCCTCACCCCTCACCCTTCACCCCTCACTAATGCAGATGCGTCGGCACCGCCTGGCCCTCCTGCTCGGGCATCTCGGCGTGCACCAGTTCGCCCTCGGCGTTGGCGTACAGAGGGGCACCGCAGTCCTCGCAGTATTCGAGCGGCAGGCGCTGGTCCAGCACCACCACCTCGCCCACGCCGGCGGCCTGCAGGATGCGCTCGATCTCGGCCCCGGTGTCGGTGGTCTCGTCCTCCTGGCCGAGCAGGGGCCATACCACCCCGTGCACGATGTCGCTGCCGTTCTTGGGGCCGAAACCGATGCGCCATTCCTCCAGGCGGCGGTCGTAGAACGGGGCGGCCACGGCGCGCAGCTGCACGGGTTTGAGCGTCAACTGCGCGTCGAGATAGGCTACCGCGGCGCGCAAGGAGTAAGGGCGGCCCTCGCGGTCGGCGCGGCGCCAGGCGGCGAAATAGGCGTCCGGCAGCAGTAACTCGTAGCCGCAGCCGGCCAGCGTGCCCTGCAGGTTGGGGCCGGCCTGGGCGCGCCAGCGCTCCAGCGCCTGCTGGCGCTGGCCATCGACCTCGTTCCAGCGAAACACCGGCCGGCCGGGTGGGACCATGACCGCCCCGAGGACATAGCGTACGTCGGAGATGTAGGGCACCACTTCCGGCAGCCGGGCCGGGTCCTCATGGTAGCCACGCCCCTCGCGCAGGGCCTGCCACAGCCGTTCGGCATAGCGGCGGGTCTGGCCGTAGCCATAGGGCAACTGGTCCGGACTGTAGAGGTGATCGGCCAGGACATAGGGTACGTCAGCCGCCAGCACGTGGGCGGCGAGCTGGTTGCCCAGCCCCGTGAGGACCTCGGGCTGCAGCCTGCGCGCCGGGATGCTCCAGCGTGACCAGGCGAGCACCGGCAGGGCGATGAGCAGGCCTTGGCGCGGTCCCTCCGGGGTCTCCAGCCGGGCGCTCTCCGCCACGGATTCGATCAGGTCGGCCAGGTCGTCGTAGCCGGGGCTGCCGGTCTCGTGCAGGCGGTCGAGGGCGAGGTTGAGCGCTTCCTCCTGACCGGCGCCGATCAGCCGTTCGATGAGCTGGGTCAGCTCGTGCTCCCAGTAGGCGTCCTCGGTCCGGCTGCCGGACTCCGCCAGCCCCTGGGCGAGCCAGACTAGGCGTTCGGCGTCACGGCTCATGCGGAGTGGGGAATGGATGCGTCGTCGTTTCATGGTCTGCGCGTGTCCATGCGTTGCAATACGGGATTATCGCCCGCCTCGGGCTGCAGGGTCACGTGCCCTATGCCGTGCTCGCGGGCGAGCAGGTGTCGCGCGGCGAGCAGGATGCGCGGCCAGTCGGTCAGGCGCTCGACGTCTAGGTGGGCCGACAGGGCGATCTTGCCGGAGGACAGGGTCCATACGTGCAGGTCGTGCACCGATCTGACCCCGGGCAGCTCGGCCAGGTGACGGCCCACCTGCTGCAGGTCGATGTGCGCCGGCACGCCCTCCAGCAACACCTGCAGGGCCTCGGCGAGCAGGCGCCAGGCGGAGATCAAGATGAGGCCGGCCACCAGCAGGGACAAGAGGGGGTCGATCAGGGTCCAGCCGGTGGTGAGGATGACCGCCCCCGCGGTGAGGGCGGCCACCGAGCCCAACAGGTCGCCCATGACGTGCAGCAAGGCGGCGCGTGTGTTGAGGTCGCGGCCGCCACGCGACAGGCGCCAGGCCACCAGCAGGTTGACGACGAGGCCGATCGCCGCCACGGTGAGCACGGTGGCCCCGTCGATCGGACGCGGCGTGTGCAGGCGCTGCACCGCCTCGTAGACGATGAAGGCGATCAGCGCCAGCATGGCCAGTGCATTGATGAGGGCCGCGAGCACCTCGGCGCGCACCAGCCCGTAGGTGTGGCGGGCCGTGGGCGGCCGGCGGGCGAGCCAGGCCGCCAGCGCCGCCAGGGCCAGCGCAGTGGAATCGGTGAGCATGTGGCCGGCGTCGGCGATGAGCGCCAGCGAGCCCGACCACCAGCCGGCCACCGCCTCGACCAGGGCAAAGCCCAGGGTGAGCGCGAGCGCCCCGGTCAGGTGGCGATGCTCACCGGCGTGGCCCAGGTGATGGTGGACGTGGTCGGTGCCGCGCTCCAGCGACAACTCAGGCAGGGCCATGGCGGTTGGGGGGGTCGAGGGCCAGGTCGCCGTCGTCCTGACCGATGCCGCCCAACCGGCGCACCGCCTGCACGTAGCGAGCGCTCTCGTGCAGGGTGATGCGGTCGGGCGGGTGTGGGCGGCCATGCATGCGCGCCAGGCGCACGAGGCCGACGGCCTGTGGCTGCCAAACGAGGCGCGCGAGCAGCTCGTCGGCCAGGTCCGGGCGGTTGCACACCAGCACCATGTCGCAGCCGGCGGCCAGCGCCGCACGAGCCCGCTGCAGGATGTCGCCGGCCACCTCCGCTCCGGCCATGGCCAGGTCGTCGCTGAACACGGCCCCTTCGAACCCCAGCCGGCCGCGCAGGACGTCCATCAGCCAGCGGCGCGAGAATCCCGCCGGCTGCGCGTCCACGCGCGGATAGAGGACGTGGGCGGGCATGATGCCGGCCAGCCCCAGGTCGATCAGCTGGCGGAAGGGGACGAGGTCGGCCGCCTCCAGCTCCGCCAGCGCGCGCGCGTCCACCGGTGCCTCGGTGTGCGAATCGGCGGCCACCCCGCCGTGGCCGGGGAAGTGCTTGCCCACGGCGCTCATACCGGCCTCCTGCATGCCCAGCACGAGGGCGTGCGCCAGCTCGGCCACCGCCTGCGGTTCACGGTGCAAGGCGCGATCGCCGATGACGCGGCTGACGCCGTGATCGAGATCGAGCACCGGGGCGAAGCTGAAGTCCACCCCTACCGCGCGCAGCTCGGCGGCGAGCACATAGCCGGCATCGCGCGCCAGCCTCTTCGCCGCCTGCGGTTGGGTGTCCCACAGCCGGCCGATGGCACGCATGGGGGGGATGGCGGTGAAGCCGGTGCGGAAGCGCTGCACGCGCCCGCCCTCGTGATCGACGGCGATCAGCAGGGGTGGGGTGCGCAGGGCGTGGATCGCGCGCGTGAGCTCCAGCAGCTGGCCCGGACTGTCATAGTTGCGGCTGAACAGGATCACCCCGCCGACCAGGGGATGGCTGAGCCGACGGCGGTCATCCGCGGTCAGGCGTGTGCCTTCCACGTCCAGCATGAGCGGGCCGAGCGGCAAGTGCAGCGCGTTCATGCCACCGCCTCGGCCTGCCAGCCGACGATCTGCCGCTGCTGGGTGCTGAACTCGATGCCCAGCAGGGTGATGGGGCCTTGCCCGCGGTACTTGGCGGCGTAGTCGCGCTCCTTCAGCTGCGCCAGGGCCTCGCCCGTGGGGGTGGTGCCGGGCACGAGCTTGAACTCGATCAGATACACCCGGCCGCCGTGCCGCAGCACGAGGTCGCAGCGGCCTTGGCTGCTTACGTCCTCGGCGATGAGGTCCAGCCCCAGCGCGGCCAGATGGCTGTAGAACACGCTGGCGTAATAGCCCTCGTACTGGGCGATGGGGTTGTGGCGGTACCAGTCGTGCGGGATGGCGGCATACAGCCGTTCGAAATGTGTGCGCAGCGCGTCCGTGTCCCCCTGCGCGAGCCACTCGTACAGCTGCAATCCGGACTCCATGGCACCCTTGGCCTCGGGTAGCCACGCCGCGAGCAGGGCCTCGTTGAGCGCCATGCGGACCTCGTGATTGGGCAGGCCCAAGAAATGGGTGGGACCTGCTGGGGTCTGCAGGGTCTGCCGGATGGTCAGATAGCCGGTCTGCCACAACATCGCCTCGGGTTCGATGCGGTCGACGTCGAAGGCCGACAGCAACGCCTCGCTGCCATACATGCGCTCGAGCCGTGGGGTATAGAAGCGCCGCTCCTTGAGCCACTGCACGAGAAAGCTAGGGGTGCCGGTCTCGAACCACCAGGCGCGAAACTGCCGGGTGTCGAACAGCAGCAGCACATCGAACGGGTTGTAGACGGGGGTGTCGCCCCAGCGGTAGCCGTTGTACCAGTGCCGCAGCTGCGCACGGTCGAGCCCCTCGAGCTCGGGGGCGAACACGCTGTCGACCTCCGCA
>JANWZL010000096.1 GCA_025054655.1 Thiobacillaceae bacterium | reverse complement strand
GATAACGCAGGATGGCGATGCCGTGACAGACGGCGGAGAAGGCGAGCAGGCCCAACACCTCTGGCATGACGTCGCGTACCCCCCCGCCGCGCACGAAGACGTCCTGGAAGGCGTCCAGCCCCCAGGACAGCGGGGAGAGCTGGGCCAGTTGCTGCATCAGGGGGGGCATCAGGGTCTTGGGCACGAGGATGCCCCCCAGTGCGGCCAGGATCATCACCGTGGACGAGCTGAAGACGGTGGCCTGTTCGCTGGTGCGGGCATAAACGGCCACGGCAATGCCGAAGCCGATGGCGGCCAGGCTGGCCGCCGCACCGGTGATGAGCAAAGCGAGCGGCGCTTGCCCCAGCTCCAGCGCGTCGCCGCCAAGCCAGGGCAGCACATACCGGCTGGCCAGCAGGATCAGCCCCATCTGCATCAGGTTGATGACGAAATAGGGCAGCGCCTTGCCGCCCAACACCACCCAGGCCGGCACGGTCATGGTCTGCAGGCGGAACAGGCTGCCCTGGTCGCGCTCCTTGATGAAGGACACCGACAGCGGTACGGTGAGGAAGAACATGGCCAGCAGAGTCCAGGCTGGGGCATTCTGTTGCACCGAGGTGGGCACGGGGCCCAGCGTGCGTTTGGTCACCGGTTCCGGCGGCGGCAGGCTGAACAATCGGGCTTGGTCCAACTCGGGCAGGGGCACGTAGTCCTTGCCGCGCATCAGGCGCAGGGTTTGCTCCAGCTGCTCGCGTCCCAGGCGCATCTCCACAGCGTGCAGGGCCAGGGCGAGCAGACCTTCCAGTACCTTGCGGTAATCCGCGCGCAGGGCGGGGTCGGTGAGGGTGCGCACCTCCACCGCACGCTCGATGCGCAGCTCGGGCGGCACCTGTGCCATGATCTCGCCTACGCGACGGCGGGCCTGGGCGCCCGCCCCCTCGGGGATGAGGATGGCGAATTTGTAGCGGCCTGCGACCAGCCAGGCGCGCACCGCGTCGGTCGCGGCCCGCGGCATCCGGGTGAGGCGGATGTGATGGTTGGCGCGCAGGCTCGCCTCCACGCTATCGCCCACCAGGTCGCCCGGCGGCGCGATCAGCAGCACGGGAAAGGTCGCCCCCGGCCGCTCGCCGAAGGCGTCCCTGAGCGCGAGCGAGAGGATCAGCACGAACAGCACCGGCATGACGAAGAACAGCACCAACGCCTGACGGTCGCGGGCGATGATGCGCGCATCCTTCAGCACGCTGGCGTAGAAGCGGGCGAGATTGCCGTTCACGCGCGCGCGCCCTCGCCGGTGTAGTGCAGGAAGACGTGCTCCAGGCTGGCCTGGCCGTAGTCGATGGCGACCGCCTGCAGGCCCTGTGCGCCCAGACCCTGCAGGATGGATGACAAGGCCTGCATGGGCTGGGGGGCGGTGGCGACCAGACAGCGTCCGTTCAGGTGCAGCTCGCCCACCCCTGGCAGCAGCTGCAGCGAGCGGGTGAGATCGGCGGGCGGGTCACGATCGAGGGTGATCTGTATGCTGTCGTCGCGGTGCCGTGCGAGCAACTCGGCCACCGCTCCCTCGATCATCACCCGGCCATGGTGCAGGATGGCCACCCGGTGACACAGCTGCTCGGCCTCCTCCATGTAGTGGGTGGTCAGCAGGATGGTCACGCCGCTCGCGTGCAGCTCGCGCAGCCGCTGGTGGATGAGCGAGCGTGAGTGCGGGTCGATGGCGACGGTCGGCTCGTCGAGGATCAGGATGCGCGGTTCGTGGATCAGCCCGATGACCAGGTTGAGCCGGCGCCTGTAACCGCCGGAGTAGTGCTCCACGCGGCGGTCGGCCGCGTCCTCGATCTCGGCGATCTGCAGACAGGCCGCGACCCGCTCGGCTAGGCGCGCCCCACGCAGACCCTGCATGCGGCCGAAATATTCCAGGTTCTCGCGTCCCGTCAGGGTGGGATAGACGGCCGGTTCCTGCGGCACGACGCCGAGGGAGCGCTTGACCTGTGGGGTAGGGCCGTCGTGGCCGCAGATGCACACACTGCCCGCACTGGGCCGCAGCAGTCCGCATAGGATGGACAACAGGGTGGTCTTGCCGGCTCCGTTCGGCCCCAGGATGCCGTAGATGACGCCCTCGGGCACGGTGATACTGAGGTCGTCCAGGGCCGGCGGCGCATCCGGACGGAAACGTTTGCTGAGGCGACGGACCTCGATGGCCGCGGGGGCGCCTGTGGCGGCAGACCCGACGGAGGCGGGCGGACAGGTGCTGTTCATCGGCCGGTCGGGTGGGCAGAGCAGGTGCGCTGCAGCGCGTCCACCGGTGGAGCGGGCGGATGGGCGGGCGCAGGCCTGTGTGCGGCTCGAGGCATGCAAGGCATTCTACCGGCAGCCTGGGGCACAGTGAACGACGCCTGGTCTGAAGATTTCGCCGCCCCTGCCGATAAAAACGGCGATACGTGCACAAGTGCGCCGATATGCCATGCAGCGGTGGGTCCTGGTCGGTTTGAGCCTTGTTGCCCTCACGGGCTGCGAGCGTGTCTATGAGCGCCTGGGTTTCCCCGACCCGGCGCGCGTGCAGGCCGAGGGCAAGGCCATCGGTGGGGCCTGCCGGCATGCCGGTCGCGGTCTGGAGGACTGCTACACCCTTAATCCCGGCGCCTCCAAGGCCGCCATCTACGAGGGGTGGAAAGAGATGAACGAGTACATGGCCAAGACCGGGCTGCAGGAAGTGGCACCGCAGATCGACCCCCGCGCGCGTGGCAAGACGGCCAAGGCAAAAACGGCCGAGCAGGACGAACAGGCCACCTCGAAACGGGACGAAGAGGCAGACGCCGAGATGGACAAGGGCTGAGGCGCAAGTGCGATCGGCGGCTGCGCTAGCCGACTGTGCGGGCCCGGTCAGGGGGTGTGACTTTGGCCTTCACGCCTGAAGACGAAATCTACCCTGTCCCTCACCCTCATCCCCTCAACCGAGGGTGCGTTCGGGCGGTCGCGCACGCGACTTCCGCGCTAAAATGGCGGGCATGAGACCGATGCTGCGCATCACCTCTTACAACATCCACAAGGGCCTGTCCTTTTTCAACCGCCGGGTGGTCGTGCACGAGGTGCGCGAGCGCCTCAAGGCCATCAACGCCGACATCGTCTTCCTGCAAGAGGTGCAGGGGCATCACGCGCGGCGCATGCACCGCTACCAGGAGTGGCCAGCCTCGCCCCAACACGAGTTCCTCGCCGGCGACGTGTGGTCCGACTGCGCCTACGGGCGCAATGCCGTCTATGATCACGGGCACCACGGCAACGCCATCCTGTCGCGCTTTCCCATTCTGCGCTGGGAGAACGAGGACATCTCCGCCCACCCCTTCGAGCGGCGCGGGCTGTTGCACTGCGAGCTGGCGGTGCCCGGCCTCGGCGAACCGCTGCACGCCATCTGCCTGCACCTGGCCCTGAACGAATCCGGCCGGCGTAAACAGCTGCAGCAGCTCAGCCAGCGCATCCGCCGCATGGTGCCGGACGGGGCCCCGCTGATCATTGCCGGCGATTTCAACGACTGGCGGCAGCGCGCGGGGCGTTACCTGGCTGGCGAGCTGGGTCTCAAGGAGGTGTTCGAGGTCACCCACGGCCATCCGGCGCGCAGCTTCCCGGCCGCGCTGCCCATCTTCCCGCTCGACCGCATCTACGTGCGCGGCTTCAGCGTGGCGGCGGCACACGTCATGCAGGGCCCGGACTGGGGACGGCTGTCGGACCACGCCCCGCTGCTGGCGCATCTGGTGCACGAGCGTGAGCACGGGGCCGTGTGCGAGCGGCGGCCGTGTGCCGAGGCCGTGCACGCCGGCTAGGTCGGCAGCCGCCGGCCGCAGCGCCCGGCGCAGGCGCCTTCGCCCTCCCTCCAGGCCCATGTCGGGCGCGCTGACCGAGGGCAATCGGCTGGTCCTGCTGGAGAGCGGGGGCGAATACTTTCCGGCCCTGCTGGCCGCCATCGAGGCCGCGCGGCATGAGGTGTGGCTGGAGAGCTACATCTTCCGCCTCGACGAGATCGGTCGCCAGGTGGTGGAGGCCCTGGTGCGCGCGGCGCGCCGGGGGGTGAGGGTGCGCGTGCTGCTGGACGGTTTCGGCAGCCGTCATTTCCCGCGAGAGGTCGCGCGAGGCCTGCGGCGTGAAGGGGTGCAGCTGCTGTTCTACCGGCCCGAGCTGGGCCTGCTGCGGTTGCGCCGTTACCGGCTGCGGCGGCTGCATCGCAAGCTGGCGCTGATCGATGCGCGGGTGGGCTTCGTCGGTGGCATCAATGTCATCGACGACCGCAATGCCGGCTCACCTGATCATCCCGCCTATGACTTCGCCGTGCAGGTGGAGGGACCAGTGGTGGCCGACATCTGGCAGGCCATGC
>JANWZL010000089.1 GCA_025054655.1 Thiobacillaceae bacterium | reverse complement strand
CGCCTACCGCCGCCATCTGCGCAGCCTGCAGCGCTGGTCGCGCCGGCATGCACCGCAGCTGTGGCCGCGCATCGTCCTGGACCGGCTGCTGGCCCTGTTCAGGGCGCCGCAGGCCCCGCACTTCGAGGACTATGCCCGGCTATGCCAGCGGCTGGAGGAGCGTACCCCATGCGCGTGCTGATCGTCGGCAAGGCCGGCTCCATCGTGCACTGGGAGGAAAACGTCCTCGCCACCTGCCGCGCTCTGGGCTGGGAGGCCCTATTCTGGGCGGTCAATGGCCACAACCGCCTGCAACGGCTGTGGCGCAAGGGCCTGCGCGCCCTGGATCGTCGCTGGCTCCATCGCCACCTGGCCGATGACCTCGCGCGTACCCTGGAGCGTTGGCCGCCGCAGCTCGTCCTGTTCATCGGTGCCTATCACCTGCCGCTGACACTGTACGAGGCCGCCGCGCAGTCGGGTGCGGACCACGTGCGCGTGGGCTGGGTGGGCGAGCGCTTCCCACCGGAGCGTAAGGCCATCGCCCGACACCTGCACCGGGTCTACTACACCGACAGCGGTTTTGTGCAAGAGGCCGCTGCGCAGGGGTTTCCCGACCACGGCCGGTGGCTCCCCTTGGCGGCCGACGAGGCGCGCTTCAAGCCCGCCGCGTCCGGTGCCGACCTGCCGATGGTGTTCGTCGCCAACGCCACCGCCTGGCGCCTGCAAGTTTTGCAGCGGCTGCGCACGCCCATCGCGGTGTACGGTCGCGGCTGGCGTGCCCTGAGGGACACGCCGCACCGGGTGCGTCACGGCCGCCTGCCGCAGGCGCGCGTGCCCGGCCTGTATGCCCGCAGTCTGGCCGTGCTCAACGTGCGCAACGAACAAAACCTGCTCGCCGGCCTCAACCAGCGCATCTTCGAGGCGAGCGCCTGCGGCCGTCCCGTGCTCAACGACGCCATGCCCGACCTCGAGCGCTGCTTCGACCCGCAGCGCGAGGTGCTGGTGTGGCGCGAGCTCGACGAGCTGAACGAGCTTGCCGCGCGGGTGACACGCGATCCCGTCCTGCCGGCGCGGGTGGGCGAGGCTGCCCGCAGACGGGTGCTGGCCGAGCATACCTGGCGCCACCGCTTGCGGGCGATGGTGCAGGACCTGGCTCTGAGCTGAATCGACACGGACATGAAGCCCATTTTTGCACCCGATCTCACCCGTACCTGGGGTGTGCCGCTGCTGATCGCCGCCTGCATCGTCTTGCTGCCCCTGGGCCGCAGCGTAGAGCTGCCCATGGCCGTCATGGCCATCACCGGTCTCGTGTGGCTCGTGCGGCGGCCCGGCACGATCCTCGGCCAGACCGAATTCAAACTGTTCATGGGTCTGTTCGCCTGTCTGTGGCTGCCGATGGCCCTCGCCTCCTTCGACGCCATACACCGCCCGCGGGCGGTGGAGACCACGCTCGTGTTCCTGCGCTTCCTGTTCATGGGCGCGTGCATGCTGTACTGGCTGCGGGCCCCGCAGACCCGTACACGAGTGACCGCCATCGTGGGCGTGGCGCTCGCCTTCTGGGTCCTGGACGGACTGGTGCAGGCGTTGCGCGGGGTCAATCTCTTCGGTCAGCCGATGATCGATGGACAACTCACCGGGGTGTTCCATCCCAAACAGACCATGGGCATGGTGCTCGCCACCCTCACCCCGGTCTTCCTGCTGTGGCTCGGCCCTCTGGCGCGACGCCGGCCCGTGTTATGGTTGCTCGTCCCCGCCTACGCAGTCGTCATCCTGCTCACGGGCAAGCGGGCGGCCTGGCTCCTGTCGGCGATCGCCCTGGTCATGGTCGCCGTATGGGCCTTGCGCTCATCCTCCGCCAAGCGCCGGCACCTGTGGGCAGCTGGCCTGGCCGTATGCGTCCTCGTGGGGGGGCTTGCCTGGCAGAGCCCGCATTTCCAAGCGAAATGGCAGGTCACCACGGGGCTGTTCAGTGCGGACGCAGGCAAGGCCGACGCGGCGACCTCCTATCGCCTGACCATCTGGCGGGTGGGGGTGCGTATGTTCGAGGATCACTGGGTCAACGGCATCGGCCCGCGCTCCTTTCGCAACCTCTACCCGGCCTATGCGCAGGAAGGTGACCTATTCATGCAGCTCAACCCCCACTCCGGTCCCACCCATCCGCACCAGATCACCCTGGAGATCGCCGTGGAGAGCGGGGTGATCGGGCTGGCGGGCTTCGCCCTGCTGTGGGGGTGGATCGTCCGCGAGTGGCTACGCGCCTGGCGTGTGCAGGCAACGGCCTACCTCGCCTGGCTGACGGCCGCCGCTCTCGCCCTGTTCCCGCTCAACGCGGCCAACGCCTTGTACGACGCCTTCTGGTCGGGGGTGAGCTTTTGGCTGCTACTCATGGCCCTCGCCCATCGACCACCGCCTGCCGCGCATGATGCGTAGCCTGCACGTCATTGGCGGCCGCAAGCTGGGCGGGGCCGAGCGTTTCTTCGTGCGCCTGGTCAACGCCCTGCACCGGCGCGGCCATGCGGTTGCGGCCATGACGGTGGCCGGCGGCGAGATCGACGCCGCGCTGGATCCCTGTGTGCCGCGTCACCATGCCCCCATGGCCGGGGTGTGGGACCTGTGGTCGCGCTTGCGCATCGCCCGTGCCGCTCGGGGCTACGATGTGGTGCAGACCTACATGGGCCGCGCCACCCGGCTGACTCATCTGACGAAGGGCCGCAAACCCGTGCACCTGGCCCGACTGGGCGGCTATTACGGCGTCGAGGGCTATCGCCATGCCCATGCCTGGGTAGGCAATACGCGCGGCATCTGCACCTATCTCATCGAGCACGGGCTGCCGGCCGAACGGGTGTTCTACATCGGTAACTTCGTCGATCCGGCCCCGATCTTGTCGGCCCAGCAGCTTGCCGAGCTGCGATGCGAGCAGGGTATTCCTCTGCATGCCTATGTCATCCTGGGATTGGGTCGATTGCATCCGAATAAAGGCTTTGCCGACCTGCTCGCCGCCTTTGCCCGCTTGCCCGGCCAGATCGATGGCCGCCCGCTGTGGTTGGTGATGGTCGGCGACGGGCCCTTGCGCGCGGAGCTCGAGCGCTTGTCGCATCGGTTGGGGATTGCGACACGGGTCGTCTGGACCGGCTGGCAGTACGACCCTGCCCCCTGGTATCGGCTGGCCGACCTGTTCGTCTGCCCCTCCCGCCACGAACCGCTGGGCAACGTGATCCTGGAAGCCTGGGCCCATGGCGTGCCGGTGGTGAGCACGGCGGCCGCGGGGCCCAGCGAGCTGATCGAACACGGGGTGGATGGCTGGCTCGTTCCGCTGGCGGACCCGCAAACCCTGGCCACGACCTGCCTGCAAATCCTGCAATGGCCGGACGACGTGCGCGCGGCCGCGATCGCGGCCGGACGGCGCAAACTGGAGCAACACTTCAGCGAGGAGGCCATCGTGGGTGCCTACCTGGACCTCTATGAACGGTTGTGCAGGCAGGTTCAGGCCGCCAGATAGGCGATGGGGTCCTGCTGCAGAGGCGGGGCTGTACTGTCCCCTTCGATGTGGATGCGATACCACAGGGCGAGATTGAGCAGGACCCACAATGGGGCAGAGTGGCGGCCGCTGCGACGGTGACGCTCGATCAGGGCTGCGACCGCACCTGGCCGCAGCCACAGCCGCACAGCTGCGCAGTGCGGAAGCACGTGGGCTAGCCGCTCGAGGCGCTCACCCTGCAGCCACTCGCGCACCGGCACCGTGAACCCCCTTTTGCGCGCCCACAGGTGCTCGGGGGGCAGGTAACGCTCGCCCCAGCGCTTGAGCAGCACCTTGCCGCTACGGCGGCGCACCTTGAGGGGGTCGGGCAGGGCGAGCCCGAATTCCACCACGCGGTGATCCAGGAAGGGCACCCGGCCTTCCACCCCGAAGGCCATCAGCATGCGGTCGGCCTTGATCAACAGATCGTCCGGCAGCCAGGTGGTCAGGTCCACATATTGCCGTCGCGCCAGGAGGCTGGCCGTGCGCGGGGCTTGTCGCCAGGCAGCAATATAGGGCGCACGCCAGCGCGCCAAGGCCGCGGCCAGCTCGGGCGTGAACAGGTCATGACCCACGCGGTCGAACAGCCCGCGCGTGCGGTAGCCGCCGCTGCCGGGGTGGCGCAACCTGGCCCACAAGCTCCGCCACCAAGGTGCACGGTAACGGCCATAGCCGGCAAAGACCTCGTCGCCACCCTCGCCGGAGAAGACCACCTTCAGCTCCGCCCCCGCCCGTTCGGCCAGCAGCGACACCGGCAAATTGGCGTAATCGGCGGTGAGGTCGTCGGCCGCCCACACCGCATGCGGCAAGCGGGCGAGCAGCTCGTCGGCCGCGAACTCCACGGCCGTGTGTCGAGTCCCCAGCTGTCGGGCGACCGCCTCTGCGGCGGGCAGCTCATTGTGCACACGGCTGCCCTTGAAGCCCACCGACCAGGTGCGCGGCGGCTCACCGCTGAGGTCGCGGATCAATGCAGTGAGCAGGGCGGAGTCCACCCCGCCGGAGAGGAACACCCCGATCGGCACGTCCGCACGCAGGTGCTCGCGCACGACCTCCTGCATCAGCGCATCCAGGCGCTCTAAGGCCTGACTTTCAGCGAGCTGGAGGGGTTGCACTTCATTCAGCCGCCAATAGCTTTGCATCTGTGGCACACCCCGCCCGTCGCAACGCAACAGGCAGCCCGGCGGCAGGCGTTTAACCCCGCGCCATAGGGTATGCTCACCCGGCGTGAAGTTCGCCTGCAGCAGGCAGGCAAGGGCGTCGAGGTCCAGTTGAGGACGGCCCAGGACGGTGCGTAAGGCCTTTGGTTCTGAAGCGAAGGCGAGCCCCTGCTGCGAATGTACGTAGTACAGGGGTTTTATGCCCAGCCGATCGCGTGCCAGCCAAAGCCGCCCTGTGCTGCGCTCGTACAAGGCGAAGGCATACATGCCGCGCACACGCTGCAGGAACGCCTCGCCCCAGGCCTCGTAGGCGTGCAGCAAGACCTCGCTGTCGGAATGGGTGGCGAAGCGATGGCCCAGGGCCTGAAGTTCGCCGCGCAGCTCCACGTGGTTGTAGATCTCGCCATTGGCCACCAGCACCAGGCTTGCGTCCTCGTTGTACAGGGGCTGGGCCCCACCGGTGAGATCGATGATCGCCAGCCGCGTGTGCACCAGCCCCAGGCGTGCATCCTTGAATATTCCTTGTCCATCCGGACCGCGATGGGCAAGCCGGTGGGCAAACTCGCCCAGGTCGGGCAATGGGTCGGGGCCGAAGGCGTAAAAACCGGCAATGCCACACATGTCGCTATCATACGCGAGGCATCAAACCGACTCAGCCTACATGACCAAACTCTCTGTCTTCATCACCACCTACAACAACGCCCGCACCCTGGAGGCTTGCCTCAGCAGCGTGCGTTGGGCCGATGAGATCGTGCTGCTGGATTCCTTCAGCACCGATGCAACGGTGCAGATCGCCGGTCGCTACGGCTGCCGCATCTACCAGGAGCCCTTCAAGGGTTACGGGGCGCAGAAACAGTCGGCGTTGGACAAAACCACGCACGACTGGGTGTTGTTGCTGGACGCGGATGAAGCGCTCTCCCCCGCGGCCCAGCAGGAGATCCGCGACCTCCTCGCGCGTGGGCCGCGCGCCGACGGCTACACCCTGCCGCGGCAGGAGCAGCTGTTCTGGCGCATGTCCTCGCCGCGCGTGCGCATGAATCACTTCCTGCGGCTGTTCGACAAGCGCAAGGGCTGGATCACCGACATGCCCATCCATGCCGCGCCGGTGGTGGACGGGCGGGTCGAGCGGCTCAAGCACCCGTTCTACCACTTCGGCGAGACCAGCCTGCACGTCAAGGTGGACAAGGTCAACCATTACTCCAGCGGGCTGGTGGCCGACAAGCAGGCACGCGGGGTGCGCGCCAACCCCTGGCTGATGTTGATCTATCCGCCCTTCGCCTTCTTCAAGAGCTACGTGCTCAAGCGCAATTTCGTCAACGGCTGGGCCGGCCTGATGGCGGCCAAGACCATGGCCTTCTATGCCTTCATGAAGTACGCCAAGCTGTACGAGGCGGAGCAGTTCGCGCGCGTGGGCGACCGCCTGATGCCACCGGGGGCGCCGCCGCTGCCGCCGCCGCCACGCGGCTAGGCGGACGCTAGGCCGGCAGACCGCTCAGGCGGATGAGCCCTGCCGCCGGCGCCGGGGCCAGACCCAGCAGCGCGCGCAGTTCCTGCAACACCAGCTCGGGGGTGAGCCGCTGCATGCATTCGTGCCGTCGCGCATTGCGGCAATCCTTGGCGTAACAGCTGCGGCAGGGCAGCAGGGCCTGGAGGGCGCTCACCCGCTCGCCCAGGGGCCGCACCCGTGCCGGGTCGGTGGGACCGCACAGCACCAGCATGGGCCGGTCGGCGGCGGCGGCGATGTGGGCGGTGCCGGTGTCGTTGGCCACTACGAAGGCGGCATTCTGGGCGAGCACCGCGATTTGCAGAAGCTCCAGCCGGCCGTTCAGATTGACGCAGAATGGGGCATCTGCACAAATCGCCGCGCATTCCTCCACCTCGTCGGGGCCACCCACCACGGCGACGCGCTCAGCCAGACCGGCCTCGCCCACGAGCCGAGCGAGCGCCCGGTAGCGCGCCGCCCCCCAGCGTTTGAGCCAGCCTGCCGCCTGCGAGCCGGGCAGGAAGAGGGCGAAGCGACCGGGGGCGAGCCCCTCGGCCTGCATGAGCGCCGTCAGCCGCGCCTCCTGTTGCGGGCTCGCATGCAGCACCGGATGGGTGGTCGGCGTGGGGATGCCGAGGGCGTGCAGGGCCGAACGCATCATAAGGAAGGCGTGCGCGCGGGGGTCGGTGACCTCGGGCCGATGGGTGTAGGGGAAGCCGCCGCGGTTGCCGAGGCGATAGCGCGGCGCGCCGCCGGTGAGCAACAGCAGCGTGAGCAGCAGCCGGCTGCGGTCGGTGCGCTGCAGATCGACGATGAGGTCGTAGCGCCCCCGCCGTACCCGCCTGATCCAGGCCAGGGCGTTCGTCAGCCGTGCCCCGCGTTTGCGCACGTCGATCGCCCACACCGCGTCGAAGCGCGGATCATGGGCGAACAGGCCGGCGTAGGCCGGCAGGGTGTTCAGGTGCAGCACGGCGGTGGGGAAGGCGCGCCGGATGTCCTCCATCAGCGCCGTGGCCAGCACCACGTCGCCCATGGCGCTCCACTTGACGATGAGGATGCGGCGAATGTCCTGCGGCGCTCGCTCAGGCCTCATCGTGCGCCGCAAGCCAGGCGAGGTAACGCGGCACCCCCTCCTCGACCGGGACGAACGCCCCATCGTAGCCGGCGGCGCGCAGCCGGGCGAGGTCGGCCTGGGTATAGGTCTGGTAGCGGCCCTTGAGCTGCTCCGGGAAAGGGATGAAGGCAAGTTCGCCACGCCCGTGGTGGCGCAGCACCGCCTGCGCCACGTCGACGAAACTCTGCGCCCGGCCGGTGCCGACGTTGAAGATGCCGCTCACCTGCGGGTGTTCCAGCAGCCACAGCTTCACCGCACAGGTGTCGTCCACATGCACGAAGTCGCGCAGGAACCCCGCGGAGCCTTCGAACAGGCGCACCACCCCGTCCTTGCGGAGCTGGTGGTGCAGCTGGTAGGCCATGCTCGCCATGCCGCCCTTGTGCCCCTCGCGCGGGCCATAGACGTTGAAATAACGCAGGCCCGCCACCTGCGCCGTGCGCGCCTGCCAATGCCGGCGCACGTACTGGTCGAACAGGAACTTGGAGTAGGCATACAGATTCAGCGGCCGCTCGCAGGCGCGCTCCTCGCGGAAATCGGGTCCCAGGCCGTAGACCGCGGCGGAGGAGGCGTAAATGAACGGCACGCGCCGCTGCTGGCACCAATGGAACAGGCCCTTGCTGTACTGGTAGTTGTTGTGCATGACGTATAGCCCGTCCCACTCGGTGGTGGAGGAGCAGGCCCCGAGGTGGAAGACGGCCGCGACGGGCCCCAGGTCCTGACCGGCCTGCACGCGGGCGAGGAAGTCGTCGCGGTCGAGGTAGTCGGCGATCTCGGCCCGATCGAGGTTTCTGATCTTCAGCCCGTTCTTGAGGTGGTCCACCACCAGGATGTCGGTGATGCCGCGCGCGTTGAGGGCATGCACCAGATTGCTGCCGATGAAACCGGCCCCGCCGGTGACGATGATCATGTCAGTCTGCCCTCTGTGTCGTGGATGCGTCGCTTGGCTGCACGCTGCAAGCGCACGGCGGCATCATCCCGCAGCAGATGCAGGGACAGGTCGTGCGTCATGGCGCGTTCAGGCAATCGATGATACGGGTGGTCGAGTAACCCTGCACATAGGGCAACACCCGCACCTCCCCCCCTGCTGCACGCACGCACTCGGCCCCGGCGATCTCCTCCGGCCGGTAGTCGCCGCCCTTGACCAGGACGTCCGGCCGCACGCGGCAGATGAGCCGCTCGGGGGTGTCCTCGCCGAAAGGCACCACCCAGTCCACGCTGGCCAGTGCCGCCAGCACCGTCATGCGCGCGGCCAGGGCGTTGATCGGGCGGCGCTCGCCTTTCAGACGCCGCACCGAGGCGTCGTCGTTCACCGCGACGATGAGCCGGTCGCCCAGGGCGCGCGCTTGGGCGAGATAGGTCACGTGCCCTGGATGGAGCAGGTCGAAACAGCCGTTGGTCATGACGATGCGCTCGCCAGCCGCACGGGCGCGGGCAACCAGCCTGAGCAGCCCCTCCTCGTCCACCACCCCGCGCGGCAGGGGCGCATGGCTGTCCAGTGCGGCGAGGATCTCCTCGGGGCTGGCGGTGGCCGTGCCCAACTTGCCCACCACCACACCGGCGGCGTAGTTGGCGATCTGCACCGCCTCCTCCAAGGGAGCGCCGGCGGCCATGGATGCCGCCAGGGCGGCGATGACGGTGTCGCCCGCGCCGGTGACGTCGTACACCTCGCGCGCGCGGGTGGGAAAATGGCGCGCGGGGCGGCCGGCCTCGATCAGGGTCATGCCCTCCTCGCCGCGCGTGACGAGCAGCGCCTCGAGCCCCAGCTGCGCGCGCAAGGCCTCGCCCTTGCGGGCGATCTCGGCCGCGTCCGCACAGGGACCCGCCACCGCCTCGAACTCGGCCAGATTGGGGGTGAGCAGGCTGGCCCCGCGATAGCGCGCGAAATCGGTCCCCTTGGGGTCGATGTACACCGGCCGGCCGGCCGCGCGCGCCAGATCGATCAGGGTGCGCACACCGGCCAGCGCCCCCTTGGCATAGTCGGACAGCACCACGCAATCCGCCTCGGCCAGCCAGCGACGATAGTCGCTCAGGAGGAGGTCGGCGGCCCCCGCCGGCGGTTCGAAATCCAGCCGGATCAGTTGCTGTTGGCGGCTGACCACGCGCAGCTTGCGCAGGGTGTGCGGCAGGCCGCGCGCCAGGGCACACTCCACGCCCTGCGCAGCGAGCAGCGCCTGCAGCCGGTCGGCCTCGGGGTCGTCGCCCACCAGTCCGATGAGCCGCGCCCGCCCGCCCAGGGCGGCCACGTTCAGCGCCACGTTGCCGGCCCCACCCACCCGCGCGCCCTCTTTGTCGATGCGCACCACCGGCACCGGCGCCTCGGGCGAGATGCGCCGGGTCTCACCGTGCCAGTACAGGTCCAGCATCACGTCGCCGACCACCAGCACGCGGGCACGGCGAAAATCGGGTAGGGCAAGGTGCATGTCTCGGGTCGGCGGCAGGCTCTGGGGTGATTCTACCCTCTGCCCAGCGGGCTTGCCCCTTCCCCCGTCAGCGCGGCGTGGCTGCGCCCCCCGCCAGCCCCAGCGTGACCAGCCTGCGAGCGAAGGCGGCCAGGTCCTGCAGCCGGTGTTCCAGGATGCTGCGCACGATATCGAGGTCCAGTTCCTGGTAGGCGTGCACGGCGATGTTGCGAAAACCGACCATGGCCATCAACTGGCGGGCCAGTTGCGCATCGATCAGGCCGGCCTGGTCGATGAGCTGGAAGGCATGACGGCTGTCGGTCGGCAGACCCAGGCGGTGGATGCGCACTAGGTGCATGGCCGCATCGATGGCCGCCTCGCAGGCGCGCTGCAGGTTGAGCACAATGGCGTCCTGGCGGGTGAAATTGCTGGTCAGCTCCGCCTCGTGGCCCCGGTATTCCTCCTCGATGCGCTTTAGACAGCGCTCGATGATGCCGGCCTTGGCGAGCAGGACCTCATCCAAGGATCTTCCCCCGTGTGCCGATGTCATCCAGTATCTCCCGCCGTGCCTCATTGAGCCGCACGTAATCGGACAGGGTGTGTGTGGCATAGGCCGCGGCCTCGGTGGCATCGGCGGCAAACAACAGGGCCCCGCCGAGCACGATCTGCACGCGCAGGCTCACGGGCATGGTGCGCAGATCGTTCAGATCCACATCCATACCGCACAGCCGTGCCAGCCGCGCCGACAGTTGCAGCCGTTCAGCCGCGTCGAGCCGGTGTCCGGCCCATACTGCCAGGTCCAGATCGCTGTCGGCGCGCGCATGGGGCCCACCGGCGCTGCCATAGCGATACACCAGCCTGAGGTCGGGCAAGGCCGCCTTGAGCAGGGCGACGATCTCGGCATCGCAGGGCAGCCGGGCGGGGGTGAGGTCGGGCATCATGCGCTGGGTCTGCGGATTACACGTCCGCAACGAGGGTCATCCGCTCGGCCGTGCGGGCAAGCACGGGCACGTAGGCGTGGCCGGACTGCAGCGCGGAGGCGAGCACGGCGGGATCTTCGACATATTCGTGCACCATGAGGTCACGCAGTTTGCGCATATCGATCCAGGTCTGGGCATCCTCGACCAGACCCAGGCGCTCGGCCCGATCCAGATTGTCGGCGAAGCTGCCGGGCCGCTCGCCGTGGGCGGCGAGCCAGGCAGGTAGGACCTTGTCGCCCAGGGTGTCCTGCAGGCGCCCGAAACGCGCCACAAAGGCCTCCACCCGCTCGGCCAGGATGTCGTCCTCGGCAAGCCGGGCCGCCCGCTCAGGGGTGAAGGGCTCGGCGAACAAGCGCGCATCGGTGCGCTGGAGGTGGAGCAGATCTTTACGTACCAGGGCCGACAGGCGTTCGAGCCGCTCCTGCGCGCGGCGATCGATGATCACAGCAACACCCCCTCGCGGCGTGCCTGCTCGTGGATGGGCAAGGGGGCGAGGTTGGGGGCGGCGAGCACCACGTCCACCTTGCGATCATCCAGCGCCCGACTCACCCGCCCGGCGATGCGGGCCATCAGCAGGGCGGGCTCATCGACCGGCCGGCTGAGCTCTACGAACAGATCGAGGTCGCCGCCACGGGCGCTGTCGTCCAGGCGTGAGCCGAACAGACGCACCTGGGCCTGCGGGCCGGCCAGCTCGCTGACGATGGCGCGGATGCGCGCCAATTGCTCGGGTCGCAGACGCATACGCCGTGGGATGAACCGATAGGGCGATTCGATCACCCTGCCCGGCGCGGGTCAAGACCGGTCGAGATCACAACAGGAACACGGTGGCGAGCCCGAGGAAGATGAAAAACCCCATGGAGTCGGTGATGAAGGTGATCAGCACTGCGGTGCCGAAGGCGGGGTCGCGCCCCAGGCGGTCGATCAGGGTGGGGGCGAGGAAACCGGCCAAGGCCGCCACGGTGAGGTTGAGCAGCATGGCCAGGGCCATCACCCCGCCCAGACCGACGTTGCCGTAGAGCGCATAGGTGATCACCCCCATGACCGCCCCCCACACCGCGCCGTTCAGCACGGCGATGCCCATCTCCTTGAGCAGCAAACGCCAGGCGTTCTCGCGCGTGATGAGGCCGAGGGCCAGGCCGCGCACCACCAGGGTGCCGGTCTGGTTGCCGGTGTTGCCGCCCAGCCCGGCGACGATGGGCATGAGCGCCGCCAGCGCCGCCAGCTTTTCGATGCTACCCTCGAACGCCCCCACCACGCGCGAGGCCACGAGCGCCGTGCACAGATTGATGCCCAGCCACAGCCAGCGGTTCTTCGCCGCCTTCCACACCGTGGTGAACAGGTCCTCCTCCTCGCGCAGGCCGGCCATGGCCAGCATGTCCGCCTCGGTCTGGGCGCGGATGTAGTCCACCACCACGTCCACGGTGAGCCGGCCGACAAGGGCCCCGCGGGCATTGACCACCGGCGCGGTGATGAGGTCGTAGCGTTCGAACGCCTGGGCGGCGTCGGAGGCGTCGTCCTCGGGGTGGAAGACGACCGGGTCGTCCACCATGATGGCGGCGATGTGCACCTCGGGGTCATGGATGAGCAGGCGCTTGAGGGGCAACACGCCGATCAGGGTGCCGTCGCGTTCGACCACGAACAGTTTGTCGGTCTGGCTGGGCAGGTCACCCAGCCTGCGCAGGTATCTGAGCGCCACCTCCACCGTCACCTCGGCGCGGATGGTGACAAAGTCATAGTCCATCAGCGCCCCCACCGAGTCCTCGCGGTAGCTGAGCGAAGACACCACCTGCGCGCGCTTGGCCTCATCGAGCGAGGACAGCAGCTCCTGCACCACGTCGCGCGGCAGGTCGGGGGCGAGGTCGGCGATCTCGTCGGTGTCCAGGCTCGCCGCCGCCGCCACCAGCTCCTGGTTGTCCATCGAGGCGATGAGCGACTCGCGCACCGCATCCGACACCTCGATCAGGATCTCGCCGTCGCGCTCGGCCTTGACCAGATCCCACACCAGCAGGCGGTCCTCCAGCGGCAGCGCCTCCAGGATGTAGGCCACGTCGGCCGGGTGCAGCTGGTCGAGCTTCTTCTGCAGCTCGGCCAGGTTCTGCTTGTGCACCAGCGACTCGATCAGCTCGTGCCGCGGCATGTCCTGCTTGTGCACCAGCTCCTCGACGATGCGGTGGCGATGGATGAGCTCCATCACCTGGCGCAGGCTCTCCTCTCTGTGTTCGGTGGTGCGGGCAGGGCGGTCCATTTCAGGGATCAGGGGTCAGGTATCAGGGATCAGGGGCAGGGGGCTGAGGGGTGAGGGTAAGAAAGTATGATGACAGAGAACAGTGAGCGCTCATGGCCAGGTATCAGGTGTCAGGGATCAGGGGCAGGGGGGGTGAAGGCAAAAGAGAAGGCTGACGGGGAACCGAGCGCCCTCGTTAGGCGGATGAGCGGGGTCGGTATGGGTTCCCGGTGCCAGGGGATGACCAGCCAAACACGTACGCACCCTTCTGGCCGCACCCAACCCACATCACCCACCCCAGCCCCGATCCCAGCTCCCTGACCCCTGATCCCTGACCCCTGATCCCTGATCCCTGATCCCTGATCCCTGCTACCGCGGCACCGCCACCTGTCCCATGCGCCGCTCGATGATGGCCTGGCGCTTGAGCAGCCCGCGGGCCTGGCGATGGCGTTGGTAGTAACGCGGGTTGGGCAGCATGGCGGCAAGCTGCGCGGCCTGCTTGGGGGTGAGGCGCGCGGCGGGGATGCCGAAGTAATTGCGGGCGGCGGCCTCGGCCCCGTAGATGCCCTCGCCCCACTCCACCACGTTCAGATACACCTCCAGGATGCGCCGCTTGCTCCACAACCCCTCCAGCATCAGGGTGATGGCCGCCTCCTGCAGCTTGCGCACGGGGTTGCGCGTGGCGGACAGAAACAGGTTCTTCGCCAGCTGCTGGCTGATGGTCGAGCCACCGGCGACGATACGGCCCTTCTTCAGGTTCTTCTCCACTGCGCTCTCTATGCCTTCCCAATCGAAGCCCTCGTGGGTGAGGAAACGGCTGTCCTCGGCGGCGATCACGGCGCGTTTGAGATGGATGGAGATGCGCTCGTAAGGCACCCAACGCTGCTTGAGCTCCGCTGTGGGGTCTTTTTCTTTGAGTCGCGCCAGCCCCGCCTGCATGAAAGCAGTGGTCGAGGGGTTGAAATAACCATACCAGGCCACCTGCACCAAAAACCACAACTGTACGGCGGCCACCACCAGGAGGACGACCAGCCCCCCTTTGAGCATGAGCCGCCCCAGCTTCCCTCTCCTCACCCCTTACACCTCCCCCCTCACACCTCACCCCTCACACCTTTCGCCTCACCCTCGCGCAGCATGGCGATCACCGGGCCGGTGGTCGGCCGCACCCCACGCCAGAGCCAGAACGCCTCCGCCGCCTGCTCGACCAGCATGCCCAGCCCGTCGGCGCAGCGTGCGCCCTGGGCGCGCGCCCAGCGCAGGAACGGGGTGTTGCGGCCATACATCATGTCGTAGGCGAGCCCGTCGGGCCCCAGCAGACGATCCGGCAGGGGCGGCAGCTCATCGCTCAGGCCGGCCGAGGTCGCGTTGACGATGAGGTCGAAGCGCTGACCGGCCAGGGCCTCGTAGCCGCCGCCCACCACCGGGCCGAGTGTGCGGAAGCGTTCGGCCAGCGCCACCGCCCGCTCGGGCGTGCGGTTGGCGATCGTCAGCCGCGCCGGCCCCTGCTCCAGCAGCGGGCCGATCACCCCGCGCGCCGCCCCGCCCGCCCCGAGCAGCAGGATGCTGCGGCCGGCCAGCTCGATGCCCAGATTGCGGGTGAGGTCGGCCACCAGGCCGGCCCCGTCGGTGTTGTCGCCGAAGAGGCCATCGGCGTCGAAGCGCAGCGTGTTCACCGCACCGGCCAACTCGGCCCTGGCACTGCGCCGCCCGGCAAGCCGCCAGGCCTGCTCCTTGAACGGGACGGTGACGTTCGCCCCGCGGCCGCCGCCGGCGCGAAAGGCCGCCACGCACTCGGCAAAACCGTCCAGGGGGGCGAGCAGGGCGACGTAATCGATGTCCTGTCCGGTCTGGCGGGCGAAGGCGGTATGGATGAGGGGGGACTTGGAGTGGGCGATGGGGTGGCCAAAGACGGCGTAGTGATCGGTCATGGGATATCCGTGGGTTTGATCATCCAGAAAGGGGCGATGCACTAACGCAGTGCAATATGCACCAACATAGTGCAAGGAAAAGCTACATGGCGTGTCGAATCATTGTGGCACAATGGGTGGACGGGCTTCACGCGGTTGGCATGCTATGTGCTTATCAGCGGCTTCAAGCCTGAGTCCGTGTCACCCCATCAGTAGAGGAGCTTAAACATGGCGGTAGCCGATGTCATGAAAATGATCAAGGAACACGACGTCAAGTTCGTCGATCTGCGTTTCACCGACACCCGCGGCAAGGAGCAGCACGTCTCCGTGCCGGTCAAGGCCTTCAGCGAGGACAAGTTCACCGACGGGCACGCCTTCGACGGCTCCTCCATCGCCGGCTGGAAGGGCATCCAGGCCTCGGACATGCTGCTGATGCCCGACCCGGACACCGCCAAGCTCGACCCCTTCATGGACGAGACCACGCTCATCCTCACCTGCGACGTGGTGGAGCCCGACACCGGCAAGGGCTATGACCGCTGCCCGCGTTCCATCGCCAAGCGCGCCGAGGCCTATCTGAAGTCCACCGGCCTAGGCGATGCCGCCTACTTCGGCCCCGAACCGGAGTTCTTCATCTTCGATTCCGTCACCTGGCACGACGACATGTCCGGCTGCCACGTGAAGATCCGCTCCGAGGAGGCGGCTTGGTCCTCGGGCGAGCAGACCGAGGTGGGCAACCTGGGTCATCGGCCCAAGGTCAAGGGCGGCTATTTCCCGGTGCCACCGGTGGATTCGCTGCAGGACATCCGCTCGGCCATGTGTCTGGCGCTGGAGGAGATGGGCGTGCCGGTGGAGGTGCACCATCACGAGGTGGCCACCGCCGGCCAGTGTGAGATCGGCACCCGCTTCTCCACCCTGGTGCAGCGCGCCGACTGGACGCAGATCCTCAAATACGTGGTGCACAACGTCGCCCACAGCTACGGCAAGACCGCCACCTTCATGCCCAAGCCCATCGTCGGCGACAACGGCTCCGGCATGCACACCCATCAGTCGGTGTGGAAGGACGGCAAGAACCTGTTCGCCGGCAACGGCTACGCCGGGCTGTCCGAGTTCGCCCTGTACTACATCGGCGGCATCATCAAGCACGCGCGGGCGCTTAACGCCATCACCAATCCCGGTACGAACTCATACAAGCGCCTGGTGCCCGGTTTCGAGGCGCCGGTGATGCTGGCCTATTCCGCCAAGAACCGCTCCGCCTCCATCCGCATCCCGCACGTGGCAGGCGAGAAGGCGCGCCGCATCGAGGTGCGTTTCCCCGACCCGATCGCCAACCCCTATCTCGCCTTCGCCGCCATGCTCATGGCCGGCCTCGACGGGGTGCAGAACAAGATCCACCCGGGCGACCCGGCCGACAAGAACCTGTATGACCTGCCGCCCGAGGAGGCGAAGAACATCCCCACCGTGTGCCACTCGCTCGACCAGGCGCTGGAGGCGCTCGACCGCGACCGCGAGTTCCTCACCCGCGGCGGCGTGTTCAGCAACGACTTCATCGATGCCTACATCGAGCTGAAGATGGAGGAGGTCACGCGGCTGCGCATGACCACCCATCCGGTCGAGTTCGACATGTATTACTCGGTCTGATTGCTTCGCTCCTGTGTCCGGGCAGCCAGCTGGCTGCCCTTTTTATTGCCTGCGGGCGGCGGCCGCCTTACACTGATCCATCATTCGTCGCCCGTGGCCGCATGCGTCGACCGCACCTCGCCCTCTGCCTGCTGCTCGCCTGCGCCCCTGCGCGCGCCGAGATCTACAAGTTCATCGACGATGAGGGCAACGTGACCTATACCAACATGCCCCGTCCCGGGGCGAAGAAGCTCGATCTCGGCCCCCTGCCCGGTCCCACGCCGCCCAGCCCGCCCAAGGGCAGCACACCCGCCGCCAAACCGCGCGTGAGCACCCCCTCCCCAGCCTACTTCCCCAAGGTCGATGCGGGCACCCAGCGCCGGCGTGACGACATGCGCCGTCAGCTGCTGATGCAGGAGCTGGCCAGCGAGCAGCGCAATCTGGATGCCGCCCGCCGCGCCCTGGCCGAGGCCGGCCGCCAGCCCGGTGCCGACCTCAACCGCCTGGCCGAGGCGGTGCGTCTGCACGAGAAGAACATCGAGATGCTCAACAAGGAGCTGGCCCTGATCCGCTGATGGGGGGAAGGTCGCCTGTGCCGCGGGCTGGCCCGCGTTTTGCTAGAACGGACTGGCGCCCCCACCTGCACACGCATGCACGCCAGCGCCCCCTCGCTCGATCTGCTCGCCACCGCCGTCGTCCTGCTCGACGCGGCACGTCATATCCGCTATCTGAACGCCGCGGCGGAAAACCTGTTCGGCCTACCCGCCCGCAATGCCTTGGACCGCACCCTGTCCGCATTGGTGCACCCATGCCCCGAATTGGAGCGCGCGGTCGAGATCGCCCTGAAAGAGGGCATGAGCTTCGTCGAACACCACCTGGCGCTGGAGGTGGGTGAACTGACCCTCACCCTCAACGTGACCGTCACCCCGGTGGAAGAGGGCAAGGGCGGGGTCGTGCTGGAGTTCCACCCGGCGGGCAACGGTGTGCGCATCGCCCGCGAGGAGCAGGCGCTGGCGCAGGCGCAGACGGTGCAGTGGTTGTTGCGGCAGCTAGCGCACGAGATCCGCAACCCGCTCGGCGGCATCCGCGGCGCGGCGCAGCTGCTGGAGGCGGAATTGAGCGGGGCGGAGTGGTCGGAGTACACCCAGGTCATCATCCAGGAGGCCAACCGGCTGCAGAACCTGCTCGACCGCTGGCTCGCTCCCGCACGGCGGCCCGAGATCCGGCCGCTCAACGTGCACGAAGTGCTGGAGCGGGTGCGCAACCTCCTGCTGGCGGAATACCCCCAGCTCGCCATCCGGCGCGACTACGACGTGAGCCTGCCCGAGGTGCGGGGCGACCTCGAACAACTGATCCAGGCCGTGCTCAACATCGCCCGTAACGCCGCCCAAGCGGTCGAGGGACAAGGCGAGATCATCCTGCGCAGCCGGGCCGTGCGTCAGATCACCCTGGCCATGAAGCGCTGGCGCCTGGCCGTGCGCGTGGACGTGATCGATCACGGCCCCGGCATCCCGCCCGAGATGCAGGACAAGATCTTCTTCCCCCTGGTCTCCGGCCGCGAAGGCGGCAGCGGTGTGGGCCTCACCCTGGCGCAAAGCCTCATCCAACGCCATGAGGGCGTCATCCACGTGGTCAGCGAGCCGGGCAACACCTGCTTCTCCATCTATCTGCCGGTCCAGGAGACAGGGGCCAGGCATCAGGTATCTGGCTAGCCTGCCGACACTTCTCTCGCCCCCACCACAATGCGACCGATCTGGATCATCGACGACGACCGCTCCATCCGCTGGGTGTTCGAAAAGGCCCTCAAGCGCGAGAACCTGCCCCACCGCGTGTTCGACACCGCCACGGCGGCGCTCGCGGCCCTGCAGGAGGACACGCCCGGCGCCATCCTCACCGACATCCGCATGCCCGGCATGGATGGGCTCGCCTTCCTGGAAAAGGTCAAGGCCCGGCACCCCCGTCTGCCGGTCATCGTCATGACCGCCTATTCCGACCTCGACTCGGCGGTGTCGGCCTTCGCCGGCGGCGCCTTCGAATACCTGCCCAAGCCGTTCGACCTCAACCACGCCCTGGAGCTCATCCATCGCGCGCTCGAGGAAGGCCAGCGCGAGGAGGGACTGGGCGGTGGCGAGAGCCTCACCCGGCAGGGGCTGCTTGGGCAGGCGCCGGCCATGCAGGAGGTGTTTCGCGCCATCGGTCGGCTGGCCGCCTCGCACGCCACCGTGCTCATCACCGGCGAGACCGGCACCGGCAAGGAGCTGGTGGCGCGCGCGCTGCACCACCATAGCCCCAGGAGGGACAAGCCCTTCATCGCCCTGAACACCGCCGCCATCCCGCGCGACCTGCTGGAGAGCGAGCTGTTCGGGCACGAGCGCGGGGCCTTCACCGGCGCCACGGGCTCGCGCCGCGGCCGCTTCGAGCAGGCCGACGGCGGCACCCTGTTCCTGGACGAGATCGGCGACATGCCGGCCGAACTGCAGACCCGGCTGCTGCGCGTGCTGGCCGACGGCGAGTTCTACCGCGTGGGCGGCCACACCCCCATCCGGGTGAACGTGCGGGTGATCGCCGCCACCCACCAGAATCTCGAGGAACGCGTGCGCCAGGGGTTGTTCCGCGAGGACCTCTATCACCGCCTCAACGTCATCCGCCTGCGCCTGCCACCGCTGAGGGAACGGCGCGAGGACATCCCGCTGCTGGTGCGCCACTTCCTGCAGAAGAGCGCGCGTGAACTGAACGTCGAGCCCAAACAGGTCTCGGACGAGGCCATGCGCCTGCTCACGGCCCTGCCCTATCCCGGCAACGTGCGCCAGCTCGAAAACCTCTGCCACTGGCTCACCGTCATGGCCCCAGGCCAGGTGATCGAGGCGAAGGACCTGCCACCCGAGCCGCAGCACACCCCCGAACCACCGCTGCAGGATTGGGCCGAGGCCCTGGCCCGTACCGCCCGCGAGCGGCTCGCCCGCGGCGAGCACGGCATCCTCGATGCCCTCACCGCCGAGTTCGAGCGCACCCTGATCCGTGTGGCGCTCGCGCACACGGGCGGGCGCCGCATCGAGGCGGCCAACCTGCTCGGCTGGGGCCGCAACACGCTCACGCGCAAGATCCAGGAGCTGGGGTTGGAAGACGGCGCGGTGGAACGCCCGGCGGGCTAGGCAGCGGCCGCGCACGGTCGGGGGCACGACCGGCTGCGCCGACGGCCCGGCCTGGGCGTATAATGCCGCTGTCCCAACCGAACGGGCCCAGCGTGCGCGCATGAGACCCCTGCGTAACGACACCCTGCTGCGGGCGCTCTTGCGCCAGCCCACCGAGTACACCCCGATCTGGCTCATGCGCCAGGCCGGCCGTTACCTGCCCGAGTACTGCGCCACCCGCGAGCGAGCACAGGACTTCCTCACGCTGTGCAAGAGCCCGGCGCTGGCCACCGAGGTGACGCTGCAGCCGCTCGCCCGCTACGACCTGGATGCCGCCATCCTGTTCTCCGACATCCTCACCATCCCCGACGCCATGGGGCTGGGCCTGTACTTCGCCCCAGGCGAGGGGCCCAAGTTCGAGCGGCCGCTGCGCGAGGAGTGGGAGATCCGCGACCTGACCGCACCCGACCCCTACGACCGCCTGCGTTACGTGCTCGATGCCGTGGCCGAGATCCGTCGCGCGCTCGACGGCTCGGTGCCCTTGATCGGTTTCGCCGGCAGCCCCTTCACGCTCGCCTGCTACATGGTCGAAGGCGAGGGCAGCAGCGAGTTCCTCAGGCTCAAGACCCTGCTCTACAGCCGCCCCGACCTGCTGCACCGTATCCTGGAGGTGAACACCCGCGCCGTCACCGATTACCTCAACGCCCAGATCGAGGCCGGGGCGCAGGCGGTGATGGTGTTCGATTCCTGGGGGGGCATGCTCTCCCAGGCGGCCTATCTGGAGTTCTCCCTACCCTATCTCACCCGCATCATGGCGGAGCTCAAGCGCGCGCACGAGGGCCGCGTGGTACCGCGCATCGTCTTCACCAAGGGCGGGGGCCTGTGGCTGGAGCACATCGCCGCCTGCGGCTGCGATGCCGTCGGCCTGGACTGGACCGTGGAGATCGGCGAGGCGCGCCGACGGGTGGGTGATCGCGTGGCCCTACAGGGCAACATGGACCCGGCGGTGCTGTTCGCCCCGCCAGAAGCCGTGGTGGCCGAGGCCCGCCGCATCCTAGCGAGCTTCGGCCCCGGCCCCGGCCACGTGTTCAACCTGGGCCACGGCATCTCGCAGTTCACCCCACCGCACAACGTGCGGGTGCTGGTCGATACGGTCAAGGCCGACAGCCGCGCCTATCACACCGCCTGACCACGCCCTGCGGTGTGCGGCTGCATCAGGCCGTGGCGGGCACGGCCGGCTCCTTGTCCAGCTCGAAGGCCTGGTGCAGGGCCCGCACCGCCAACTCCATGTACTTGTCGTCCACCACCACCGAGATCTTGATCTCGGAGGTGGAGATCATCTGGATGTTGAT
>JANWZL010000077.1 GCA_025054655.1 Thiobacillaceae bacterium | reverse complement strand
GTTGGAGGCAAGTCAGCGCCGCATGGAAGCGCAGGTGGCCGGCCACGGCGGCCGCATGGAGCGCATCGAGACCACCCTCAAGGCGCACGAGGAGCGCATCACGGCGGTCTCGCGCACCGCCCAGGAGGCCCTGGAGCGCGCGCAGGCCGCCGGCAGGCTGGCCGAGGGCAAGCTGCTGTACGAAGTCGTGCTCACCGACGACACCCTACGGTTCGGGCCCGATCATGCCGCGCTGAACGAAGAGGCCCGCGCCGCGCTCGACGCCTTCGCCGAACGCATCAAGCGCGAGGGCAAACCGGTGTACGTCGAGATCCAGGGCCACACCGACAGCCGCGGCGAGGCTGACTACAACGAGCGTTTGGGTCTCAAGCGGGCCGAGGCGGTGCGTGCCTACCTGCACCGCAGCGGCGGCCTGCCGCTGGCACGCATGAGCACCATCTCCTACGGTGAGAGCGCCCCCATCGCCGACAACCGTACCGCTGCCGGACGTGCCAAGAACCGGCGGGTGGTCCTGGTGGTGCTGCGCTGATCGGCGGCACCACTCCCCCACCCTAGGGCAGTTCCGCCCTGCAAGGGCGAACCGTCGGCCGTGGCCACCCACCGCAGGACCGGACGGGGACCGTCGCCTCAGCGGGCCAGGGCGAGGAAGTTGGCGTAGCTCAGCTCCGCCACCTTGAACCACTGCAGCTCAAATTCGCGGAACTGTTTCCACTCCGTGTAGATGCGCCGGAAGTTGGCGTTGCGCGCGGCCTCCTCCTCATACAGCTGGAAGGCGGCGGCGCGCGCGGCCTCCATCACCTCCTGCGGGAAGGCGTGTAGTTTCACGCCCTGGGCGACGAGCTGCATGAGGGCCTGCGGGTTTTTGGCGTCGTACTCGGCCAGCATGTGTTGGTTGGCTTCGGCGCAGGCGGCCTCGAATACCGCCTGATAGGCCGGCGGCAATTCCCGCCACTTACCGAGGTTGACGTAAAAGGACAGCTGCGGTCCTGCTTCCCACCAGCCCGGAAAGTAGTAGTGCGGCGCCAGCTTGTGAAAGCCCAGCTTGGCGTCATCATAAGGCCCCACCCACTCGGCCGCGTCGATGGTGCCGCGTTCCAGGGCCGGGTAGATGTCCGCGCCGGCGAGCGTCTGCGGCACTGCACCGAGCTTGGCCATGATCTGGCCGCCCAGGCCCGGGATGCGCATCTTCAGCCCCTGCAGGTCGGACAACTGTTTGATCTCCTTGCGGAACCATCCCCCCATCTGCACCCCGGTGTTGCCGCCGGGAAAGTGGATGATGTTGTATTGTGCAAACAGCTCACGCATAAGCTTCAGGCCCCCGCCTGCGTACATCCAGGCGTTCTGCTGCCGCGCGTTCAAACCGAAGGGCAGGGCCGTGTCGAAAGCGAAGGCCATGTCCTTGCCCACGTAGTAGTAGCTGGCGGTGTGGCCGCATTCCACCGTACCCTGCTGCACCGCATCCATCACCTGCAGCCCGGGCACGATCTCGCCAGCGGCGTGCACCTTGATCTGGAAGCGACCGTCGGTGGCCGCCGCCACGCGGCGCGCCATCACCTCGGCCGCACCGTATATGGTGTCCAGACTCTTGGGAAAACTGGAGGCCAGCCGCCAGCGCACCTCGGGCAGGGCGGAGGTCGCGGCCTTCTGCTGTTCTCTGGCGCAGCCGGTGAGCAGACCGGCCGCACCAGCGGCGAGGAGGAAATCCCTGCGCTGCATCATGCTCCCCTTGTCGTGAACGCAAAGGCCAATTATCGCCCCGCCATCGGCCGGTGGAAATGCTCCCCAGCTCAGCCGGCCAACCCGGGAAAAAGCTCACTGAGCCCACGGGCGATCATCTCCACCGAGATGGCGGCGATGATCAGCCCCATCAGCCGCGTGACCAGATGCGTGCCGGTCGGCCCCAGACGCCGGCTCAACGGCAGGGCGGCGCGGAAGATCACCCACACCGACAGGGCGACCGCCGCGATCGGCAACAGCAGGGCGAGGTTGTGCAACCCCAGGCCCGCCCCCGTGTTGTGGCTGGCGAGGATGACCTGGGTGATGGCGCCCGGGCCGGCAAGCAGCGGCACCCCCAGCGGCACCACCCCCACGGACTCGCGCTCGATCGCCTCCTGCGCCTCCTCCTCGGTCTGCCGCAGCGGGCTGCTCCTCGCCTGCAGCATGGAGATGGACAGCAGCAGTAGCAACAACCCGCCGCCCACCGAGAACGAGGCCAGACTGATGCCGAAGAAGTGCAGCAGGCTCACCCCGCTGAAGGCCGCCAGGCCCAGCACGGCGAAGACGGTGAGCGCCGCCGCCCGGGCGGTGCGCGCACGCCGTTCGGCCGGCCAACCCTGGGTGGCGCTGAGATAGAGCGGTATGCTGCCGATCGGATCGACGATGGCGAACAGGCTCACCGCCAGTTTGATCAGTTCAGCCAGCTCGGGCATCGTGACGCGGGCTCTGCGATGGCGTCCATGTTAGCCCACGTCGCCCGACCATGCACGCCCAGGGCAGAAGATGCAGGGGCGCCCCTGGCAGCCGCACGGTGTAGTGCTGCTCTGACAACTGCGAGATCACCTCCACCCGCCGGCCCAGATGGAACAAGAAGTCCAGGCGCGAGCGGAAATGCAGATTGACCGGGATGCCCAGGCGCCCATCGTCGAAGCGGATCAGGGGGCGGCGGCCAGTCCCCTGGCATAGCGTGGCTTGCATCGGTGACCATCCTGCGCGCACACACCCCAGCCATTGCATCTGCCATGCCAGCTGTGGGCGCTGCCGCCCCGCGCCGTGGGCTGGGCCTCAGAAGGGGTGGGACTGCGACTCGTCGGAGGTTCGTCAGTGCGTCGAAAAGCGAACGCTCAACGACGCCGGAACAGCAGGTCCCACACGCCGTGCCCCAGCCTGAGTCCCCGCTGCTCGAACTTGGTCAGCGGCCGCCAGGCCGGGCGGGGTGCATAACCCTCGACCGTGTTGGTGAGCATGGGCTCGGCCGAGAGCACGGCGAGCATCTGCCGGGCGTAGTCCTCCCAGTCGGTGGCCAAGTGTAAATAGGCACCCGGCTTCATACGGCTGGCCAGCAGCCGCACGAAGTCCGGCTGGATCAGCCGGCGTTTGTGGTGTCGTTTTTTCGGCCAGGGGTCGGGGAAATAGACATGCACCCCATCCAGGGAATCCGGCGGCAGCATGTGACGCAGCACCTCTACCGCGTCGTACTGGACGATGCGCACGTTGCTGAGCCCCAACTCGCCGATGCGTTTGAGCAGGGCGCCCACCCCAGGGGTGTGCACCTCCACGCCGAGGTAATCCGTGTCCGGGTGTTCCGCGGCGATGCGCGCCGTGGTCTCGCCCATGCCGAAGCCGATCTCCAGCACCTTGGGGGCGATGCGGCCGAATGCGGCGTCGAGGTCCAGCGGTTCGGGTCGATAGGGGATGAGAAAGCGCGGCCCCAGTTCGGTCAGGGCTCGCGCCTGACCCGGGCCCAGGCGCCCGGCGCGCAGGACATAACTACGTATGGGGCGGCGCGCCGGCGCGCCATCCGGCGTTGGCTCCTGCATTGGATCAGCTACCGATCAGCCCGGAGGTGGGGGAACTGGCGCTCGCTTGATAGACCTTCTTGGGCATACGGCCAGCGAGATAGGCCTCGCGCCCGGCCTCGACCGCCTTCTTCATCGCGCTGGCCATGAGCACCGGGTCGCGCGCAGCGGCGATGGCCGTATTCATCAGCACCGCATCGCAGCCCAGCTCCATGGCGATGGTGGCATCCGAGGCCGTCCCCACTCCGGCGTCCACGATCACCGGCACGCGGGCGCGGTCGATGATGATCTGCAGGTTCCAGGGGTTCAGGATGCCCATGCCAGAGCCGATCAGGGAGGCGAGCGGCATGACGGCCACACAGCCGATCTCCTCCAGCTGGCGGGCGACGATGGGGTCGTCCGAGGTGTAGACCATGACCTTGAAGCCCTCGCGCACCAGCATCTCAGCGGCCTTGAGGGTCTCCACCACGTTGGGGTAGAGGGTCTGTGGGTCCCCCAGCACCTCCAGCTTCACCAAGTCGTGTCCATCCAGCAACTCGCGCGCCAGCCGCAGGGTGCGCACCGCCTCCTCGGCCGTATAGCAGCCGGCGGTGTTGGGCAGCAGGGTGAACCGTTGCGGCGGCACGTAGTCGAGTAGGCTGGGCTGGTCAGGCGCCTGGCCGATGTTGGTGCGGCGGATGGCCACCGTGACGATCTCGGCACCGGAGGCGTCGATCGCGGCACGCGTCTGCGCGAAGTCCTTGTATTTGCCGGTGCCGATGAGCAACCGTGAGGTGTAGGTCTTGCCAGCGAGGAGGAAAGGGTCCATAGCTTGGGTGAGGGGTAAGGGTGAGGCGTGAGGAAGAAAGGCAAGGGGTGAGGGGGAGGCGTGTGGGTAGGCGGGCTATGGGGTGCGAAGCTGACGACCAGTCGCCTCACACCTCACACAACATTCAGCCGCCGCCGACGGCGACCACGATCTCCAGTCGATCGCCGTCCAGGATTGGGGTGCTGGCGTGGAGGCTGCGCGGTACGATCTCGCCATTGCGCTCCACGGCCACCCGCCGGTGCGCCAGCCCCAGCCGCTCGAGCAGTGCGGCCACGTCGATGGGGGCTTCGAGCTGCCGCGGCTCTCCATTGATACGGACGGTGATCATCTCTACGGCGATCGTCTGCTGATCGTCTTGTCTGCTGATCGTCTTCTAACTGCGCCCCAGATCGGGTAGCATATAGGGCTGCAATCCTACCATGCGGGTGTAGTTCAATGGTAGAACCTCAGCTTCCCAAGCTGATGACGTGGGTTCGATTCCCATCACCCGCTCCAAACCATCCCCCCTCGCATGCCCTCGATCGAAGAAGCCCTGGAGCGCATCAAACGCGGTGCCGATGAACTGCTGATCGAGGCGGAGCTGATCGAGAAGCTCAAGACTGGCAGACCTCTGCGCGTCAAGGCCGGTTTCGACCCCACCGCCCCCGATCTGCACCTGGGGCATACGGTGCTCATCAACAAGCTGCGCGAGTTCCAGGACCTCGGGCACGAAGTCATCTTCCTGATCGGCGATTTCACCGGCATGATCGGCGATCCCACCGGCAAGAGTGCCACCCGCAAGCCGCTCACGCGCGATGAGGTGATCGACAACGCCCGCACCTACGAGAGCCAGATCTTCAAGATCCTCGACCCGGAGCGGACCTTGGTCATGTTCAACTCCAGCTGGATGGGGCAGATGGACGCCGCCGGCCTCATCGCCTTGGCCGCCAAGTACACCGTGGCGCGCATGCTGGAACGCGACGACTTCGCCAAGCGCTACCACGGCGGTCAGCCCATCGCCATCCACGAATTCCTCTATCCCCTGATCCAGGGTTACGACTCGGTGGCCCTGCGTGCCGACGTCGAGCTGGGCGGCACCGACCAGAAATTCAACCTCCTGGTCGGCCGCGAGCTGCAGAAGCACTACGGGCAGGAGCCCCAGGTGGTGCTCACCATGCCCATTCTGGAAGGGCTCGACGGCGTGCAGAAGATGTCCAAATCGCTGGGCAACTACATCGGCATCTGTGAGCCACCTGGCGAGATGTTCGGCAAACTCATGTCCATCTCGGACGCGCTGATGTGGCGCTACATCGAGCTGCTGTCTTTCCGTCCGATCGAAGCCGTGCGCCGCTGGCGGCGCGAGGTCGAGCAAGGCCGCAACCCGCGCGACATCAAGGTCGAGTTCGCCCTGGAGATCGTCGCCCGTTTCCATGGCGAGGCCGCCGCCCGCCACGCACTGGAGGAATTCGAGGCCCGCTTCCGTCATGGTGCCCTGCCGGAGGAGATGCCGGAGGTTACCCTCACCGCCCCGGCCGCGGGGCTGCCCATCGCCCAGCTGCTCAAGCAGGCCGGACTGGTGGCCAGCACCTCCGAGGCCCTGCGCCAGATCGCCGGTGGCGGCGTGCGGCTCGACGGCCAGAAGGTCAGCGACAAGGCCCTGACCCTTGCGCCGGGCAGCCAGGTCGTCGCCCAGGTCGGCAAGCGCCGCTTCGCCCGCGTCACCCTGACGCTGGCAGACGCCTGAAGTCACACCTCGGTCACGCGAGGGACAAAATTTTTCAACACAACGCTTGACGTCGCCGAAGACCTTCCGTATAGTGCGCGGCTCTCCTGCAGCGCAACGCGGGAACGTTCTTTAAGAATCGATCCAGCCTTTGAAGTGTGGGCATGGGTTTGAGGGGCCTGGTGGCATGTTGGTCTGTGTAGCACTGTTGAGGTGCGTTCCCTGAGGTAGCCTGGGGTAGTTGTGTGCCTGGGTTTATTGAGGGGGTTAGGCTGGTGTGCTGCTGGGGTGTGTGGGAAAGAAGACCTTGAGCCTGTGCCTGAGGCGTGCGTGACCTTGCTGGAGCGGGCTGAGCCCTAGCCGGAGGGTGGGGTGAGGTAGCTTTTGTGGGGTGGCGTGCGCGAGCAGAGCCTGGCGGCCTATGTAGATTAGGCGAGATGGATTGAACTGAAGAGTTTGATCCTGGCTCAGATTGAACGCTGGCGGCATGCTTTACACATGCAAGTCGGACGGCAGCGGTCCCTTCGGGGAGCCGGCGAGTGGCGAACGGGTGAGTAATGCATCGGAACGTACCGGGTAGTGGGGGATAACCCATCGAAAGGTGGGCTAATACCGCATACGACCTGAGGGTGAAAGCGGGGGACCGGAAGGCCTCGCGCTATCCGAGCGGCCGATGTCCGATTAGCTAGTTGGTGGGGTAAAGGCCTACCAAGGCGACGATCGGTAGCGGGTCTGAGAGGATGATCCGCCACACTGGGACTGAGACACGGCCCAGACTCCTACGGGAGGCAGCAGTGGGGAATTTTGGACAATGGGGGCAACCCTGATCCAGCCATGCCGCGTGCGGGAAGAAGGCCTTCGGGTTGTAAACCGCTTTCGGCCGGGACGAAATGGCCTGACCTAACACGTTGGGTAGATGACGGTACCGGCAGAAGAAGCACCGGCTAACTACGTGCCAGCAGCCGCGGTAATACGTAGGGTGCGAGCGTTAATCGGAATTACTGGGCGTAAAGCGTGCGCAGGCGGATGCTTAAGCCAGACGTGAAATCCCTGGGCTTAACCTAGGACTGGCGTTTGGAACTGGGCATCTAGAGTGTGGCAGAGGGAGGTGGAATTCCTGGTGTAGCAGTGAAATGCGTAGAGATCAGGAGGAACACCGATGGCGAAGGCAGCCCCCTGGGCCTGCACTGACGCTCAGGCACGAAAGCGTGGGGAGCAAACAGGATTAGATACCCTGGTAGTCCACGC
>JANWZL010000048.1 GCA_025054655.1 Thiobacillaceae bacterium | reverse complement strand
CCAGCTCGGCCCCTCGTCCTCAGGACTGGGCGGGGGTGCGGCGACCTTGGGTGTGGCCGGCTGGGCCGGTGGCTTGGACGCGACGGCCGCCGCTTGCGGGGCTGGTGCGGGGGCGGCTGGCACCGCCTCGGCCGGCGGGGCGGGCGGTTCGGGTGCTGGCGCAGGGGCCGGCGAGGCAGACGGAGCCGCCGCCTTCAGTTCCAACAGGCGTTGCAGGTCCTTGACCGTGCGTTCGAGCTGCGCCACCCGTTCCTGCGCCTCCTGCAGCGCCCTGCCCTTGGCGGCTAGCTCCTCCTCCAGGGACTGGATGCGCTCCAGGGCCTGGGGTGAGGCGGGGGCCCCCTTGGACAGCTTGAGCACGTCCTCCGTCTTGGCCGGCGGCGCGGGTGCCTTGGGCGGCTCGGCCGTGACCAGGCGTCCGGCCTCCGCCTCGGGCGCCGCCCGCGCCGGCGCCTGCGCCACCGCCTCGGCCAAGCGGCTGCGATAGGATGCCCAGGCCGATGCGTGCTGCCTGACCTCGCGCGCAGCCCGCTGCGGATCCACCCGCAGGGCGAGATCGCGGTCGGGCAGGTTGAGCACCGTCCCCTGTCGGAGCCGGTTCATGTTGTTGCCGAGGAAGGCCGCGCGATTGTGGTGGTAGATCCCCACCATCATCTGCTCCACGGTCACGTCCGCCGGCCGCGTCTTGCGGGCGATGGCCTGCAGGGTCTCACCGGGGCGCACGGGACCGTATCGCGTCGGCGCAGCCGGTTTGGCCGGCGCTGGCGCGGCGGCTGCGGTGCCCGTCTGCGCCGCCGGCCGTTCCGCCACCACCGGTGCGACCGGCGGGGTCTCAGCACGGGGGCGAGCGTCCGGGGGCAGATCGAACAGCAGGGTATATTCGCGGATGAGCCGCCCGGTGTTCCAGCTCAGTTCAATGAGCAGGTCGAGGAAGGGATCGTTGATCGGGGCGGACGAGGTGATGCGCACGATGGGCTGGCCGTTGGGCCTTTGGTCTAGCTCGAAACGCAGACCCGACAGTGCCTCGGCGCGTTCCATGCGCGCCTGGCGGAAGGCCTCGGCACTGGCCAGCCGGACGCTGAGCGAGGCCAACTCGTCGCGCTGCACCGCCAGCAATTCGATCTCGGCCTTGAGGGGTTGACCCAGGGCCGAGTGGACCGTCAGCCGCCCCAGCCCTGCTGCGTGTGCGCCCCAGGCCAGTGTGAGCGCCGCCAACAAACCTCCGATCCGTCGCTTATTCCGCATCGCTCCGCTCATCGAGATTTTCAACGCATTTCAGGGTTGATCCAGTTTTATCGTCAGGACACCCTTTTCGCTTTACTCCCCAAGGCTTATACGCTCAACCTGAGGCCATGTTGAACAGTAACTTCATTCGGGTTTAAATTCAATCAGTTTCTCCAGCCCCGCACACAACAAATGGGCCTGCAGTCGGCAGTAGTCGAAGGCGAGCCACAACGAGAATCCACCCTCCGGGTCGAGACGCAATCGGCCCACGGCCACCTCGCTGCTGTCCACCGCGTCGGTGGCGGGCGTGGGGGCCGCTCCAGGCAGCGCGGCATCCATCAGCATCAGCCCCGGCACGTGCCGCAGGCGCGCCCGAATCTCGTCCGTGGACTGGAGGTTTTGGCATAACCCGTGCAGGTCGGCGACGGCGCCATGGAAGGTGGGTACCCAGGCGGCGGTGAGCTGGGTGACGAGGCCGGGGCCGAAGGCGGCAGACAGGGCGCGTTGCAGCGCGGACTCATAGGCCGAACGGCCGTCCTGCCCGATCGGCCCGACCTGTGGGTTGAGGTTGAAGGCGATCTGTACCGGAAAGGCGTGCACCTCGATCGCTTCCAGAGCGAACAGGGCACGCGATTGCCGCGCCAGCTCCTCCACGCCCTCGCGCCCCAGGGCGGCCACTGGTAGGCCGATGAAGCCGCTCAGACGCTCGATCCGCCCACCTGCGGCGAGTGCCCTGAGGACGCGCTGGATGGCCTCGGCCGCGGCCTCGGCCACCTCGATGACGGGCGCCTGCCCCGCTGTCGTCAGGCCGCTGCCGATCACCACCAGTGGCAGTTCGCTCAGCGGCAGGGTGGCGAGCGCACGTTGCGCGGCCGGGCCCTGCAGGGCCACGGCCAGCGCCTCGGCCGCGGTCCAATCCACCCCATCCACGGGCTGGCAGGGCCAGTCTTCGCCCTGCCAGGTCACGGCACTGTCGGCCTCGCCCAGACTCACCGGCAGGATCGCCTGCGGTGCCCAGTCCTGCTCGGCCAGCTCGGCGAGCAGGGACTCGCCGACCGGGCTGTCGGCTCCGAGGATGGCCAGCCGCCAGGGGCGCGACATGCGCGCGCTCAAGCCTCCAGCAGGATGCGCAGCATGCGCCGCAGGGGTTCGGCCGCCCCCCACAGCAGCTGATCCCCCACCGTGAAGGCGGTGAGGTACTGCGGCCCCATGTTGAGCTTGCGCAGCCGTCCCACGGGCACGGTCAGCGTGCCGGTCACCGCCGCCGGGGTCAGCTCACGTAGGGTGATCTCGCGGTCGTTAGGCACCACCTTGACCCAGGCGTTGTGCTGGGCGATGAGGGCCTCGAGATCGGCCAGCGGCACGTCGCGTTTGAGCTTGATGGTGAGCGCCTGGCTGTGGCAGCGCATGGCGCCGATACGCACGCACAGCCCGTCGATGGGGATGGGGTCGTGGGCGCGGCCGAGGATCTTGTTCGCCTCCACCTGCGCCTTCCATTCCTCGCGGCTCTGGCCGCTGTCGAGCTGGCTGTCGATCCAGGGGATGAGGCTAGCTGCCAGCGGCACGGGCCACGCCTCCAGCGGGTAGCGATCGGAGCGCAGAAAGGCGGTCACCTTGCGGTCGATCTCCAGGATGGCGCTGGCGGGGTCGTCGAGCAGGTCCTTCACCTCGGCGTGGATGGCCCCCATCTGCACGAGGAGTTCGCGCATGTTGCGCGCACCCGCGCCGCTGGCGGCCTGATAGGTCATGGGGCTGACCCACTCGACGAGATCGGCCGCGAACAGGCCGCCCATAGCCATGAGCATGAGCGACACCGTGCAGTTGCCGCCTACGTAGGTCTTCACCCCGCGTGCCAACGCCTCGCGGATGACGTGCAGGTTGACCGGGTCGAGGATGATGATGGCGTCCTCCTGCATGCGCAGGGTGGAGGCGGCGTCGATCCAGTAGCCCTGCCAGCCCGCCTGTCTGAGCCTCGGGTAGACCTCCTTGGTGTAGTCGCCGCCTTGGCAGGTGAGGATGATGTCCATCGCCCTGAGCTCCTCGATGGACATCGCATCCTTGAGCAGCGGCAGCTCGCGGCCAATGTCGGGGCCCTGGCCGCCGGCGTTGGAGGTGGAGAAGAACACCGGTTCGATGAGGTCGAAATCCCCCTCCTCGCGCATGCGCCCCATCAGCACGGAGCCCACCATGCCGCGCCAGCCGATCAGTCCTACCCGTTTCATGTCCGTACTCCTCGCGTGAAGACTCACAAAGCCGCCACCACCGCATCCCCCATGGCGCTGCAGGACACCAGCCGGCAGCCGGGGCTGTAGATGTCGCCGGTGCGGTAGCCGGCGGCGATCACCTTGCGCACTGCCGCCTCGATGCGCCCGGCGGTCTCAGCGTCATCGAGACTGTAGCGGAACATCATCGCCAGCGATAGCACAGTGGCAAGCGGGTTGGCCTTGTCCTGGCCGGCGATGTCCGGGGCGCTGCCGTGGATGGGCTCGTACAGGCCCTTGCCGTGCGCATCGAGCGAGGCCGAGGGCAGCATGCCGATGGAGCCCGACAGCATGGCCGCCTCGTCCGACAAGATGTCGCCGAACAAGTTGCCGGTGAGGATCACGTCGAACTGTTTGGGCGCGCGTACGAGCTGCATGGCGGCGTTGTCCACGTACATGTGGGTCAACTCCACCTGTGGGTAGTCGCGCGCCACCTCCGTCACCACTGTGCGCCACAGCTCCGAGCACTCCAGCACGTTGGCCTTGTCCACCGAACACAAGCGCCGGCCGCGCTTCATGGCGATGTCGAAGGCCACCCGTGCCACACGGCGGATCTCGCCCTCGCTGTAGAGCATGGTGTTGACCCCCACCCGCTCGCCCGCGCGCGTCTCGATCCCGCGCGGCGCGCCGAAGTAGACGTCGCCGGTGAGCTCGCGCACGATCATCAGGTCCAGCCCCGCCACCACCTCGGGTTTGAGGGTGGAGGCGGCGGCCAGCTCCGGATAGAGCAGGGCCGGCCGCAGGTTGGCGAACAGGTTGAGTTCCTTGCGGATGCGCAGCAGACCCCGCTCGGGCCGCAGCTCGCGCGGCAGGGTGTCGTACTGCGGCCCACCCACTGCCCCCAGCAGCACGGCGTCGGCCGCCTCGGCCAGGCGCAGGGTGGCCTCGGGCAGGGGGTCGCCGGCCGCGTCATAGCCGGCCCCGCCGATGGGGGCGGTCTCGGTCTCGATCTTCAGACCCTCGCGGCGCAGGGCATCCAGCACCTTCACCGCCTGGGCGACGATCTCCGGGCCGATGCCGTCGCCCGGCAGGATGGCGATTTTCGCGTTCATTCGTTCGCTGTGACTCGGGGATAAGCGGTTTCCACAAAATGCCGAAGGCGTTCGAGGGTCTCGCACTGATAGGGCGTATAGTGCAGCAGCTGCTCGAAATGACGCACCTTCTCGGCGTTGGCCGCGGCATAGTCGTGCGCGGCGGCGTTGCGCAATTCACGCACCGCCTGCCCGTTTTCCATGTCGTCCGAGACGCCGAGCCGGGTCATGTCATCCAGCACATCGGTGAAACGGGTGATGTCCTCGTCCTCGATGCGCGCCACGAGCCGCATGGCCCCGCCCAAATGGTCCTGCAATTCGGCGAAACGCGCCTTGAACGCTGCCAGCGACTCCAACCTGTCCTCGTCAAGCTGGTCGACCTCGCTGTCCTGATGCCACCAAGCCCTAATCTTGCCACGGGAGTAGTCCAGAAGGGCACCTCGAAAAACCTGCTGCGTGGCCGGATGGCGGCGTTGCGCGGTGCTCGGATGCTCGCCTATCTGCTTGATATGTCTCGTATCCTGCGCTCCGTGCGCCTTGCCCTCCAACCGCTCGCGACGGTTTTTCGAGGTGCCCAAATGTTTGCGCATGCGCTTCAGGTTCGAGACCTGCGCATGCAAGGCGGCGATCCATGCGCTCTTGTGTTGCCTATCGCTCACAGCCGCACACCCTCCGCGCGGGCGATCCGATCGACAGCGCGGGGCAGCCCCGGTTCGGCCACCACCAGATCGATGGGATAAGGCAGGCCCTCTTTCAACTCGACCAGACAAAGCAGACGCCGCTGGAACCACGCCCCGGGCTTGCACGGCTCGACGTACAAGTCCACGTCACCGCCCCGCTTGGCGTCATCCAGGCGCGAGCCGAACAACCATACCCGCGCCCCTGGACCGAAATACCGCTCGACGGTGGCCTTGATGAACTGCACCTGCTCGAGTGTGAGCCGCATGGGCGATCAGGCGAAGAGCCAGGGCGCCTCCTGGCGCCGGCGTTGTTCATAGGCGCGGATCGCCTCCACGTGCTGGAGTGTCAGCCCGATGTCGTCCAGGCCATGCAGCAGACGGTGCTTGCGCTCGGGGTCCACGTCGAAGGTCAACACCTCACCCTCGGGGGTGGTCACGGTCTGCGCCTGCAGGTCTATGCTCAGGCGATAGCCCTCCTGGGCGTAGACCTCGCGGAACAGACGATCGACCGTCGCGGCCGGCAGGACGATGGGCAGCAGCCCGTTCTTGAAACAGTTGTTGTAGAAGATGTCGGCGAAAGAGGGGGCGATCAGCGCCCGAAAGCCGTAGTCGGCCAGGGCCCAGGGCGCGTGTTCGCGCGAGGAGCCGCAGCCGAAGTTTTCACGCGCGAGCAGGATGCTCGCTCCGCGGTAACGCGGCTGGTTGAGCACGAAATCGGGGTTGAGCGGCCGACGGCTACAGTCCATGCCCGGCTCGCCGCGATCCAGATAACGCCACTCGTCGAACAGGTAGGGCCCGAAACCTGTGCGCTGGATCGATTTCAGGAACTGCTTGGGAATGATGGCATCGGTGTCCACGTTGGCGCGGTCGAGCGGGGCCACCAGCCCCTCGTGGCGTGTGAAGGCTTGCATGAGCGGACCTCAGCGCGTGGACCTCTGGATCGCCTCGCCGGCACGCTCGATGTCCTGGCCGATGCCGCGGATGGTATTGCAACCGTAGATGGAGAAGACCACGCCCACGGCCACTGCCAGCAGCACCACCTTCACCACACCTAGGATGATCCAGTTCTTCGCCGTCATGACACACCCTCCAACTGACGCACATCGACGAAACGACCAAACACCGCCGCCGCCGCGGCCATGGCGGGGCTGACCAGATGCGTGCGCCCGCCCGCCCCTTGGCGGCCCTCGAAATTGCGGTTGGAGGTAGAGGCGCAGCGCTCACCCGGCTCCAGCCGGTCGGCGTTCATGGCCAGGCACATGGAGCAGCCGGGGTCGCGCCATTCGAAGCCGGCCTCCTTGAACACCCGGTCCAGCCCCTCGGCCTCGGCCTGGGCCCTGACCAGGCCGGAACCCGGCACCACCATGGCGAGTTTCACGTTCGGCGCCACCCGCCGGCCGCGCGCCACCGCCGCCGCCGCGCGCAGGTCCTCGATACGCGCATTGGTGCAAGAGCCGATGAAGACCTTGTCCACGCGCACGTCGGTGATCGGGGTGTGCGGTTCGAGCCCCATGTACTCCAGCGCCCGGGCCCAGTCGCGGCGCCGTACCTCGTCGGGTGCCTCGGCCGGATCGGGCACGCGGCCGGTCACCGGCACCACCATCTCGGGCGAGGTGCCCCAGGTGACCTGCGGGGCGATGGTGGCCGCATCGATCTCCACCACCCGGTCGAACACGGCGTCCGGGTCGCTGACAAACTGCCGCCAGTAGGCGACCGCCTGCTCCCATTGTTCGCCCTCGGGCGCATAGGGGCGGCCGCGCAGGTAGGCGATGGTCTTGTCGTCCACGCCCACCAGCCCCACCCGCGCCCCGGCCTCGATGGCCATGTTGCACAGGGTCATGCGCCCCTCCATGGAGAGGGCACGGATGCTGCTGCCGGCGAACTCCACCGCATGACCCGTGCCGCCGGCGGTACCGATGCGGCCGATGATGGCGAGCGCGAGGTCCTTGGCCGTCACCCCCGGCGCAAGCACCCCCTCCACCCGGATCAGCATGCGCTTCGACTTCTTCTGCCATAGGCACTGCGTGGCGAGCACGTGCTCCACCTCCGAGGTGCCGATGCCGAAGGCGAGCGCCGCGAAGGCGCCGTGCGTGCTGGTGTGCGAGTCGCCGCAGACGATGGTCATGCCGGGCTGGGTGAAACCCTGCTCGGGACCGATCACGTGCACGATGCCCTGGCGGCGGTCGTCCATGCCGAACTCGGTCAACCCAAAGGTCCGGCAGTTCTCGTCCAGGGTAGCCACCTGCAGACGCGAGACGGGGTCGGCGATGCCTGAGGCGCGATCGCGCGTGGGGACGTTGTGATCGGGCACGGCCAGCACGCTGTCCGGGCGCCACACACGCCGGCCGGCCAGCCGCAAGCCCTCGAACGCCTGCGGGCTGGTCACCTCGTGCACCAGGTGCCGGTCGATGTACAGCAGCGCGGTGCCGTCGGGCTCGACGTGCACCACGTGGGCGTCCCACAGCTTGTCGTACAGGGTGCGGCCGCTCATGCGCTCAAAGTCACAGCAAAAAACGTATATTCTGGCACAACACTCGGCAGTCTGCAGGTGCAGCCCTCAGGGTTCCTGCAGCCATTCCAATGCCGTGCCCGGATCGTCGAACACCCGCAGCTCGGCCTCGACGAACAGGCGGTTGAGCCAGGCGATCCACACCAGCCATTGGTCGGTGGTGACCACCGCGATCTTGCGGAAGTCGTAGCGGTGCGCGCGGGCGAAGCGGATCTCCTCCCAGGCCACGTCCAGCGTGTAGCTGACCATGTCGCGCAGATCCATGAGCAGGTTCACCCCGCCCTGAAACTGCAGGGTGTAGAGGACGTGCTCCTCGAACTCCCGGTAATCGGCCAGGGTGAACTCCCCCAGCACCGAGACGCTGACCAGATTGCCCTGGGTGGTGATGCTGATCATGCCCTGCCCTCCGTGCGCACATTGAGTATGGCGGCCCAGACGCCGGCGGCGACGGTCAAGGCGATGCCCAGCCAGGCCACGGGCGGCAGCCGCACCTGCCAGATTATGACATCGAGCAGGGTGGCAAAGATCACCGTACTGTAGGCGAAGGCCGCCACCACCGCGGTGTGCCCCTTGCGGTAGGCGCGCGTCATGGCGAGCTGCCCGACCGTGGCGGCGAGCCCCATTCCCAGCAGCAGCGCCCAGTGCGGCGCGACCGCCGGCTGCCAACCCTGCGCGCTCGCCAGGGCGGCCGCGCCCAGGGTGGAGATGGCGGAGAACCAGAATACCGTGCGCCACTCGGGCTCGTCGTGCCGCCCCAGGGCACGCACGTGCACGTAGGCGAGCCCCGCCAGCAGACCCGAGGCGAGGCCGATCAGGCCGGCAGCGAGTTCGGCCTGCGCCTGCCAGGGCCGCAACAGCAGGACGACCCCGGCAAAGCCGAGGGCCACGGCGGTGATCTGTGCCGCACGCAGTCGTTCCCCGAGGGTCAGCGGGGCGAGCAGCGCCAAGAACAGCGGCGAGGTGTAATTGAGCGTCACGGCCATCGACAGCGGCAGCCGCGTGAGGCTGTAGAAATAAGTCGCCAGCGCCGCGAAGCCGATCAGCCCACGGCGCACGTGCAGGCCAAGGTGCGCCCCGGACAGCGCGCGCAGGCCGCGCAGCCCGTCGTGCAGGGTGACTGCGCCCAGGACCAGGATGAGCCCGAAGGCGGAACGGTAAAACACCAGCTCATGGCTGGAAAACCACGGCGTGCCCAGTTTGACCGCCACCCCCATGAGGGCGAAGGACAGACCGGCAAGCAGCATCCAGGCAGAGGACATTGGGGGTGAGGGGTGAGGGGTGAGGAGATGTCAGGGCGGGGAGGTGAGTTCGGGTGCCTGCGGGCTGCGGGGGCTGACCTCCACCGGTGAGAGTTCGGGCAGGGGCTGCCCGGCCGGGGCGGCGTGCAGTTCGGCCAGCCGCCGCGCGCTCACCAGTACGCGCGCTTCCAGGCTGCCGGTGGCGCGGTTGTAGGCCTCGGTGGCTTGGGCCAGGGCCCGGCCGGCGGCCGCCCAGTGTTCGGCGAGTTTAGCGAGCCGCGCATACAGCTCCGCACCCAGGGCGCTCACCGCGCGGGCGTTGTCCTCCAAGGCCGCCTCGCGCCAGCCGTGATGGGCCGCCTTGAGCAGGGCGATGAGCCCAGTGGGGCCGGTGAGGATGACGTTGTGCCGCGCCGCCTCCTCCATCAGCTCGGGCGCTTCGGTGAGGGCGGCGCTGAAGAAGGCCTCGCCGGGCAGGAACAGCACCACGAACTCGGGTGCCGGCTGCAGACGCTGCCAGTAGGCCTTGGCGGCGAGCGCCTGGACATGCGTGCGCACATGCTGCACGTAACGCTGCAGGGCCGTGCGCCGTGCGGCTTCGTCCGCGGCCTCCAGCGCATCGAGATAGGCGGCGAGCGGTGCCTTGGCGTCCACCACCACGGTCTTGCCGCCCGGCAGATGGACGATCAGATCGGGCCGCTGCTGTCCGCCCGCCACCGCCCTCTGTTCCTCGAAGTCGCAGTGGGGCAGCATGCCGGCCAGTTCCACCGCGCGCTTCAGTTGCACTTCCCCCCAGCGCCCGCGCACCTCGGGACGGCGTAAGGCGCTGACCAAGCGCCCGGTCTCCTGGCGCAGGGCGTCCTGGGCGGCGGCCAGACCACGCAGCTGCTCGGCAAGCCCCGCCCGCACCTCGCCCCACTCGCGCCCCACGCGCTCATCCAGTCGCCGCAGGGCCTCGCCGATCGGTTTGATGAGCGCCTCCACCGCCTGCCGCCGCGCCTCCAGTTCCCCGCGCGCCGCCGCCTGTTGGGCATTGAGGCGCTGTTCGGCCAGGGCGAGGAAGCTCGCCTGCGCCTCGTGCAGCGCCTCGGCCGCCGCCGCTCGGAATGCTGCGGCCTCGCGCCGATCGGCGCGCACACGCAGGAAAGACCCCACGGCGAGCCCCGCCAACACCCCCAGGGCGAGCCCCAAGGCGAACACAAGCCATGCCTCCATCCGCGCATGATAGCGCCCCGGTGCGATAATCGGGCCATGCAGCCCGCCGCCCCCGTCATCACGGTAAGCGAATTGAACCGCCTCGCCCGCCTGGCCCTGGAGCGCACCCTGCCGCAGCTGTGGGTGGCAGGCGAGGTGTCCAACTTCACCCGCGCCGCCTCCGGCCATTGGTATTTCACCCTCAAGGACGCGCAGGCCGCCGTGCGCTGCGCCATGTACCGCAACCGCAACCAGCTGCTGGACTGGACCCCGGCCGAGGGCATGCGCGTGGAGGTGCGGGCCCAACCCACGCTGTACGAGCCGCGCGGCGAATTCCAGCTCATGGTCGAGAGCATGCGCCGCGCCGGCCTGGGGGCGCTGTACGAGGCCTTTTTGCGGCTGAAGGAGAAGCTCGCGCGCGAGGGCCTGTTCGACCCCGCGCGCAAACGCCCGCTACCCCGCTACCCGCGCGCGATCGGCCTCGTCACCTCGCCCCAGGCAGCAGCGCTGCGCGACGTCCTCACCACCCTCGCCCGCCGCTGGCCGGCCGCACGGGTGATCCTCTACCCCACGCCGGTGCAGGGCGAGGGGGCGGCGACGCAGATCGCCGCAGCGCTCGCCCTGGCCGGGGCACGCGCCGAGTGCGAGGTGCTGCTGCTCGTGCGTGGCGGCGGCAGTCTCGAGGACCTATGGGCCTACAACGAGGAGGTGGTGGCGCGGGCCATCGCCGCCTCGCCCATCCCGGTGGTGAGCGGCATCGGCCACGAGACCGACTTCACCATAGCCGACTTCGTCGCCGATGCCCGCGCCCCCACGCCGACGGGTGCGGCGCAACTGGCCACCCCCGATGCGGCCGAATTGAGGCAGCATCTCGCCCACCTCGCCCGCCGGCTCAACATGGACGTCGAGCGCCGGCTCAACACCCTGGGCCAGCGGCTCGACGGCCTCGCCCGCCGGCTGCGTCACCCGGCCGAGCGGCTGGCCGAGCAGCGCCGGCATCTCAAGCAGCTCGCCGCCCGGCTCGGCCTGGCGCAGGGGGGGCGCCTGGCGCAGCTGCGCCAGCGCCTGCAGCACGCCCGTACGAGGCTGCGGGCCGCCGCCCCACGCCTGACCCCGCAGCGCATGCGGCTCGAACACCTGCGCCTGGGCCTCGCGCGCGCCCTGGCCATGGGGCTTGCCCGGCGGCGCGAGCGGCTGGAAACCCTGGCCGCGCACCTCAATCACCTCGACCCTCACGCGGTACTCGCCCGCGGCTTCAGCCTCGTGCGCCATGCCGACGGCCGCATCGTGCGCACCGCTGCCGAGCTTGCCCTGGGCGAGACGGTACGCATGACCTTCGCGCAGGGCGAGGCGGAGGGTGAGATCCGCCGCCTCCTCACCCCACTAGAAGACCGCGCAGCCAGGTCGTGACCTGATCCCCTAGGTTCGGGTGCAGGCCATCGAACATCTGCGCCCCCTGCCAGCTGCGCAGCCAGGTCATCTGCCGCTTGGCCAGCTGCCGTGTGGCGGCGATGGCCTGGGCCTTGAAAGTGGCGTAATCGATGCGCCCCTCCAGGTGTTCCCAGGCCTGGCGGTAGCCCACGCTGCGCATGGCGGGCAGCTCCGGCCGCAGTGGATAAGCGGCGCGCAGCCGCCGCACCTCGTCCAGGAACCCCTCCGCCAGCATGGCCTCGAAGCGCTCGGCGATGCGCCGGGCCAGCGCGGCCCGGTCGGCGGGCAGCAGGGCGATCTCGACGAGGCGGAACGGCAGCGGCTGCGCCCTGGCCGTCTGCAGCTGCGACAAGGGGCGACCGGTGGTGAGACAGACCTCCAGCGCGCGCTGGATGCGCTGGGCGTCGTGCGGCCGGATGCGGGCGGCCGCCGCCGGATCGAGCCGGGCGAGCTCGGCGTGCAGGGCCGGCCAGCCCTCACGCGCGGCGCGCGCGTCGAGATCGGCCCGCACGGCGGGGTCGGCGGGGGGCAGGGGGTCGAGCCCGTGTTTCAAGGCGCGGAAATACAGCATGGTCCCGCCCACCAGCAGGGGCAGTCGCCCGCGCGCGCAGATCTCGCCCACCAGGCGCAGGGCGTCCGTGCGGAAACGGCCGGCGGAATAGGACTCGGTCGGCTCCAGGATGTCGATCAGGTGGTGCGGCACCGCGGCGCGCTGCTCAAGCCCAGGCTTGGCCGTGCCGATATCCATCCCACGGTAGATTTGGGCCGAATCGACGCTGACGACCTCTACGGCATAGCGCTGCGCCAGTTGCAGGGCCAGGGCGGTCTTGCCGCTGGCGGTCGGCCCCATGATGGCGACCACGACCCCGGTCGGTGTATGTGACATGATTCACTGTACTCGGAACGAGTCCGTCGACTAAGATGCAATAAATGTAACAATGGCCACCAGGTCCGCGATGACCGAGCCGACCACGGCGGATGCCTTCCTCCAAGCGCAGGAGTTGGCCAAGCGTGCCCTCGCCCTGCTCATCAAGTCGCATATCCCACCCACACCGCCGCATTATGCCGTCAGTTACGCCTATTTCCAGGGCCTGCCGGCCGAGGTGCACGAGATCATCCAGGAGTACATCCACAAGGGCGAGGCACTCACCGAGGCCCTGTTGCGCACGCTCTACGAGCGCTACCTCCTGCCCGACGGCTACGAGCGCATCCGCAGCGTGCGCAGCGATCTGGAGCGGCTGCTCAAGACCCTGCTGAAGACCCTGAAAACGGCCGATGCCGGTAACCAGAGCTTCCAACAGGCCCTGCAGGCGAACATCGAGGCCCTGGCGCGGGCGGAGGACAGCATTAGCCTGCAGGAGATCGCCCAGTCGCTGCTCGCTGCTGCCCAGCAGGCCCAGGCCGAACAGCGCAAGCTGGCGGAGGAACTCGACAGCGCGCGTGAAGAGCTGAAAAAGGCGCAGACGGAGATCGAGCATCACCGCCGCGCCGCCCAGACCGATCCCCTCACCGGGCTATACAACCGCCGCGGGCTGGAGCAGGTCCTGCAGGAGCTATGGCCCACCACACCCACGCTGTCCATGCTGGTGGCGGACATCGACCATTTCAAGAAGATCAACGATACCTACGGCCATCAGGTGGGCGACGTGGTCATCCGCCAGGTGGCCGAGACCCTCAGGCGCACGATCCGCGGCGAGGACTATGCCGCCCGTTACGGCGGCGAGGAGTTCGTGCTCCTGTTGCCGGACACCGGGCTCCCCGGGGCCGCCCAGGTGGCGGAGAACATCCGCGCCCGTGTGGCCAAGCTGCGGCTGGTGCGCAAATCCGACCACCTGGCCATCGACGCCTTCACCATCTCGGTGGGAGTGGCCGCCCGCCGGTCCGGGGAAGGCCCGGAAGACCTGTTCAAACGCGCCGACGAGGCGGTCTATGCGTCCAAACGCAACGGACGCAACCGCGTCACCGTGCTGGAGTGAGCCCCCGGCACGGGGGCAGCGCTCACAGCTGCGGGACGAAACCGTGACGCACGGTGTTCTCCGCCACACAGCGCGACCACAGGAACTGTTTGAGGTAATCGGGCCCACCCGCGGGGATGCCGCTGCCGGACAAGGCGGTGCCGCCGAAGGGTTGGATGCCGATGCGCGCGCCGGTGATGCGGCGGTTGAGGTAGAGGTTGCCGACCCGAAAACGCTCGCGCGCCAGCGCGAGATGGCCCGGATGGCGGCTCATCACCCCGCCCGTGAGGGCATAGTCGGAGTCGAGCGCCCAGGCGAGCGCGGTGTCGAAGTCCGGGGCGGCCAGCACCGTCAGGATAGGGCAGAACAGCTCCTCGCGCGCGAGGCGGTGGGCGGGATCGACGTCCGTCACCAGCACGGGCGGAAAATAATGGCCGCCCTCCGTCTCCACCGGCAACGGCGGGCCCTGGTAGTAGATATGCCCGGCGCCGCGGGCCAGGTCCAGGTAGCCCTGTGCCTTGGACAGGGCCTGGGCATCGATGAGCGGCCCGAAACTGAAGGCCGGCTCCTCGGGCGGACCCAGGTCGTGCGCGGCGAGGGCCTGCGCCAGGCGCTCGAGCAGACGCCCGTGCACCCGGCCGACGGTGATCAGCCGCGCGGCGGCCGAGCACTTCTGGCCCTGATAGCCGAAGGCGGAGGCGAGGATGGCGCCGACCGCCTCGTCCAGGTCGGCGTCGTCATCGACGATGAGGGCGTTCTTGCCGCCCAGCTCCAGGGCCACACGCCTGATGTGGCGCTGGCCGGGCTGGGGGCTGTGCGCCCGTGAGAGCAGCCGCAGCCCCACGGCGCGCGAGCCGGTGAAGGCGACGGCTGCCACCTGCGGCTGGGCGACGAGCGCCTCGCCCACCGTGCCGCCGGCCCCGGGCAGCCAGCCCACCACCGCGGGCGGGATGCCGGCCTCGAGCAGGCATAGGCGGTAGTGCCAGGCGATGACCGGGGTGAGGCTCGCGGGTTTAAGCAGCACGGGGCAGCCGGCGGCCAGGGCCGCCGCGCTCATGCCGCCGAGGATGGCGAGCGGGAAGTTCCAGGGCGCGATCACCGCCGTCGGGCCCACCGGCTCGTAGCGGAGGTCGTTCAGCTCGCCGGGCAGGTGTTCGGTCGGCCGCCAGCCCTCCAGGGCGCGGGCCTGGGCGGCGTAATAGCGGTGGGCGTCGATCGCCTCGGCCACCTCGGCGTCGGCCTCGCGCCAGTGCTTGCCCGCCTCCAGCACGATCCAGGCCGCGAACTCATGCCGGCGTCGCTCAAGCAAGGCCGCCGCCTGCTCCAGAAGCCGCGACCGGCCTGCAAAACCGAGCGCACGCCAGCCCTCGAAAGCGGCCGTGGCCGCCTCCACCGCCTGCGCCACCGCCGCCGGCGTGGCCGCCTGCACGCGGCCGACCACCTCGGCCGGGCGGGCGGGGTTGGTGGAGACGATCCATTCTCCACCACCGGGCCCGGGCAGGGGGTAGTCCTGGCCCAGCCGCGTGCGCACCGCGGCGAGCGCCGCACGCAGGGCCGCACGCTGCGGTTCGCGGCTGAAGTCGGTCAGCGGCGCGTGGGTGTAGCCGCCCGCGGCGGCCGCCTGCGCCTGTTCCGGCTCAGGCCGGGGCGCGCCGAGCAGCAGCGCCGCCTCCGCCCCGTGCAGGGCTAGGCGCAGGGCCGAGGTGTTGGCGGTGTTCTCCAGCAGCCGCCGGATGAGATAGGCGATGCCGCCGATCAAGTCGCCGCTGGGTACGTACAGGCGCACGCGCACCCCCTCCGCCTGCACTGCAGCGGCGAGCCGCCCGGCCATGCCGTGCAGCATCTGCACCTCCCAGTCCTCGGCCGCGAGGCCCAGCGCCTGCGCGCAAGCGATGGCGTGGGCGAGGCTGCGCGGGTTGTGGCTGGCGATCATGGGATAGACCGCATCGCGCGCGGCCATGAGCGCGCGGCTGAGCCGCTCGAACTGCGCGTCGGTGGCGGCCCGCTCGGTCAGTACCGCTGGTCGCCAGGCGCGCTGGGCGGCATAGGCGAGCTCGTAGTCCCAATACGCCCCCTTGACCAGCCGCACGCGCAGTCTGCGCCCGCCCGTACGCGCCAGGGCGAGCACCGTCTCCAGGTCGGCCTGCGCCTCGCGCAGATAGGCCTGCACCACCACGCCCAGGTCCAGCTGCGGCCGGGTCGCGCGCAGGCGCGCCGCCGCGGCCTGGATGAGGGGCTTGAACTCGGACTGCTCCATGTCCAGGGTGAGCGACACCCCGGCCGCCTGGGCCGCCGCCGCGATGGTCTGCAGACGCGGCCACAGCCGCGCCAGCGTGCCCTCGGGGTCGATGGGCTCAAAGCGGGCGGTCAGGGCCGACAGCTTGAGCGAGACGTCCGCCCCAGGCCGACCCGCGAGCCGGTCGATGAGCCCGAGCACCCGCGCCGCATGGGCCTCGGCCTCGGCCTCGGTGAGCACCGCCTCACCCACCGCGTCCAGGCTCACCTGCAGCCCGCGGCGCTGCAGCTGCGCGAGCAGGCGGGCGATGGCCGCCGGCGTCTCCTCCACCAGGAACAGCCGGGCCAGACGCGCCACCGCCCGCCGCACGGCGAAGGCGAAACCCGGCCGCTCGCCCAGGCGGATGAGTCGGCCCATGGCACCGGCCAGTTCCACCCCCTGCAGATAGGCCTGCAGGTGTTCCGCCACCTGGGCGTCGCTGTCCAGCTGCGGCAGGACATCGACGAAGCGGAACAGCCCGGTGCGCAGCCGCGCATCCGTCAGCGCCCGCGTGAGCAGCCAGCCGCGCAGGCTGGTGCGGTCGAACAGGTCGCTGCCGGCGCGCGCGGCAGCCAGCAGGCGCTCGCCGATCGCCCGGATGAGCGCCTCGTCCACGACCGGATCGATACCCTCAGGCACGCTGCCTCCCGCACGAGGTCTATATCGAAATATAGACAGGAGTGCAGGCCATATGCCCCATGATGCAGATTCGCCGGCACGCCGGCTCATCCTGTTGGGTGCGGCCAGCGGGCTGGGCTATCCGCACGGCGGCAGCGCCGGCGCGCCCGAGCGGCTGCGCCTGGCCACGGCTGCGCTGTGGGCGCAGGGGCGGCTCGCCTGGCGCGGCATCCTCACCGCGCCCATGCGCTGCTGCGAACTGCGCGCCCTGGCCGCTTTCAACCGGCGGCTCGCCCGTGCGGTGCGCAGGCTCATCGCGCAACGCGAGGGGTTGCCGGTGATCGTCGGCGGCGACCACGCCATCGCCCCGGGCACCTGGACGGGGGTGGCGGCAGGGCTGGCGCAGGCGCCGGGCCTGATCTGGATCGATGCGCACCTGGACGCACACACCCCCGCCACCAGCGTGAGCGGCAACCCGCACGGCATGGCGCTGGCCTTCGTCCTGGGCGAGGGGCCGCGGGCCCAGAACCGGCTGCTGGCAGGGGTGCGGCGGCTCGATCCGGCGCGGGTGACCGTGATCGGCGCACGTTCCTGGGAGGGGCCCGAACGGGCCCTGCTCGACCGCCTGGGGGTGCGGGTGATCGCGGCGGCGGAGGTGGCCCGGCGCGGTTTTGCCGCCGCCTTCGCCGAGGCGCTGGCGCGGGTGGGCGCGGCGCCTTACGGCATCAGCCTCGACCTGGACGCCTTCGATCCGGTTTACGTGCCCGGGGTGAATACCCCCGTACCTGGGGGGCTTGGCCCCGATGAGGTGTGCACCTTGCTGACACAGGTGCGCGACGACCCGCGCCTGACGGCGGTGGAGATCGTCGAATTCAACCCGCAGCGCGACGTCGAGGGGCGCACCGTGCAGACGCTGCTTCAGGTGCTCGCCGCGCTCGCCCCGCCCGCCGGGCCGTCGCCTGCGCCCGCTCTGGAGGCGCGTTTCGGTGCCGCTAACTATGCCCCGCTGCCGGTGGTGCTCACACGCGGGCGCGGCGTATGGGTGTGGGACAGCGAGGGGCGCCGCTATCTGGACATGATGGGGGCCTATTCGGCGCTCGCCTTCGGCCACGCCCACCCGCGCTTGACCGCTGCCTTGTGTCAACAGGCGCGGCGGCTGGCGCTCACCTCGCGCGCCTTTCACAACGATCGGCTGGGCCCTTTCCTCGCCCGCGCCTGCGCCATGACCGGCATGGACCGGGCCCTGCCCATGAACAGCGGAGCGGAGGGCGTGGAGACGGCGATCAAGGCGGCACGGCGCTGGGCCTACCGGGTCAAGGGGGTGCCGGAGGATCGGGCCGAGATCATCGTCTGCGCCGGCAACTTTCACGGCCGCACCACCACCATCATCGGTTTTTCCAGCGTGCCGGCATACCGCGACGGCTTCGGCCCCTATGCGCCCGGCTTCAGGCTGATCCCTTACGGCGACGCGCAGGCCCTGGAGGCGGTCATCACGCCCTACACGGCCGCCTTCCTGGTCGAACCCATCCAGGGCGAGGCCGGCATCGTCGTGCCACCGCCGGGCTGGCTCGCCCGCTGCGCCGAGATCTGCCGCCGCCACGGCGTGCTGCTCATTGCCGACGAGGTGCAGACCGGCCTGGGCCGCACCGGCCGCCTGCTCGCCTGCGCGCACGAGGGGGTGCGTCCCGACGGGCTCATCCTGGGCAAGGCCTTGGGCGGGGGGCTTGTGCCCATATCGCTGTTTCTCGCCCGCGCGGAGGTGATGGCGGTGTTCACCCCCGGCAGCCACGGCAGCACCTTCGGCGGCAACCCGCTCGCCTGCGCCGTGGGGCTCGCCGCCCTGGAGCTCATCGAGGCGCTCGACCTACCGGCACGGGCCGCCCAGCTTGGCGCCCGGCTGATGGAGGGTCTGCTCAGTATCAGACACCCCGCCATCCGTGCGGTGCGCGGCAAGGGGTTGCTGATCGGGGTGGAGCTCGCCCCAGAGATCGACGCCGAGGCCTTCACCCTGCGGCTCATGGACCTAGGCTTGCTCACCCGCGCGGTGCACGGCCACACGCTGCGGCTCGCCCCACCGCTCATCATCACCGCGGCCCAGATCGAGCGCGCCCTCGCCATCCTGCGGCGGGCCTTCGCCGGCCTGCCGGGACCGCCCGCGGCCTCCTGACCCCTACTGCCTGAGCACGCACTTCTGATAGAGGTCGCGTGCGCGCCCGTGCGGGTCGTAGCGCGCCTTGAGCCTGCGGTAGGCCGCGCCGTCGTACAGCCGCCAGAAGGTGGTCTGGTCGTAGTAACTGTCGGAGTAGAGCGACTTGATGCCGCCCAGGGCCATCACCTTGGCCTCGATCAGGCGGTTGTGGTGGCCGGGCGGGAAGGCCTCGCGCCGGCGCACCACGTCCCAGAAGCCGAAGTTGACGTAGAGGGTGTCGCTGCGCATCGGGTAGAGGGTGAAGGTGCGGCCTTGCGGGCGGATGGGGCACAGCCACACGGGCAGGATGCCGATCTCAGCGAGCAGGAAATCGAGGAACTCGGCCGCGTGCGCGATGGGGATGTCCACATCCTGGATCACCGATTCACGGTGCCAGCCCATGAGCCGGTCGAGGCGGTGGGTGAGCCGCCAGCGGCTGTTGAGCCGCATCAGCTTGGTGTAGAAGACCGAATTGAGCCGCTTGCGCCCCACGAGCCGGCGCAGGATGGGGTTTTGCAGGCCCAGGTTGTTCGAACACCAGAACCAGTCGGTGTCCCAGCGCCAGATGAAGTCGCGCACGCTGAGATAGTCCTCGTCGCGCTCGAGCAGGCTGCGGTAGTAGATGTGCTCGAAGCCGTAGTCGCTGGTATAGGGGGCGTGCCCGACGAAGTGGCCCTCGGTGAGCACGAACTCGCGCGGGCCGAACACCACCCCGTCGAGAAAATCGGCCTCCCCCGCGCACAGGCGCTCCAGCGCGGCAAAGCAAGCCGCGGGGTCGGTGTAATGGTGGTGGGTCAGGCGCACATAGGGCCGCACCGGCACCACCCGCGCTCTGAGCCTGAGCGCATAGCCCAGGGTGCCATAGGAGTTGGGGAAGCCGAAGAACAGATCGGCCTGGGCGTTGTCCGGCGTGGCCACCACCAGCCGGCCGTCGGGCAGCAGGACCTCGATCTCCGCCAGGGTCTCGTGCACCAGCCCATAGCGGAACGAGGAGGCCTCGATCCCCACCCCGGCCGCCGCCCCACCCAGGGTGATGGACTTCAACTCCGGCACCACCGCCGGCATCACCCCATGGGGCAGACAGGCGTCGACCAGATGCTCGTAGGTCACCATGCCCTCGGCCTCCACCCAGCCGGCGGCCGCATCCACCGCCAGGACCGCGGTGAAGTCGCGCACGTCGAGCCGCGCCTTGCGGCCCTCCTGCCGGTCGCGGAACAGGTTGGAGGTGTCCTTGGCCAGGCCCAGCGGGGCGTCGGCCGCGCGAACCGCCGCCAGCAGCCGCTCGACCTTGTCGGCGTGGGTCATGCGTACATATAGCTGCGGCTCATGGGGTGGTCGTAGCCCACGTTGCCGCGGCTGAAGAGCACCTGGAACAGGTGTGTGCGGCTGTTTCTGGAGCGGAACATCTCCGCGCAGGACCACAGGTAGGTGCGCCACTGGCGGTAGAAGCGGTCATCGAAACGCCGGCGGTCGAGCGCCTGGATCTGCGGCCAGTTGGCCTCGAAGCGGCGCGCCCACTCGTCCAGGGTGAGGGCGTAGTGCCGGCGCAGGTTCTCCACGTCCAGGATCTCCAGCCCGGCCGCCTCCATCGCCTGCAAGGTCTCGGCGAGACTCGGGATCCAGCCGCCGGGAAAGATGTATTCGCGGATGTAATACTCGGTGTCGAACACCCCCACGTGGCCGATGAAATGCAGCATGCCCAGGCCGCCCGGCTTGAGCGCGCGCGCGTGCGCCGCCACCACCTCGGCGAGCTGGTCGCGGCCGGCGTGCTCCAGCACGCCGATGGACACCACCTTGTCGTACTGGCCGGGGATGTCGCGGAAATCGGCCTCGATGACCTGCAACCGGTCGGCCAGCCCACGCCGCGCGATCTCTTCGCGCAGCCACACCACCTGCTCGGTGGTGGTGTTCACCCCCACCCCCTGCGCCCCATAAGCGCTTGCGGCACGGAACATGAAACCGCCGAAACCGCAGCCGATGTCCACGAAGCGCTCGCCCGCGGCGAGGCGGAGCTTGCGGGCCACGTGGTCGATCTTGTTCAACTGCGCCTGCTCCAGCGTGTGCGTGCCCTCCTTCCAGTAGGCGCAGGTGTACATCATCCAGTCGCGGTCCAGCCACAGGCGGTAGAACTCGGTGCCCAGCCCATAATGGAAGCGGGCGTTGGCCTTGGCCTGGGCGCGCGAGCGGTTGCTGTGGCGCCACTCGTGCCAGTCGTTGCGCAGCTTGGTCAGGCCCGACGGCGGCTTGCCCAGGTCCATGTCCATGCCGGCGCGGAAGACGAGGGCGAAGTCGCCCTCCACCGTAAGGTCGCCGGCGAAATAGGCCTCGATCAGCCCCGTGTGGCCGTACAGCAGCGCCCGCCGGCTGGCGCGGCGGTTGCGCAGGATCAGGCTGAAGGCCGGCGCATCGCGCCCGTGGCGGAATTCGGACCCGTCCGGGAAGACCACCCGGAACGGGATGTCGGTGCGCTCGGCGGCCTCGGCGAGCAGCTTGCGCACCCCGGCCATGCCCGCCCCCTACGCATCGATCCAGTGGATCACCCGCTCGGACGGCCAGCGTGTCTTGGCCGGGGCGGGGGCGAGCCGGTAGCCGAAAGAGACCATCACCGCCAGCCCCCACACGCGCCGATCCAGCAGGTCGCGTGCAGCGAGCACCCCTTCCGCGTCGCGCCGGTTGAACCCCTCGCAGGGGCAGGAATCGATGCCCAACAGCGCCGCCGCCGTCATCATGTTGGCCAGCGCGATATAGGTCTGCCGGCAGGCCCAGTCGAACAGACCCTCGGGGCAGTCGAACAGGCGGAAGTCGTGCTGCTGGAAGGCGCGTATGCGTTCACGCCGGGCGCCGATCGCCGCCTCGTCGAGGCCCTTGACCTCGCGCATGTGCTCGCCCAGGTAGGCGCTGTCCCAGCGCAGGTCCTTGCGCGCGAGGATGGCCACCACGTGGCTCGCGCTGGGGAACTGGGTGCGCGCCCCCCAAGAGACCTCGGCCAGTGCCTCGCGCAGCGCCCGGTCCTGGATGACCAGGAAGCGCCAGGGTTCGAAGCCGAACGAGCTGGGCGACAGCCGCCCGGCCTCCAGGATGGCGGCGAAGTCCTCGGCGGGGATCACCCGCTCGGGGTCGAACTGTTTGCAGGCGTGGCGGAAATGGAAGGCCTTGATCAGGGTTGCAGGGTCGAGATGGCGGTCGCTCATGGCTCCGACAGATCAGCGGCTGGATGACGAGAGTGGGTGATCCACCCCGTTTGCGCCAAGATCGGCATCGGGCATTGCCGTGGGTGACGCTTTCACACCCGTGGGCGTCAACCTGGACACCAAGGGGTAGCGCTCGGGATGGCGTATGGAGTCGATGGACAGATCGATGTCGAGCTGCGGCCAGTATAGATGATCCGGGCTGGGACGCTCGACTTCGCATAGCTGATCGATGGTGGCCTGTCTAAACCAGGGAAATGCCGCAAAGGGCACCAACAGCTCCTCTTCGCCAAGCAGGAGCCAGAATCCATGTCTGCCGACGTGTGTGACCTCAACGGCCGAAGTGACGGTGCCAGGCATCGATGATCTCCTCAACATGATCGCGCACGACGGACTCCGCTGCCGCGAGTTCCCTGGGCGACAACCCGGTGTACGTCGCGAGTGCGACCCTCGGTTCGAGCCAGAACTTGGCCTCCCCGTTGGGATGAGTGACATGGACATGCATCCTGGGCTCCTCGCGCGAGAAAAAGAACAACCGAAAGGGGCCCGCACGCACAACGGTCGGCGCCATCCCGTCCGATCACCCAGGCGGCCGTCCGTGGGTCAGGTCGTATCCCATGCGCACGAACACTCCAGGAAAAAGCCGAATGAATCGTCGCAAGCGGGTCAAGGACAAGGCGCCCGCAGCGCCAGCTGCGACACCCATCATACGGATGGGCGAGACAGCTGAGCAGCGCGCCACACAGCCATACAGCCGCGCAGCAGATCGATGCAGCCTTTCCTCAATCGAACACCACCGTCTTATTACCATAGACCAGCACGCGGTTGTCGATGTGCCAGCGCACCGCGCGGGAGAGCACCACCTTCTCCAGGTCCGCCCCCTTCTGTTTGAGGTCGGCCAGGTCGTCGCGGTGCGAGATGCGGGTGACGTCCTGCTCGATGATGGGACCGTCGTCCAGCACCTCGGTCACGTAATGGCTAGTGGCGCCGATGAGCTTCACCCCGCGCGCGTAGGCGCGCTCGTAGGGCCGCGCACCGTCGAAGGCGGGTAGGAAGGAATGGTGGATGTTGATGATGCGGTTGGGGTAGCGGGCCACGAATGCGGGTGAGAGCACCTGCATGTAGCGGGCCAGCACCACGAAGTCCACCCGGTGCGCCTCCAGCAACGCCAGTTGCGCCGCCTCCACCTCGGCCTTGGTCTCGCGGGTGACCGGCAGGTGGTGGAAAGGGACCTGGTAGGCCTCGGCCAGCCAATGGGTGTCGGGGTGGTTGCTGATGACCAGGGGGACCTCGCAGTAGAGCTCGCCGGCCTGCCAGCGGTAGAGCAGGTCGGCCAGGCAATGGTCCTGCCGGGACACGAAGATGGCCATGCGCGGCTTCACGCTGGAGAGCTTGAGCTCCCAGCGCAGCTCGTACTGCGCAGCCACGGGCGCGAAGGCCTCGCCGAAGCGGTGCAGCCCCAAGTCGAAGCCGGCCAGGTCCCACTCCACCCGCATCAGGAACAGGCCCGCCTCGGCGTCTTGGTGCTGGTCGGCGTGCAGGATGTTGGCATCGTGCTGGTAGAGGAAGTTGGCGATGGCCGCCACCAGCCCCTTGCGGTCGGGGCAGGAGACGAGCAGCACGGCGGTGTTGCGCATGGTGTTCAGGGGTCAGGGATCGGGGCCGGCTGTGATGATACGGGAAATCGGATGTGGATGACTGCTTTCTCCACGCCAACCGTCTGATCCGCTTACCTTTTACAGGGGCGAGAAAGGGTGGTTGACAACGAGGCCTCGGGCACTAGAATTAGGTGCAAACAAGGTGTACAGCACTAGATTTAGTTAAGAGAGCACACCACGTCCGCACATCCACAGGAGGTCCATCCGATGCAGCTCGCCACCGATTACCCGCCGCTGGCCGACACCGCCTTGTCCGTCGCCGCGCCCGCACCTGCCTCGCCCTACGCCAACTACCGCGTCATCCGCAGGAATGGCGCGGTGGTGGGCTTCGAACCTGCGAAGATCGCCGTGGCCATGACCAAGGCCTTCATCGCCGTCAACGGCAGCCAGGCCGCGGCCAGTGCCCGCATCCGCGAGCTGGTGGAGCAGCTCACGCAGAACGTGGTGGCCGCCCTCATGCGCCGGCAGCCCGAGGGCGGCACCTTCCACATCGAGGACATCCAGGACCAGGTCGAGCTGGCGCTGATGCGCTCGGGCGAGCACGAGGTGGCGCGCGCCTATGTGCTCTATCGCGAGAAACGCGCCGAGGAGCGGGCACGGCTCAAGCAGCAGCAGGTGCAGGAGCAGACCCTGACCTGCACCGTCGCGGGCGAGCGCCGCCCGCTCGACCTGCCGGCGCTCAGGCGCCTGGTCGAGGCGGCCTGTGAGGGTCTGCCGCACACCGACCCGCAGGCCATCCTGCAGGTGAGCCTGCGTGATCTCTACGACGGCGTGCCCCTGGAGGAGGTGCACAAGTCCCTGATCCTCGCCGCGCGCGCCCTGATCGAGAAGGATCCCGAATACAGCCAGGTCACCGCCCGGCTGCTGCTGCATACCATCCGCCGCGAGGTGCTGGGCGAGGAGGTCTCCCAGGCCGACATGGCCGCGCGTTATGCCGAGTACTTCCCGCAGTTCATCCGCCAGGGCATCGCGGCGGAACTGCTCGACGAGCGTCTCGGCCAGTTCGACCTCGAACGGCTGGCCGCGGCCCTCAAGCCCGAGCGCGACCTCAAGTTCCAGTACCTGGGGCTGCAGACCCTGTACGACCGCTATTTCCTGCACGTCAACGAACGGCGCATCGAGCTGCCACAGGCCTTCTTCATGCGCGTGGCGATGGGGCTGGCGTTGAACGAGATCGACCGCGAGGCGCGCGCCATCGAGTTCTATGAGGTGCTGTCCAGCTTCGACTACATGGCCAGCACCCCCACCCTGTTCAACTCCGGCACGCGCCACCCGCAGCTGTCCTCCTGCTATCTCACCACCATCCCCGACGACCTCGACGGCATCTACCAGGGCATCAAGGAAAACGCCCTGCTGCAGAAGTTCGCCGGGGGGCTGGGCAACGACTGGACGCGGGTGCGGGCGCTGGGCTCACACATCAAGGGCACCAACGGCAAGAGCCAGGGCGTGGTGCCTTTCCTCAAGGTGGCCAACGACACCGCGGTGGCGGTCAATCAGGGCGGCAAACGCAAGGGGGCGGTGTGTGCCTATCTGGAGACCTGGCACCTGGACATCGAGGAATTCCTCGAGCTGCGCAAAAACACCGGCGACGACCGCCGCCGCACGCACGACATGAACACCGCCAACTGGGTGCCGGACCTGTTCATGAAACGGGTGATGGAAAACGGCGAATGGACGCTGTTTTCGCCCTCGGACGTGCCGGACCTGCACGACAAGGTGGGCCGCGCCTTCGAGGAGGCCTACCTGCGCTACGAGGAGCAGGCCGCGCGCGGTGAGATCAAGCTGTACAAAAAGGTCTCTGCCGTGGCCCTGTGGCGCAAGATGCTGTCCATGCTGTTCGAGACCGGCCACCCCTGGATCACCTTCAAAGACGCCTGCAACATCCGCTACACCAACCAGCACGTGGGTGTGGTGCATTCCTCCAACCTGTGCACCGAGATCACCCTGCACACGAACGACCAGGAGATCGCCGTGTGCAACCTGGGTTCTATCAACCTGGTCAACCACTTGAAGGACGGCGGTCTGGACCTGGACAAGCTCGCCCGTACCATCCGCACCGCCATGCGCATGCTGGACAACGTGATCGACCTCAACTACTACGCGGTGGGCAAGGCGCGCAATTCCAACCTGCGCCACCGGCCGGTGGGCCTGGGTATCATGGGCTTCCAGGACTGCCTGCACGTCCTGCGCATCCCCTATGCGAGCCCCGAGGCGGTGGAGTTTGCCGATCGCTCCATGGAGGCGGTGGCCTACTATGCCTACTGGGCGAGCACGGAGCTGGCGGAGGAGCGCGGCCGCTATTCCACCTTCCAGGGCTCGCTGTGGAGCCGCGGCATCCTGCCGCAGGACAGCCTGCGCCTGCTCGCAGAGGAGCGCGGCGGCTACGTGGAGGTGGATCTGACCGAACGGCTCGACTGGGCGGCGCTGCGGCAACGCATCATGACCGTGGGCATGCGCAACTCCAACTGCCTCGCCATCGCCCCCACCGCCACCATCGCCAACATCGTCGGCGTGTCGGCCTCGATCGAGCCTACCTACCAGAATCTCTACGTCAAATCCAACCTCTCGGGCGAGTTCACCGTAGTCAACCAATACCTGGTGCGTGACCTCAAGCAGCTCAACCTGTGGGACGAAGTGATGGTGGCGGACCTCAAGTACTTCGACGGCTCGCTCGCCCGCATCGACCGCATCCCTCAGGAGCTACGCACCCTCTACGCCACCGCCTTCGAGATCGACCCCGCCTGGCTCATCGAGGCCGCCGCCCGCCGGCAGAAATGGATCGACCAGGCGCAAAGCCTCAACCTCTACTTCCACGGCGCCAGCGGCAAGAAGCTGGACGAGACCTACAAGCTCGCCTGGGTGCGGGGGCTGAAGACCACCTACTACCTGCGCGCACTCGCCGCCACACATGCGGAGAAATCCACCGGCCGCGGCGGCGAGTTGAACGCCGTGCCCAGCACCGTGCCGCAGCCCGCCGGCGGGGGGCTCGCCGCCTCCCCCCTGCGCCAGCCCCTGCACGCCCCCGAGGCGGCCGGCAAGTTCTGCAGCCTGCGGCCGGGCGATGCGGGCTACGAGGAATGCGAGGCGTGCCAGTGAGCGTCATGCGCTCACAGCCCCAGCACTGCGGGCCGACGCCCGAGCAGCCGCTGCAGCGTACGGCCGCAGACCTCTTCCTTCCTGAGTCGGAGTGGGGCCCTTGGGCCCTCGATCTCGTGGCGCCGGCGGATCCGTTGCCAGAGCCCGTGCCAGACCTAGACGACGAGGATATGGACGCGCGCAAGCCGCAAGCCGTCCAAGACAGACCGCATCGACAACCGGAGGACCTAGATGACCACCTACCAGCGTGACGACCAGCTCGCCGTCCAGGCCGAGGGCCGGATAGGCGGCCGCATCGAGACCTCCGGCGCCTACACCGGCCGCTTCACCCTGGCGCGCGAGCGCATCGCCCGCACCGGCGCACGCGGCATCGAGTTCACCTTCGAGGCCGACGACGGGCGCATCGCCCGTTATCTCACCCTGTGGGTCGCGCGCGCCGATGGCAGCCGGCTGGATTACGGCTACGGCCTGCTCTCTGCCCTCATGGTCATCCTGGGTCTGTCCACCATCGAGTCGAAGCCGGCGGTGATCGACGAGTGGGACCCGGCCAGCGGTCAATGGCTGCCCGCGCAGGTGGAGGTGTTCGCGGACCTCATGCACAAGCCGGTGGGGGTGCTGCTGCAGCGCGAGGAGCGCGAATGGGAGGGCCGCACCCAGGTCGCCATGCGCATCGTCGAGTTCTTCGACCCACGCGACCGGCGCACCGCCGGCGAACTGCTCGCCGACGTGCGCCAGCCGCAGGTGCTGGAGCGGCTCATCGCCAGCCTGCGGCCCACTGTACTGCGCGCGACACGCAGCGCCGAGCTTGCCCCCGCGAGCGGTGCCGCGCCCGCGGCCGGCTTTGCCGATTTCGTCGAGGACGACATCCCGTTTTGAGATGCCGCTAAATGCGAGTGCGATGACGGATCAGTCCCTTCCCCGCTGGCGTCAGCGCCTGGTCAACTACCGCCGTGCGCTGGCCCGGCTCGACGAGGCCGTCGCCCTCGCCCGCAGCCGGCCGCTCAGCGACCTCGAACGGCAAGGTCTGATCCAGGCCTTCGAGTTCACCTTCGAGCTGGCTTGGAATCTCCTCAAGGACTATCTGGACTACCAAGGGGCGAGCCTGGTGACGGGCTCGCGTGACGCCATCCGCGAGGCCTATGCGCGCGGACTGATCGACCAGGGCGAGGTGTGGATGGGTATGCTGCAGGACCGCAACCGCACGGTGCACACCTACAACGAACCGCTCGCCGCCGAGATCGCCGGGCGCATCGTGCAGCGTTATCAACCGTTGTTGGCGCAACTGGCCGCCCGCATGGACGGCCTGGCGCAGCGAGACCATGGCTGAGACCCTGACCCTGGCGGACACCGGCCTGGACGCCGCCACGCTCGCACGGCTGCGCGCCGTGTTCGCCGCCTGTGCCGAGGTCGAGCGGGTGTGGCTGTACGGCTCGCGCGCCCGCGGCCGGTACCGCCCCGGCTCCGACCTCGACCTCGCCGTCGAGGGCGAGCTGGACTTCGACGCCCTCACACGCCTTCTCGACCGGCTCGATGACCTCGACCTGCCGTTGAAGATCGACCTCCACCGGCTGGAGGACATCCAGGATGCCGCCCTGCGCGCTGCGATCCGGCGCGAGGGGCTGTTGCTGTATGCATCCCCTGACCGACCCCACCCATCGATTGAGCCAGGAGCACCGTCATGCTGATCTTCGAAGACGACCTCACCCCCCCCGCCCGCCCGCAACCGACCGGCCTGCCGCCGGCCGCGCCGCGGCTGCAGCCGGCCACCGGCGCGCTCAACTTCGCCGGCCAAGGGGTCAGCACCCCGACGTGGACTCCGCCCGCCCAGCCGACCCGCTCGGCCGCCGCCGAGAGCGACGAGGCCTACAAGTACCGCCGGGTGCGCGTGGAGGACAAGCGCATCATCAACGGCAAGACCGACGTCAACCAGCTGGTGCCCTTCAAATACAAATGGGCCTGGGACAAATACATCGCCGCCTGTGCCAACCACTGGATGCCGCAGGAGATCAACATGAGCCGCGACATCGCCCAGTGGAAGGATCCCCATGCGCTCACCGAGGACGAGCGGCGCATCGTCAAGCGTAACCTCGGCTTCTTCGTCACCGCCGACAGCCTCGCCGCCAACAACATCGTGCTCGGCACCTACCGCCAGATCACCGCGCCCGAGTGTCGCCAGTACCTGCTGCGGCAGGCCTTCGAGGAGGCCATCCACACCCATGCCTACCAGTACATCGTGGAGAGCCTGGGGCTCGACGAGGGCGAGGTGTTCAACGCCTATCACGAGATCCCCTCCATCCGAGACAAGGACGAGTTCCTGCTGCCCTACATCGACGTGCTGGCCGACCCCAACTACCGCACCGGCACCCTGGAGGCCGACCAGACCTTCCTGAAGAGCCTCATCGCCTTCGCCTGCCTGATGGAGGGCCTGTTCTTCTACGTCGGCTTCGTGCAGATCCTGGCCCTGGGCCGGCAGAACAAGATGACCGGCGCGGCCGAGCAATACCAGTACATCCTGCGCGACGAGTCCATGCACTGCAACTTCGGCATCGACATGATCAACCAGATCAAGCTGGAGGAGCCGCAGCTGTGGACACCCGCCTTCCGCGACGAGATCCGCGCCATGTTCCACCGCGCGGTGGAGCTGGAATACGCCTACGCCGAGGACACCATGCCGCGCGGCGTGCTGGGCCTGAACGCCCCCATGTTCAAGGAATACCTGCGCTTCATCGCCAACCGCCGCGCCGTGCAGATCGGCCTGGACGAACTCTTCCCCGGAGCGACCAACCCCTTCCCCTGGATGGCGGAGATGATCGACCTGAAGAAAGAAAAGAATTTCTTCGAGACGCGGGTGATCGAGTACCAGACCGGCGGCACCCTGGCCTGGGACTGAAACCGAAGGTAAGGCGAAGAGTCTTTCGGCGCAGGCCCACGTGCGCTTGAGCGCACATGAAGGGCGGCCGCGGGGAAGGCAGCAGATGGAACGAGTGACTGTTGCGGAATCCAACCCGAATGAGGGCGCATGCCCCCGCCGGGTGGTAGATCAGACACTGGCCACCGACCTCACGCGCTGGCTGCCCCTACGCCTGCGCGGTCTCACACTGGATCAGACCACGCTGCCGCGCATCGCCAAGGATGCCGCGCTCATGCGCGAGGTCGAGGCGGTGCTGCCCAGCATCCCACGCGGCATGCACTGTGGCGACGCGACGCACGCGCGTTGGACTTCCTACCCGACAACAGCGTGCACCTGGTCCTGACCTCGCCCCCCTATTGGACCCTGAAGACATACAACCCTTCGGTGGGGCAATTGGGTGCCATCGCGGACTACGATCGCTTCCTGGATGAACTGGATCGCGTCTGGCGCCATTGCTACCGTATCCTGGTTCCAGGCGGGCGCCTGGTCTGCGTGGTGGGCGATGTATGTTTGTCACGGCGCAAAAACCGCGGCGAGCACAACGTCATGCCCTTGCATGCCTCCATCCAGGAACGCTGCCGGGCGATCGGTTTCAACAACCTGGCCCCCATCGTCTGGCACAAGATCGCCAACGCCGTTTTTGAGGCGCAGGGCAACGGCGGCGGTTTCCTCGGCAAACCCTATGAGCCCAACGCGGTGATCAAGAACGATATCGAGTACATCCTCATGCAGCGCAAGCCGGGCGGTTATCGCAAACCCTCCGCTGCCGCACGCCTGCTCTCGGTCATCCCCGCGGATAGACACCGCGTCTGGTTTCAGCAGGTCTGGACCGGGCTGACCGGGGCCTCCACCCGTGCACACCCTGCCCCCTTTCCGCTGGAACTGGCCGAACGTTTGATCCGCATGTTCAGTTTCGTGGGCGATACCGTGCTCGACCCCTTTCTGGGCACCGGCACGACGACCCTCGCCGCCGCTCGTTGTGGCCGCCATAGCATAGGCGTGGAGGTCGATGAGCAATACTTCCGCATGGCCTGTGCGCGCATGCACAAGAACACCCCGGCTTTGATCTCGAGTAGGGAGATCGTCGTACATCCTGAAACCGATGCTTGAGGAAATGCTGAATAAATCGTCGCGAGCGGGTGGAGAGCAAGGCGCCCGCAGCGCAGGCTGCGAGACATGTCAGCTAAATAGGCGAGGCAGCCGAGCAGTGCGCAACGCAGCCATCAAGCCGCGCAGCAGATGTATTCAGCGTTTCCCTGAGTTGGGCAGGGTGTAGGGTACAGAGCATGGATGCGATCATCGCGCTGCTGCCCGAATTGCTGGCGGTCGTGCTGATCCTCATCGGCCTGGCGGGGCTCGTCCTGCCCGTGCTGCCCGGCATCCCCCTCATTTATGCGGGGCTGTTCGTCCTCGCCTGGGCGGATGACTTCACCTATGTGGGCTGGGTGACGCTCACCGTGCTGGGTGTGCTGGCGGCGGCGAGCTACGGGCTCGATTTCCTCGCCACCGCCCTGGGGGCGAAGCGCTTCGGGGCCTCACCGCGCGCCATCACCGGCGCCACCGTAGGGGCGGTGATCGGCATCTTCTTCGGCCTGCCGGGCTTGATCCTGGGCCCGTTCCTGGGCGCGGCGCTGGGTGAGCTGAGCCGTCAGCGCTCGCTCACCGCTGCGGGACAGGCCGGGCTGGGCGCCACCCTGGGACTCGCGCTGGGCGTGGCCTTCAAGCTGGCGCTCGCCTGCGCGATGATCGGCATCTACCTGCTGGCCCGCTTCTTCTAGGACGCCGCGCCCATCACACCACGCTGCCGAAGCTGGGGTTGACCGCTCCCGGCGGCGGCTTGAGCCCGGCGATGCGGCAGCCCTGTGCCACCGGGCCGCCCGGGAACAGCTCGTACAGGCGCTTCAGTCCCCCTTCGGCATGGAAGGCCTCGTCTAGGGCGTCGTGTAGCTCGCGGATCTGGATGCTGGGTGCGTCCTCGTGGCGGTGGAAGTATTCCTGCAGCGCCCGCACCACGCGCCAGTGCAGCTCGGTCATCTGTAGGCCTTCCGCCCTGGCCACGCGCTCGCCTTCTGCACGGCTCCAGCCCAGGGGGGCATGCGGGAATTGCGGGTCTTGCTCGATGATGGCCTCTTGTCCGGGCAGGACATACTCGGTCATGGCTTCCTCCTCGAACTGCGGTGGTTGGCAGACCGCCGCCGACAGCCGAAAGTGGAACTCTTCGCGGCCGGCGGCGTCGGGTTTACTATCACGCTAGTCGATTTTCGCCTGGTCGCAAGCCGCCCGCCGAGCATGTCCATCGAGTGCTACGCCCAGCGCCTGCTCAACCCCTTCCGCGGGGCGGTGCACGTCATTCGCCACGCCTCGGCCGAGGCGGTGACCACGGATGGGGTGCACTGGGACATCTATGTCAGCAACGACGCCCTCAGGCGCGACCTGCCGCAGGACTGCGCGGTGCAGACGAACGACATCCGCTATGGCAGCTGGTCGGCCGATAAAGGGCTCAAGCGCGGGCCGATCAACCTGTATGAGGACTTCCTGGCCATGGAGGCGATGGGGGCACAGGTGTATGCGCACCTGCTGGAGCTACACGCACAGGTGCCCTTCGCCTATGCCGACCAGTATGAGCTGTGGCTGCTCGACCGCGACCAGCAGCCGCTCGCCCTGCTGGCGAGCGCCTGCAACATCCAGGACGTGGCCCGGGAGCCGGCCACTGCGCGCTGGCAGGCCGGTTTTGCGGCGCGCGAACGCTTCCGTAGCACCGCCATGGGGGAGGATGCGGCGGGCGCCGCGGCCGACCATCTGACCGCCTATGTCAACGCCCTGGCCGGCCCTACCCCCACGGTGCAATGGTTCCACCGCCAGCCGGATGGTTCCGGACTGGGGCTGGCCAGCAGCAAAGACGCGCTGGCCGGCCGGGGCCTGCCGGCCGGTGCGTTTCCGCGCTTTGTCCTGGCCGAACAAGGCCATGACGCCAGACACCGGCGCCTGATCGAGGACTATCATGCCTGGCTGGCGCCCTGGTTGCTGCTCCTGCCGGGCCTGAACACGCAGACGCGCGCCGTGTTGGAGCGCCAGGCCCGCGCGCAGGCGCAGGAGGTCATGCGCCAGCACAGGCTCTATCCTAGGGTGGTGGACCAGGCCCAGATCAATGCCGCACTGGTCGAGGCGATGCTGGTGTCGAGCCAGGCCAAGCGCGAGCGGGAGGATAACGCCCTGTCCACCTTCTACATCGAACTCAACCCCGGCGTGGGCGAGTATCTCTGAACCGCCGCGCAGACAGGTCGAGCTGCTCAGCGCTCCCGGTTGACGATGGCACGCACGACCGAAGCGACCAGGGCCTCCAGCTCGACCGGTTTCAGTTCTGGGAAGGCTTGCTGTAACCGGTTCATCGCTCGATAGAGGCGGGTGCCGCCCTGATCCATGGGGTCGGTCCCCAGCAGCGGTTCCAAGAGCCGGCGCGCCTCGTCGAAGCGGCTGCGCAGACGAAGGTTCCTGCGCCTTTCCACCCGTGCAGGGGAGACGCCGGGCTGATGCGTCTCGGTGGTCATCGGGTTCCTCCACCTTTGCCTGTGTGTGAGGCGGGATGATCACGCCTCCATGTTACGAAAATACTATAAGCATCTCGTACAGACAACGCAGGTCCAACCATTACGGTCAGACCGGGCGAAAGCTTGAATGATCAATCGAAATTTTCGATTAATACGTAAATAACATTCAATTTCACGCAGGGCAAACTGGCGCCTATGCTGACAATGCGACGGGTGGAGGCCGACGCCTATGGGTGTGGTGCCCGAGCCCCAACGGACGATGCGGCGCGCACCTTCGGTCGCATCCGTACTGTCGCGTAACTCATATCAGGAGACCGCCATGCAAGAGCAAGCGAAATGCCCATTCCACACACCCCACACGCAGGCGGCCAGACAAGGCCCGACCAATGCCGACTGGTGGCCCAACCGCCTCAACCTCGCCATTCTGCGTCAGAACTCGCCCATGTCCGACCCCATGGGTGAGGGATTCGACTATGCGCGTGAATTCGAGAGCCTGGACTATTACGCGGTGAAGGAAGATCTGCGCCGCCTGATGACCCAGTCGCAGGACTGGTGGCCGGCGGACTTCGGTCATTATGGACCGCTGTTCATCCGCATGGCCTGGCATGCGGCCGGCACCTATCGCATCGGCGATGGCCGCGGCGGGGCCGGCACCGGTCAGCAGCGCTTCCCCCCCACCAACAGCTGGCCTGACAACGCCAACCTGGACAAGGCGCGGCGGCTGCTGTGGCCGATCAAGAAAAAGTATGGCCGCAAGCTGTCCTGGGCGGATTTGATCATCCTGGCCGGCAACGTGGCCATGGAGTCCATGGGTTTCAAGACCTTCGGTTTCGGCGGCGGCCGGGTGGATGCCTGGGAGCCGGACGAGTCGGTCTACTGGGGGCCCGAGGGCAAGTGGCTGGAGGACAAACGCTACAGCGGCGAGCGTGAGCTGGAGGACCCGCTAGCGGCGGTGCAGATGGGTCTCATCTACGTCAACCCCGAGGGGCCCAACCGCAACCCCGACCCGGTGGCCTCGGCCCGCGACATCCGCGAGATCTTCCGCCGCATGGCCATGAACGACTACGAGACGGTGGCCCTGATCGCCGGCGGCCACGCCTTCGGCAAGTGCCACGGCGCCGGCCCGGCAAGTCATGTGGGGCCCGAGCCGGAGGCCGCGCCCATCGAGCAGATGGGTCTGGGCTGGATCAGCACCTACAAGTCCGGCAAGGGGCCCGACACCATCACCGGCGGGCCGGAACTGACCTGGACCCAGACCCCCACCCAGTGGAGCATGCACTACCTGGAAAACCTGTTCAAATACGAATGGGAGCTCACCCAGAGCCCCGCCGGGGCCTACCAGTGGGTGGCCAAGGACGCGCCGGAGGTGATTCCGGACGCCTACGACCCGAACAAAAAACACAAACCCACCATGCTCACCACCGACCTGGCGCTGCGTTTCGATCCCGAGTACGAGAAGATTGCGCGTCACTTCCTCGCCCACCCGGACGAGTTCGCCGACGCCTTCGCGCGCGCCTGGTTCAAGCTCACCCACCGCGACATGGGGCCGAAGTCGCGCTACCTGGGGCCCGAGGTGCCGGCCGAGGACCTGATCTGGCAGGACCCGGTGCCGCCGGTGGACCACCCGCTGGTCGAGGCGGACGACATCGCCCTGCTCAAGCGCAGGGTGCTGGACAGCGGCCTGACCGTGAGCGAGCTGGTGTATACCGCCTGGTCTTCAGCCGCCACCTTCCGCGGCTCGGACAAGCGCGGCGGGGCCAATGGCGCGCGCATCCGGCTCGCTCCGCAGAAGGACTGGGCGGTCAACCAGCCGGCGCAACTGGCACGGGTGCTGGAGGTGCTGGAGGGCATCCGGTGTGAGTTCAACGCCAGCGCCCCGGGGGGCAAGAAGATCTCGGTTGCCGACCTGATCGTCCTGGCCGGTTGCGCAGCGGTGGAAAAGGCCGCCCGCGATGCGGGTTACCCGATCGAGGTGCCATTCTCGCCCGGCCGCACCGATGCCACCCAGGAGCAGACCGACGTGGAGTCCTTCGCCGTGCTGGAGCCCTATGCCGACGGCTTCCGCAACTATCTGAAGGCGCATTGCAGCGTGCCCACCGAGGCCCTGCTGGTGGACCGGGCGCAGCTGCTGACCCTGACCGTGCCGGAGATGACCGTGCTCATCGGCGGCATGCGGGTGCTGGGCGCCAACTACGGCGGCAGCCGGCATGGGGTGTTCACCGAGCGGGTGGGGGTGCTCAGCACGGACTTCTTCGTCAACCTGCTCGACATGTCCACCGAGTGGCGTCCGATCGACGCCGACCAGGAGGTCTTCGAGGGCCGTGACCGCGCCACCGGTGCGCTGAAATGGACCGCCACGCGCGCCGACCTCATCTTCGGCTCGAACGCCGAGCTGCGTACCGTGGCCGAGGTCTACGGCGCCGACGACGCGCGCGAGAAGTTCGTGCACGACTTCGTCGCCGCCTGGCACAAGGTGATGAACCTGGACCGCTTCGATCTCAAGCGCCGGCGCTGAGGTCTGGCTTGACCGCAGCGCGCTGAGCGGGCCGCCCGATGGGCGGCCCTTTTTCGTCGTATCATGCACGGTTTGAGCAGCGCGACCCGATGTCCAGCCCCGCCATGACCGACCTGCAGCGCGCCGTGCAGCGCCGCCGCACCTTCGCCATCATCTCCCACCCCGACGCGGGCAAGACCACGCTCACCGAGAAGCTGCTGCTGTTCGGCGGCGCAATCCAGCTGGCCGGCACGGTCAAGGCGCGCAAGAGCGCGCGCCACGCCACCTCGGACTGGATGGAGGTGGAAAAGCAGCGCGGTATCTCGGTCACCAGCTCGGTGATGCAGTTCGAGTACGCCGGTCATGTCATCAACCTGCTCGACACCCCCGGCCACCAGGACTTCTCCGAGGACACTTACCGCGTGCTCACCGCCGTGGACTGCGCGGTAATGGTGATCGACGCGGCCAAAGGGGTGGAGGCGCAGACCGTGAAACTGCTGGAGGTCTGCCGGCTCAGGGCCACCCCCATCATCACCTTCGTCAACAAACTGGACCGCGAGGTGCGTCCGCCCGTCGAGATCATCGAGGAGATCGAGGCGGTGCTCAGGATCGACTGTGCGCCGGTCACCTGGCCGATCGGCAGCGGCAAGGCCTTCCGCGGGGTGTATCACCTGCTGCACGACCACACCCTGCTGTTCACCCCCGGTGAGGCGCACGCCCAGGGTGCGGTGGAACGGATCACGGGCCTGCACGACCCGGAGCTCGACCGCCGCTTCCCCATGGAGGTGGGCCCCCTGCGCGCGGAGGTGGAGCTGATCCGGGCGGCGAGCCACCCCTTCGACATCACCGCCTTCCTCGCCGGCCGGCAGACCCCCGTGCTCTTCGGCTCGGCCATCAACAACTTCGGTGTGCGCGAGGTGCTGCAAGCCCTGGTCGAGTGGGCCCCGCCGCCGCAGCCGCGCGATGCCGGCGTGCGCCGGGTGGAGCCGACGGAGGGCGCCTTCACCGGCTTTGTCTTCAAGATCCAGGCCAACATGGACCTGCGGCACCGCGACCGCATCGCCTTCCTGCGCGTGTGCTCCGGCCGCTACACGCCGGGGCTCAAGGTGCAGCACCTGCGTCTGAACCGCGAGATGAAGATCATGCAGGCGCTGACCTTCATGGCCAACGAACGCACGCATATGCAGGAGGCGGTCGCCGGCGACATCATCGGCATCCACAACCACGGGCAGCTGCAGATCGGCGATACGCTCACCGAAGGCGAGCGGCTGCAGTTCAAGGGCATCCCCTATTTCGCCCCGGAGCTCTTCCGCAACGTGCGGCCGCGCGACCCGCTCAAGTCGAAACAGCTCCGACAGGGGCTCAAGGAGCTGGGCGAGGAAGGGGCGATCCAGGTCTTCGAGCAGCCGGGCGGTGCCCTGCTGCTGGGGGCGGTGGGGGCGCTGCAGTTCGAGATCGTCGCCCATCGCCTCAGCACCGAGTACAAGGCCGAGGCGGTCTATACCCCCGCCGACATCCACACCGCCCGCTGGCTCAGCTTCCCGGACGAGGCCATGCGCCGCCAGTTCGAGCGCGAACATGGCCACCGCCTGGCCACCGACGTGGACGGCAACCCGGTCTATCTCGCCAGCAACCGCTACAACCTGGAACTCACCATGGAGAAGTGGCCGCGCGTGGGTTTCCACGCCACACGCGAGCATGGGCAGCGGCTGGGAGGGTGAGCACGAGGGATGGACCGGTGCCGGCCATCCCTCGCCCCTGATCCCCTCCCGCTGTGTACCCAAGACCGCGCGATAGCACTCCCCCGAACCCGCTGCCTGACGATGAACCGGGACCTCGTGCGCACGCATGCGGCTGACGGCCCTTCGCCGCGCGGTCGACATAGGTCAGGGTAGCGGCGTAAGCCGCGACCTTCAGCGCATGCAAACAGGGGTGATCGTGGTCTTGGGGGTCGCGGTTGGCGGGTCGCGACTGACGTCGCTCCTACAAAAGCGGCGCTGACCTAGGCACGGGGCATACGCTATCGCGGTTGGCGGGTCGCTCCTACATCGCTGCTACGGTCTCGCTGGACGTTGTCGTAGGAGCGGCGTAAGCCGCGACCTGACCGCGTCCTCCAGCGCGCATGCGAGCGCACACGCGAAAGGGGGCACCCCTGAGCGCTGTTTCGGCAGGCTGCGCCTACCGCCCGGCGAACTCCTCCAGCTTGCGCGCGCGGATGACGTTGCCGTCCAGCCCGGCCTCCTTGGCCGTGCCGCCGTAGGCCAGCACCATCAGCTGCGAGTAGTACAGCACCGGCATGTTGAACTTGGTGCCGTAGCGCTTGTTGATCTGCGCCTGATAGATCTCGGTGTTGGCCTGGCACAGCGGGCAGGGGGTG
>JANWZL010000129.1 GCA_025054655.1 Thiobacillaceae bacterium | reverse complement strand
GGCATCCGCACCACCCAGCACAGCCTCAAGGGTTGTGTGGAGTGTCATGCCTCCAGCAAGACGGGCAGCGTGGCCCAGTCCAAGGAGGATTTCTGCATGGCCTGCCACGTCTACAGCGGGGTAAAGCTCGACTGCTGGGATTGCCACGCCACCCGTCCCATGCAAAAGAAAAGACCCGCTGCGCATACACCCCTGACTCTGCACCTGCCGGGGGGAAAGTGATCATGAAGGAAGCCACCAACCTGAACGAAGAACGTCGTGAGTTGCTCAAGGCAGGCGCGCTCGTAGCCGGCAGTACCTTGGCGCCCGGCGTGCTGCTGATCGGTGTGGCCCAGGCGCGCGCCCCCGAGGAGCCCGCCTCGGATCGCGTGCGCTGGGGTATGGTCATCGACGTCAACAAGTGCGCCGACGGCTGCAACGCCTGTGTGACCGCCTGCAACGAGGAGAACGGTTTGTCGGGCGCCACCGGCCCGCAGGACGCGCAATGGATCCGCAAGCTGCACATCCGCAATCTGAGCACGGGGGTGGAGATCAGTCTGCCCATGCTGTGCCAGCACTGTGAGCATCCGCCTTGCGTCGATGTTTGCCCCACCGGTGCCTCGATGAAGCGGGCCGATGGCATCGTCCTGGTCGACCGCCACACCTGTATCGGCTGCCGCTACTGTATGATGGCTTGCCCCTACAAGGCGCGCTCCTTCGTGCACGAACCGCTCACCGACCAGAACCCCGAGGTGCCGCGCGGCAAGGGCTGTGTGGAGTCATGCACCTTCTGCGTGCAGAAGGTGGACCGTGGTGAGAATACCACCGCCTGCGTCGAGGCCTGTAACGCCGCAGGCCACAAGGCCATGATCTTCGGGGATCTGAAAGATCCCAACAGCGAGATCGCCCAGATCCTCAAGCATCACAAGACCACCGAGGTGCGCGCCGATCTGGGCCTCAACACCGGCGTGCGTTATCAGGGGATTTGAGCATGAACGGTACGAGTTATGCACTGGGGGTGGGCGAGGACAAATCCGCCCTGTTTTGGACCCTGCTGGCCTTGGGTGGCCTGGTGCTGCTGGGCACCCTCTACGCCTTCTTCACCCTGGAACATCACGGCCACGCCCTCACCGGCATGGACAACCAGATCGTCTGGGGGCTACCGCACGTCTTCGCCGTCTTTCTGATCGTCGCCGCCTCCGGGGTGCTCAACGTCGCCTCCATCGGCTCGGTCTTCGGCAAGAAGGTGTACAAGGCGCGTGCGCCCTTGTCCGGGCTGCTCGCCCTGGCCATGATGGTCGGCGGCCTGGCGGTGCTGGTGCTGGACTTGGGGCGCCCGGAGCGGTTGACGGTGGCCCTGACGCACTACAACTTCAAGTCCATCTTTGCGCTCAACATGATCTTCTACAACGGCTTCTTCGCCATCGTCGGGCTGTATCTGTTGACGCTGATGGATCGCAAGCTCTCACCGTGGTCCAAACCGCTAGGCATCCTCGCTTTCCTGTGGCGTCTGGCCCTCACCACCGCCACCGGCTCCATCTTCGGCTTTATCGTCGCGCGCGCCGGTTTCAACTCAGCGCTCTACGCCCCCATGTTCATCCTTTACTCCTTCACCTATGGCATGGCGGTATTCATGGTCGTGCAGTCGATCATGTACAAATGGAATGACATCCAAGTCGATGCCCGCATCCTGGCCAAGATGAAGAATCTGCTGGCGATCTTCATCGCCGCCTCGCTATATTTCACGGCCGTGTTGCATCTGACCAACCTCTACTACGCCAAACAGTGGGAGTTCGAGCGCTTCATCCTGCTGGAGGGTGGTGTGTACACCTGGATGTTCTGGGCTGGCCAGGTCCTGTTGGGCGGCGTGCTGCCCTTGATCCTGCTGTTCAGCCCTCTGGCACGACATCCGGCCACGGTCTTCGTCGCCGCGTTGCTGGTCATCCTGGGCGGACACTGCCAGATGTACGTCACCATCATCGGCGGCCAGGCCTTCCCGCTCGACCTGTTCCCCGGCTGGGCGGAATCGAGCAGCTTCTACGACGGGCAGATCCATCCCTACACGCCCACCATCTGGGAGTTGCTGCTGGGCCTGGGCGGCATCGCCATCGCCTTCCTGATCACCACCGTGGCGGTGCGGGTGCTGGGCTTCCTGCCACAGGACGATCTGAAAGCGCTCGAGCCGGAGCTAAAGGCAGGCTGATCCAACTCTCGGCCCAAACCATAAAAAGCCGACAAATTTTGTCGGCTTTTTGTTATCATCCGGCCATCGACCCCATCCCTGCACCCCGCAACGCATGAGCAGTCTCTATCTATCGGCCGCGCACAAGTCATCGGGCAAGACCACCCTGACCCTGGGGCTTGCGCGCGCCCTGCGCAGACAGGGCCTTGCGGTGCAGACCTTCAAGAAGGGGCCGGATTACATCGACCCGATCTGGCATGCCCTGGCCAGCGGGCGCCCCTGCTACAACCTGGATTTTCACTTGATGACACGCGCCGAGATCCTCGCGCTGTATGCCCGCCATGCGGCCAGCGCCGGGATCAGCCTGATCGAGGGCAACAAGGGGCTGTACGACGGCATGGACCTGGAGGGCAGCGACAGCAACGCCGCACTGGCCAAGCTGCTGGCAGCACCGGTGGTGCTGGTGCTCGACACCCAGGGCATGACCCGCGGGGTGGCCCCCCTGTTGCAGGGCTACCAGGGTTTCGACCCGCAGGTGCGTCTGTGCGGCGTGATCCTCAACAAGGTGGCAGGTCCGCGCCACGAGGACAAGCTGCGCGCGGCGATCGAACGCTACACCGACCTCAGGGTGGTCGGTGCCGTGCCGCGCAGCCCGCACTTGGCCATCGAGGAGCGGCACCTGGGCCTCATCCCGGGCAACGAGAGCGCCGAGGCCGAGGCACGCATCGAGGCCATCGCCGACGTGGTGGCGGGCGGGGTCGAGCTCGACGCCCTGCGCGCCCTGGCCGCTGTGCCCGCCCCGGCCGTGGCAGACCTGCCCGCCTGTGTAGATGGCAGCGGGCTGCGACTGGCCATCGCCCAGGACCGTGCCTTCGGTTTCTACTACGCCGAAGACCTCGACAGCCTGCGCGCGGCCGGGGTGGAACTGGTGCCCTTCGACACCCTGCGCGACCCGCATCTGCCCGACGCGGACGGGCTGCTGTTGGGCGGCGGTTTCCCCGAGGTATTCATCGAGGCGCTGGCTGCCAACCGCAGCTTGCGCGCTGACATCCGCCGCGCCATCGAGGCGGGGCTGCCGACCTATGCCGAATGCGGCGGCCTCATGTATCTCACGCGCAGCCTCAGCTGGGGCGAGCGGCGCGGCGAGATGGTGGGCGTGATCCCGGCCGACTGCAGCATGCAGCCCCGCCCCGTCGGACGTGGCTATGCCCTGCTGCGGCCGACCGGGGCCACGCCTTTGGCCCCGGCCGACGATAGCCTCCTCCCGGCGCACGAATTCCATCATTCCAGCCTCAGCCCCTTGCCTGCGGGGGCAGGCAGTTACGCCTACCGCGTCGAGCGCGGCACAGGCATCGACGGGCGGCACGACGGTTTCCTGTACAAGAACCTGCTCGCCGCCTATTGCCACCGGCGTGGCTCCGGCACACGCGGCTGGATCGCGCCGTTCATCCAGCGCATGCAGGCCCACGCAAGCCTGCGCCGGCCGCTGCGCCGGGCCGCATGAGACACACCACCACCGACCACGAAGGGAACACCATGATCAGCTTGACCAAGGCCGCCGCCGATCAGATCCGCGCCGCCGCCGCCAACAGTGACGCCGAGGGTATGGCCCTGCGGCTCGCCGCCAAGGTGAACGCTGCCGGCATGCTGGAATTCGGCATGGGCTTCGACCAGGAGCGGGAAAACGACACCATCCACGAGTCCTGGGGCATCACCCTGCTCATCTCCAAACACAGCGCCCCCTACCTGGAGGATGTCACCCTGGACTTCACCGAGGTCGCCCCCGGTCAGATGAGCTTCGTGTTCTTCAAACCGGGTAGCGAGGCGCCGTCCGACACCGGCTGCGGCAGCGGTTGCGGCTCCGGTGGCGGTTGTGGCTCGGGGAGCTGTGGCTGATTCAGGGATCAGGGTTCAGGGATCAGGCGTCGGATGGCATGCAGGTTGCTGCGAGACGAATGATCTCATGTGCTGGCTACCCATCTCCCGCTTCCCCCTTCCTGTTTCCTTCCTCCCATAACCCGTAGATGGACTACCTCCCGATCTTTCTCGACCTGCGCGGCCGCAACGCGCTGGTGGTAGGCGGTGGCGACACGGCGGCGCGCAAGGCGGCACTGCTGCTCGCAGCCGGGGCCTGGGTCACGGTCGTCAGTCCCGCTCCGCTCGCCGCCGCCTTCCATGAGCTGTCCGGTACCGACCGGCTGATCCACCGGCAGGAGGCCTTCCGCCCGGAGCACCTGGAGGGGGTGGAGGTGGTCTTCGCCGCCAGCGAGGACGCAGCGCTGGATCAGGCGGTGTCGGAGGCGGCGCGCGCGCGTCACCTGCCAGTCAACGTGGTGGACCGGCCGCGGCTGTGCTCCTTCATCATGCCCTCCATCATCGACCGCTCGCCGGTGATGGTGGCGGTGTCCAGCGGTGGCGAGGCGCCGGTGCTGTCGCGTTTGCTGCGCGCACGGCTGGAGACCCTGATCCCGGCCGCCTACGGCCGGCTGGCGGCCCTGGCCGGCCGGTTCAAGCAGCGGGTGCGCAGCCGTTTCGCCAGCTCTGAGGCGCGCCGCCGTTTCTGGGAGAACGCCCTGCTCTCCCCCATCGCCGAGATGGTCTTCGCCGGCCGCGAGCAGGAGGCAGAGGCGGCCTTGAACCGCATGCTAGAAGAGGGGGCCGACGCCCCCGAGCGCGGCGAGGTCTATCTGGTCGGGGCAGGCCCGGGCAATCCTGACCTGCTCACCTTTCGGGCGCTGCGGCTGATGCAGCAGGCCGACGTGGTGGTCTATGATCGCCTGGTCTCGCCGGCCATCCTCGACATGTGCCGGCGCGACGCCGACCGCATTTACGTCGGCAAGGAGCGCGACAACCACGCGCTGCCGCAGGAGGACATCAACCAACTGCTCGTGCGCCTGGCCAAGGAGGGCAAGCGGGTGCTGCGCCTGAAGGGCGGCGACCCCTTCATCTTCGGCCGCGGCGGTGAGGAGATCGAGACCCTGCGCGAGCACGGGGTGCCCTTCCAAGTCGTGCCGGCGGTCACGGCTGCCGCAGGGGTGGCGGCCTATGCCGGCATCCCGCTCACCCACCGCGACTACGCCCAGGCCCTGGTGTTCGTCACCGGGCATCTGAAGGACAACACGATGGACCTGGACTGGGACATGATCTGCCGCCCGCGCCAGACCATCGTCATCTACATGGGGCTCAAGGGGCTGCCCACCCTATGCCGCGAGATGATCGCGCATGGGCTGTCGGCGTCCACCCCGGCGGCCATCGTGCAACAGGGCACCACGCTCAACCAGAAGGTGGTGGTGGGCACGTTGGAGAGCCTGCCGGCGCTTGCCGCTCAGGCCGGTCTCAAACCGCCCACGCTGATCATCGTCGGCGACGTGGTGCGGCTGCACGAGAAGCTGGCTTGGTTCCACCCGGAACCCAGCGCCGACGATCACTGGCACACACCGCTCGACCAGCCTGCGCATCTGCAGATGTAGCGCATCACGGCTCAGCGGCCGAGTCCGAGCTGGCGCATGATCTCGCGCACGAAGGCGGGCAGGTCGCCGGGCTGGCGGGAGGTCACCAGCCGGCCATCGACCACCACTTCGGCGTCTTCATAGCGGGCGCCGGCATCCTTCAGCTCCTGGGCGACGGACGCATGGCAGGTGGCGCGCCGCCCCTCCAGCAGGCGGGCGCTCACCAGTACCTGCGGCCCGTGGCAGATGGCGGCCACCGGTTTGTCGGCCTTGAAGAAGGCGCGCGCGATCCTCAGCGCCTCGTCGTCCCGGCGCAGCGTCTCCGGCGCCCTGCCGCCGGGGATGACGAGCAGATCGTAGTCCGCGGGATCGACCTCGCGCAGGATGAGGTCGGCGATCAACGTTCGCCCATGTTTGCCATGGAACTGGTGTCCCTTCTCCGGGGTGGCCACGTCGACGCGCACCCCGGCCTGCTCCAGTGCCTCTTTGGGCACGAACAGTTCGCTGTCCTCGAACTGTTCTGCCGTGATGATCAGCGCTCTCATGATACACCTGCCTCTGCGGGTCCGGTTCAGACGAAGGTCACGGCCACTGTCGCGGACGTGGTAGCAATGTCAGTATAGACCTCGCCAAAGCGCGCGGGCCTGCGCCCGCTCAGGCTGCAGGGATGGTGATCGAGCGGCGCGGGGTTAGGCCGGTCAGCCGAGCAAATCGCGCACCTCGCGCGCCAGGGCCTCGATCTCTAGGCTAGCGATGGCCGCTCGCGCCCCCAGGGCGCGCACGGTGGTGCCCTGGGCGGCGGCCTGGCGGTAGGCGGTGCGGCTCTTGAGCTGGGCGGCCATGAGCGGGATGCCGAACTGCGGCAGCAGCGCCAGCACCTCCTGCGCCAGCAGGGTGTTCAACTGCAACTGGTTGACGACCACGCGTGCGGCAAGCCCGGGGTTTCTGCCGCGCGCCTGCTCGATGGCCGCGCGGGTGCGTAGGCTGGCCCACAGATCCGGCGGCGAGGGGATCACCGGCACCAGGGCAAGCCGCGCCAGGCGCAGGGCGCTGTCGATCACCGGGGCGCTCGCCTGCGGCGGGGTGTCGATGACGACGTAGTCGTAAGCATCCAGCCGCTTACGCAAGGCCTTGTGCAGCCTGCCCTCCTCGGCCGAGAGGTCCTCCACCCGCGCCGGGAAACCGCCGCCGTTGGCGGCCCAGCGCACAGCGGTGTTTTGTGGATCGGCATCCGCCACCAGGACGCGGCTACCGGTCTCGGCCAGGGCGCCCGCCAGGAGCATGGCCAGGGTAGACTTGCCGGCACCGCCTTTGAGGTTGGTGACGGCCACCACACGGGCGCTCATGCCAGCACTTCGGCATGCCAGCCGCGCGGCGACAGCCCCCGCGCCATGGCGCCGTCGCGCAGGTGCTGCAGGAACTGCGCCGGGCCTGCGGCGTAGAGGTCAGTGTGGCTGAGGTCGGGGTGGTCGTCGAGGATGCGCGCGGCCACTTCCGGTGCACCGCCATCGACCCATAGCGGCACGTAGGTGAAGTTGTCGAGGGCGTCGGCCCAAGACCGGCAGAGATTGTCCTGATAGTGGCCGAGGTCTGCCGCCACCCAGTACAGATGCATGTGCTCGGCCAGCTCCAGTGACATGGCGTGCTGCACCAGGCTCTTGATGGGGGCGAAGCCGTCGTCCCAGGCGACGAAGATCACCGGCCGGCGTGAGTCCAGGTTGATGACCAGGCTGCCTTCGGGCCCCTCGACGGTGACCGGGTCCTCCTTGCGCAACCCGTCGAACACCCGGCGCGCGAAGGGGCGGTTGTCACGCCGCACATGTAGCTCGAGGTGGCGGTCTTCGCAGGGACAGCTGGCGAGGTAGTACTCGCCCTCGACGCCATCGGCCTTGAGCCTCACCCGCTGGCCGGCCAGGAAGCGCAGGCGCTGGCTGCGCGGAGTGGTGAGGTGCAGCGCCGCCAGCCGCTCGTCGAGCAGCTCCACCGCCTTCACCCGGGTGGCGATGACCTGGTGCGGGATGTCTTGCGCGCCGGCCACGGCGGCCTCGATGACGATGTCGCTCACCGCCGTGTAGGAACACATGAGGAAGGCGCCCTGGGCCTTGTCCGCCTCCTTGAGCACGTAGTCGTGCGGATGGACCTTCTTGACCTCGCCGGCGACCAGCCGCGCGCGGCATTCACCGCAATTGCCGTTGCTGCAGCCGTAGTTGAGCGGTATGCCGGCGCGCAGGGCGGCCTCCAGGATGGTGTCGCTGCCCTCCACGAAGAATTCGTGCCCCGAGGGCAAGACCTTAACTTGGACCGAGACGATGCGCATGGCGCGTTCCTCCGCGAGCAGACCGCGCGCACGCTCGGCTTCCCTCGGCGCGGCAGCCAACTGTTGTCGCAACCACAGCTTGCAATCGGCCACCGCCTGAGCGGCCGGTGCACCGCCCGCCTCGGCCACGTCGTCGAGCTTGTGCATGACCCACTCGAACAGCTGTTCGTAGTGGGCGAGCAGGCCCTTGGCGGTGGCGTATTCGTGCGTGAGGTCGAACAGGCGGTCGGCCAGCACCTCCTTGTCCGGCAGGGCCCGTTCGAAGATGCGCTTGGCGAAGGCCTTCTTCTTGATCTCCTCCACCCGCGCGTACTCGCCGTCGTCCTCCCACTTGACGTCGGGGAAGACACGCAGCAGCTCCTCCATCTCTACCTCGCCGTTCTGGGCGGTGAGCCGCCCCTCCTTGACCATGCGCTGCAGCGTGCTGCGGGGCACGCCCACCAGCCGGGCCACACGCGAGAGCGAGAAGGTGTGCGACATGTTGGGATGATAGCAGAGGGGGAGGAAAGGACCAGCCGTATGTGACTGCCCGGGCGATCTCAGCCGCCCCTGCCGGCATCGACCTCGGCGGCGAGCCGCCGCAGGGCGGGGGCGATCTCGACGGCATAGGGCGGCGCCGGGTCGAGTGTGCGCAAGTGCGCCGGCAGGGCCTCGAGGGCCGCCAGCGTGCGCTGGCGCAGCTCGGCCAGCGGCGGTGCGGGCGCAAGGCGCCGGCCGTCGCGCATGACAGGCTGTAGCAGCGCTTCGCCCTCTTGTGTGTCGTCTTGCACGGTGAGCACGTCGCCGCGCATGCGCCCGTTCACGTCGTAGCGACGATAGACCTGTTTGCGGCCCGGCCAGGTGGCCTTGCCTTCGGAGCGCTTGCGGCGCGGCCGCCCGGCGTATTCCATCAGTTTGTAGGCGCAGTCGAGATGGGGCTGGTCGGCCGAGACGTTCATGCGCGTGCCCACGCCGAAGCCGTCGATGGGCGCTCGCTCGGACAGCAGGCGCGCCACGGCGTATTCGTCCAGGTTGCCGCTGGCGAAGATCATGATCCCGGTGAGGCCGCCGGCATCGAGGATGGCACGCACACGGCAGGCATGCGCGGCCAGATCGCCGCTGTCGATGCGCACGGCACGCACAGCGATGCCCTCCTGCGCCAGGCGTCGGGCCAGGGGTACGAGGGCCTGTGCCGCCACCTCGGTGTCGTAGGTGTCGATCAGCCAGGTGGTGGCCTGCGGGTGCACGCGGGCGAAGTGCTCGAAGGCGGCCAGTTCCGACTCGTGGGCCTGGATGAAGGAATGGGCCATGGTGCCATAGACCGGGATGCCATAGCGCAGGCCGGCGAGGGTGTTGGCAGTGCCGTCGAAACCGGCCAGGTAGCTCGCACGCGCCGAGAGCATGCCGGCCTCGGCCCCGTGCGCGCGCCGCAGGCCGAAGTCCACCAGCAGGCGGTCGCCGGCCGCCAGACGCACCCGCGCCGCCTTGGAAGCGACCAGGGTCTGATAGTGCAACAGGTTGATCAGCCTCGTCTCCACCACTTGGGCCTGTGGCAGCGGGGCGACCACCCGCAGCAAGGGCTCGTCGGCGAACACCGGCGTGCCCTCGGGCAGGGCCTCGACCGTGCCGGTGAAGCGCAGAGCGGCCAACCAGTCGAGGAAATCGGGCCGGAAACGCCCCAGGCCGGCGAGCCAGTCGAGCTCCTCGGCGTCGAAGGCGAAGCGTTCGAGGAAGTCGAGCGCCTGCTCCAGCCCGGCGGCGATGAGGAAGTTGCGGTTGTCCGGCAGCCGGCGCACGAAGAACTCGAACACCGCCTCCTGCGTCATGCCGCGCTCGTGGTAGGCGGCCAGCATGGTGAGCTGGTAGAAGTCGGTCAGCAGTGCGCTCGTGCCGATGTCGCGCATGGCTCAGCCGTCCACGACCTGGGCGCCGGCAGCCTGCATCGCGGCGATGGCACGCGCCCCATCGCCCGGTTGGACCTCCACGGCGCGCGTCGCCTCGCGCAGCAGGACCACGGCGAAACCCTCCTTGAGGGCATCCAGCACCGTGTTCTTGACGCAATAGTCGGTGGCCAGCCCGCCGATGTACAACCGCTTCACCCCCAGGGCGCGCAGCCGCGCGGCCAGATCGGTGCCGGCAAAGCCGGAATAGGCCTCGGCCTCGCGCGCAGTGGCCTTGGAGACGACGAGGGCCGAGTCGGGCAGCGCGAGCTGGGGGGCGAAGGCCGCGCCCGGCGTACCGGCGATGCAGTGCGGCGGCCAGGGCCCGCCGCGTGTCCTGAACGAGCAATGATCGGCCGGGTGCCAGTCGCGCGTGGCGACGATGGGCAGGCCTGCCGCCGCGAAACGCCCGATCCAGCGGTTGAGCGGGGCGATGACCGCATCGCCCTGCGGCACGGCCAGCGCACCGCCGGGCAGGAAGTCGTTCTGCACATCGACGATGATGAGGGCGTCGCCGGGTCCGGGTTCGTTCGTCATAGTCCGTCTCCTCGGTCTGTAATACAGCTTAGACCCTGTGCACGGCCGCGTGTCGCTGGGCGGGTGTGGGGTTTGGCGCAGGGCCGGCCATGGGGCAGAATGCAGGCTGCATACGCTGCCCCCTGCCATGCTCAACCTCGTCACCCGTCCCTGCCCGCCCCAGGCCTTCGAGCGGTTGCGCCGGGCGGGCCTACCCGCGCTGCTTGCTCGGCTGTACGCCAGCCGCGGGGTCGAGCGGCAGGAGCAGCTAAAGACGCGGCTCGACCAACTGCTGCCGCACGAGCTGCTGAAGAACAACGCCGCGGCGGCGGCCCGGCTAGCGGACGCCATACGGCGCGGCGAGCGGCTCACGGTGGTGGCCGATTACGATGCCGACGGCGCCACCGCCTGCGCTGTAGCCGTGGCCGGCCTCAGGGCCATGGGCGCGGCCGTGGACTACCTGGTGCCCAACCGCTTCGAGTATGGCTACGGGCTCACGCCCGAGATCGTGCAACTGGCCGCCGAGCGCCGCCCCGACCTCCTCATCACGGTGGACAACGGCATCGCCGCCCATGCCGGGATCGAACGCGCGCGCGCCCTGGGGCTGGAGGTGCTGGTCACCGACCACCACCTGCCGGCCCATGGCCAGCCGCTGCCCGAGGCCCTGATCGTCAACCCCAACCAGCCGGGCTGCCCTTTTCCCAGCAAGGCCCTGGCCGGGGTGGGGGTGATGTTCTACGTGTTGATCGCGCTGCGCGCAGAGCTGCGCCGGCAGGGCTGGTTCACCCCTCATCGCAGAGAGCCCAATCTCGCCGCCTTGCTCGATCTGGTGGCCTTGGGCACGGTGGCCGACGTGGTGCCGCTGGATGCCAACAACCGGCTGCTGGTCGAACAGGGCCTCAAGCGCATGCGTGCCGGCCTCGCCCGAGCGGGCATCGCCGCCTTGTTCCAGGCCGCCGGCCGAGACATGACGCGCGCCAGCGCCTACGACCTGGGCTTCGTGCTGGGGCCGCGGCTCAACGCCGCCGGACGGCTGGCCGACATGAGCCTGGGCATCGCCTGCCTGCTCGCGCCCGATCTGGCCACCGCGCTGCCGCTGGCGCGCGAGCTGGACCGGCTCAACCGCGAGCGCCGAGACATCGAAGCCGACATGCAGGCCCAGGCCGAGGAAATGCTAGCGACGGTCGAGGTGAGCGAGGGCTTCAGCCTCACCCTCTATGACCCGGCTTGGCATCAGGGGGTGGTGGGCCTGCTCGCCTCCCGGCTCAAGGATCGCCATCACCGGCCCACCATCGTCTTCGCCGACGGGGGCGAGGGGTTCGTCAAAGGTTCCGGCCGTTCCATCGCCGCCTTGCACCTGCGCGACGCCCTCGACCAGGTGGACAAGCGCTATCCTGGGCTGCTGCACAAGTTCGGCGGCCATGCGGCCGCAGCTGGGCTCACCTTGAGGCGCGAGGACCTGCCGCGCTTCGCCGCCGCCTTCGAGTCGGTGGCGCGCGAACTGCTCACACCGGCCGACCTCAGGCGCGTGATCGAGAGCGATGGCCCGCTCGCGCCGGAGGAATATCGGCTGGACCAGGCCCTGGCGCTCACGGCCGCGGTGTGGGGCCAGGGCTTTCCCCCGCCGCTGTTCCATGGCGAGTTCAGGGTGGATGCGCAGCGGCTGGTGGGGGACAGGCACCTCAAGCTCAAGCTGTCGGACGGGCGCATGGCCGCCGAGGCCATGCTGTTCAACCACGACGAGGCCCTGCCCGAACGCATCCAGGCCACCTACCGGCTGGAGGTGAACGCCTGGAACGGACGGCTTGCCCCCCAACTGACGGTGGAAGACTGGTGCGGCCTGGCATGAACGCCTGGTTCACGCCCGAGCTCAAACCCCTGGCCGCCTTCCTCACCAGCCTGGCGTTGGGGCTGTTAATCGGCCTGGAACGCGAGCGCTCGCCGGCGGCGCGGGCGGGGCTGCGCACTTTCGCGCTGGTGGCGCTCGCCGGCACCCTGGGGGCCATGCTCGCGCAGGAAACCGGCGCACCCTGGGTGCTGGGGGCAGGGCTGATCATCCTCGGCGGCATGATGGTGGCCACCTATTTCAAACAGCCGCTGGAGGCCGACCCCGGCACCACCACCATCGCCGCCATCGTGGTGTGCTATGGGCTGGGGGCCATCGTCTGGTACGGCCATGTGCAGCTCGCCGTGGCCCTGGCGGTGACCACGGCGGTGCTGCTGTACTTCAAGGCCGAACTGCGGGGGGCGCTGCAGCGGCTCACCCGCCAGGATCTGGTGTCCATGCTGCAGTTCGCCGTGCTGTCGCTGGTGATCCTGCCGGTCCTGCCCGACCGCGGCTTTGGTCCCTATGCCGCCCTGAACCCCTACCAGATCTGGTGGATGGTGGTGCTGGTGTCGGGCCTGTCGCTCGCCGGCTATGCCGCCCTGCGGCTCGCCGGCGAGCGGCACGGGGCGCTGCTCACGGGGCTGTTCGGCGGTGTGGCCTCCAGCACCGCCACCACGCTCACCTTCGCCCGCCACGGTCGGCAGCCGGAACTGACCGCGGTGGCCGCCCTGGTGATCCTGACCGCCAACTGGGTGGTACTCGTGCGGCTGACCCTGCTCGTGGCCGTACTCGCCCCCGCCCTGCTGCCGCAGGCGGCGCGCATGCTGGGCCTGGCCGCGCTGGCCGGCGTGCCCCTGCTCTACCTCGGCTGGCGGCGGCTGGAGCGCGGCGAGCTGCCCGCGCTCGCCCTCGGCAACCCGACCGAGATCCGCGCCGCGCTGGGCTTCGGCGCGCTCTATGCGGCGGTGCTGTTTGCCGCGGCGTGGCTGGCCGACTGGGCGGGCAGCCGCGGGGTGTATGCCGTCGCGCTGGTCTCAGGCTTGACCGATGTGGATGCCATCACCCTGTCCAGCCTGCGGCTGTACAACCTGGGCAGCCTCACCGGTCACCAGGGTCTCACCGCCATCCTGCTCGCCCTGATGGCCAACGTCGCCTTCAAGGCCGGGCTCACCCTCGCCATCGGCGGGCCGCGCCTGCTGCTGCGCGTGCTGCCCGGTTTCACCGCGGTCGCATTAGGGGCCGCAATCGGCTGGAGTTTGGTGTGAACCGACGCCGCGGGCGGGCTCAACGCTCTTCCTTGCGCAGCTTGGACAGCCAGTGCTCCATCTGCCGACCTGCCGCCTCGCGCCCGCCCAGGCCAAAGGACAGGGCGATGGCCACCGCGACTGCCCCGAAGACGAAGGCGAAGGCCATGTTGACGATGTCTTCGGCGATGCCCATAGCCGACAGCCCCATGGCCAGCACCAAACCCAGGATGGCAAAGCGGGCGATGCTGGCCAGGCCCTCGGCCTTGCCCTGACTGGCACGGACGATGGCCTGGTGGGCGAGGTTGGCCAGCCAGAACCCCACCAGCAGGATCACCACACCCAGCAGGACATTGCCCGCGAACTGGATGAACATCGCGACCAGCCCCTCGACCTGGGTGAAGTCCAGCCGATGCGCCGCCTCGACGGCCGCGAACAGCATGGCGAAGAACACGATGAGCCAGGCCACCAGGTCCGCGGCCTGGACGCCTTCGGGCAGGAGTTGGCCGACACCCAGTCTGGCCGGCAGGGCATTGAAGCCCATATTGCCCAACAACTGACGCACCAGCCCTGCCGCGAAACGGGCGACGAACCAGGTGATCAGCAGGATCAGGGCTGCTGCCAGGATGTTGGGCACGGCGTTGAGGATGAGGCTGAGCATCTCCGAGGCCGGCTGGGAGATGGCGGTGATGTCGAGCGTCTGCAGCGCGGCGATAAGCACGGGCAGCAGGATCAACACATAGGCCAGCACTCCGATGAGGCGCGACAATTTGACCTCCTCCTTGAAACCGGCCGCCTCGCCCAGGCGATCCAGCCCGGTGGCCGCGAGCAGGTTGGTCAGCAGACTGCGCACCACGCGCGCCACCAGCCAGCCGGCGAACACGATCACGGCGGCGGCGAACACGTTGGGCAGCACGTCGAGCACCTCGCCCACCATGGCGCGGATCGGATCGAGCAGGCCTTCGAGCTTGAGCGCGCCGAGGATGGCCGGCAGAAACAGCAGGATCACCAGCCAGAACAAGACGTTGCCGACGTTGTCCGCGAGTGGGGCTGTGCCAGCCTGGGCGGTCAGCTTCTCGTCCCACTGGGTCGCCTTGAGGGCGCGGTTGGCGACGGCACGCACCAATGCGGCCAACACCCAGGCCAGCAGGGTGAGCAGCAAACCGGCCAACAGGTGGGGCAGATACAGCATCACTTGCCGCAGCATGGCGGCGAACGGCTCGGACAGCTGGTCCAGGCGCAGCGAGCCCAATACGCCCACGAGCGTGGCGAGCAACACGAGCCAGAACACGATGGCGGCCACTGCAGCTTCGATCTCCACCGGCCGGCCAGCCGCCTCCCCCACGCGTTGGTCGAGCCTGATCAGGGATAGCAGCCGGCGTATCCCCGCCCTGGCCAGCAGGGCAATGATGTAGCCGACCACAAGGATGGCCAACGCTGCGAGGATGCTGGGCAGTTGCGAGCCGAGTGTGTTTTGCAATGCTGTGGTGAACGGGCTGAAATCCATGGCTATCCTCCTGATCGACACGGCAATGATCCATCGGCGCCCATGGCACCATGGATGATCGTAGCGCAGTCATCGACGCGGATGGTGAAACGCTCGTTACACTTCATCGGCCCCGTCATGCCCGCATCGCGTGAAGTTCATGCATCGGCGGCGCACCCCTGGGTGCTGCACGCCGTGGGGTTCGACGACGCCCCCTTCGATCGCCGCCACCGCGGGGACGTGCCCGTAGTCGGGGCGGTGCATGCCGGTGCGCGCCTCGATGGGGTGCTCGTCACCCGCGTGCGGCGCGATGGCGCCAATGCCACCGAGCGGCTGATCAGGCTGCTGGCCGGCTCGCGTTTCCTGCCGCAACTCAAGCTCATCTGGCTACAGGGCATCGCCCTGGCCGGTTTCAACGTGGTGGACCTGCACCGCCTGCACCGGGCCACGGGGCTGCCGGTGGTCGTGGCGGTCCGGCACCAGCCCGACCACGCCGCCATCCGGCGGGCGCTGCTCGAACACGTGCCAGGCGGGGCGCGCAAATGGCGGCTGATCGAGGCGGCCGGGCCCATGCAACCGGTGGCCGGCATCTGGGTGCAGTCCGTGGGCCTGGATGCGGCGCAGACGGAGACGGCGGTGGCCGCCTGGCAGATCCACGGCAAGCTGCCCGAGCCGTTGCGCACGGCCCATCTGATCGCCGCTGGGCTCACTGGCGGCTCGAGCCGCCAGCGCGCCTAATTACCTTGGCCCTGGAGCAGGCGGGTAAAACGCTCGGCATCCGCCACCATGGTCCGGTTGTTGAACAGACACCAGGTCTCGCCCGCGCACCAGCCGCGCAGTCGCTCAAGCTCCGCATCGGTGTAGGTGTGGCCGTAATCGGCCCCGCCGTGCAGGCGGAAGTAGCGCAAGCCCTGCGCAGGCGGCGGGTCGCGGAAGGGATCCAGCACCCGTACCAGTCCCAGGGCGTCGCACAGCGACTGGGCCAGCTCCACCGGCCAGCCGCGCGGCTCCCAGGCCAGGACGAGCTCGCCCGCCTCGATGCGCGCACGGCTGAAAAAGGCGCGCAGGTTGGCGATGTGTGCCTGCCCGGGCGTGAACGAGGCGGGTGACTGGAACACCAGGATGGGGGCGGCGAGTGCACGGGCGCAGGCGAGACTTGTGCGCCAGGCGGCATACACCTCCTCGCTGGGCCGGAAGGCCCCGTAACGGTCGCGCAGCCGCGCGGGGATGGGGTTTCTCAGCCGCCGGTAGGTGGGGCTGGCGGGTTCGTGGGTGATCAGCTGCCAGGCCTTGAGGGTGAAGACGAAATCTGTCGGCGCCTCGGCCCGCCAGCGCTCGAGCGTCTGCGGCCGCGGCGGCTGATAGAAGGTCTGCTGGACTTCGACCAAGCGGAAACGGGCGTAGTAGGCCGCGCGCGCCATGGCGAAACCGCAGCAGCCCACGTGCACCCTGGCCTCAGCGGACATGATGCACCCGCACGAGCTGCCGGCCCGCCTGCGCCTCGACCGCGAAGCGCACCGGCAGGCACTGTGCGATGAGCCACATCGCGGTCTCGGCGTGCGAGCTAAGCGCACGCACGCTGAACAGGCTGTCCCCGGCGGCCAGGGCGGCATAGATCAGGAGCTGGTCGGCGGCATGCACATCGAGCGCGGCGCCGCTGGCCAGATCCTGCCGCAGGGCCTGTGCCGCCTCAGCGCCCAGGCGTTCGGCCGGCACCCCACGCTGGGCCACCACGGCCGCCCCGAGCCGGGCGTGGTTCGTCTCCGCCACCAGAGTGAGCGCCCCACCCATGCCGGTGGCCGCCGCATCGTCCAGGACCGCGACGGTGGTCTCCACCGGGGCCAGGTCCACCAGCGCGTTGCTCGCCGCCGCAGCCATGCGTTCGGCGATATGGCGCGGCAGATGGGCGACGTGGGCGTGGCCCGTGATGCGCCGTAAGGCCCCCGCCGATTCGACCAGCAGCGGTCTGAGCGTGCGGCAGGGGACGATGTCCAGCGTCAGCTCGCCCCCGCCGCGCGGGTAGTAGCCGCGGTGCAGCGCGACGATGTGGACCTCGGCCCCCATCTGCGCCAGCCAGGGCAGCAGGACGACCCGTAGATAGTCCATCGGCGGCGCCCGCGCGACGTCGGTGCCGCCGGTGAGGGTCACGCGGCAGGGCCCTTCGGCCTGCAGGGCGACCGGCAGCAACGCCTGCAGCACCAGGGTCACGCTGCCCGCGGTGCCGACCTCGAAGCGGTAGCGGCCGGCGCGGATGGGGCCGGGCCGGAAGTGCACCTCGCGCGCCCCCAGCTCTGCCCCCGTGAGCGTCCCGCCGCACAGCGCGGCGACCGCGCGCAGGGCGGCCAGATGTTGCGCTGCCAGGCCCGGCTTGGCCCGACGCGCGCGGATGTTGACGATGCGGGTCACCCGCTGCGTCAGGGCGGCCAGGGCCGCGGCCAGGCGGACGAGCTGACCACCGCCCTCGCCGTGGGCCCCATCGATGATCCACTCCCCCACCCCATACCCCATGTGTGCAGCAGCCTGTTTCGAGCATAGATTACGGGAGAGGCATGTTCCGCCTTGCCCAGGTGCGCAAATTTGACTTATTTACTCGGGAATCTCATACTATGCGGTTCACAAACGGGATTAACGCATCTCATATTCCATGTTCCAGCGCCTGCGCGAGGATATCGCCGTCGTGTTCGAACGCGACCCGGCGGCGCGCACCTTCTTCGAGGTGCTCACCACCTACCCCGGCGTGCACGCGGTGTTGTGGCATCGCCTGTCGCACCGGTTGTGGAACATGGGCCTGAAATGGCTCGCCCGTTTCTCTGCAGCGCTGGCGCGCTGGGTGACGGGGGTGGAGATCCATCCTGGGGCGAAACTCGGCCGCCGCGTGTTCATCGACCACGGCATGGGGGTGGTGATCGGCGAGACGGCCGAGGTGGGCGACGACTGCACCCTCTATCACGGCGTCACCCTGGGCGGCACCTCATGGCAGAAGGGCAAGCGCCACCCGACCCTGGGGCCGGGGGTGATCATCGGCGCCGGGGCCAAGGTGCTGGGCCCCATCACCATCGGCGCCGGGGCCAAGATCGGCTCCAACGCCGTGGTGGTCAAGGACGTGCCGGCGGGGGCCACCGCGGTCGGCATCCCCGCGCGCATCATCGACGACGAGGCGCGCGCCCGCTCCGAGGCGGCGAAGAAGTTCGGCTTCGCCGCCTATGCGGTGAGCAGCGACATGAACGACCCGGTCGTCAAGGCCATCCACGGGCTGATCGAACACTCGGTCACCACCGACCAGCGCATCGAGGCCATCCTGGCCGAGCTCAAGCGCCTTGGCGGACACATCGAGGAGGCCCAGCGGGCGCGGGATCATTTCGACCCCGATTACCTCAACAAGATCGTGGACTGATAATAGTTGACTAAATTTATCGGGTTTAGTACGATGGCGAGACATCGGTACGAGAGGAGAGCGCCATGCGGCTGACGACGAAAGGACGCTTCGCGGTGACGGCGATGATCGATCTGGGCCTGCGCCAGCACCGCGGGCCGGTGACCCTGGCCGGCATCAGCGAGCGGCAGAAGATCTCCCTGTCCTATCTGGAGCAGTTGTTCGGGCGCCTGCGCCGGCATGGCCTGGTGGACAGCGTGCGCGGCCCCGGCGGCGGCTACACCATGGCCCGCCCCATGTCCCAGATCTCGGTGGCGGACATCATCCGGGCGGTGGACGAACCGATCGACGCCACCCAGTGCGGCGGCCTGGGTAACTGTCACGACGATCACGAGTGCATGACACACGAGCTGTGGATGCAGCTCAACGAACACATCTATCAGTTCCTCGAGAGCGTCGATCTGGCCAGCCTGGTTGAGCGTCAGCGGCAGAAGGAGGCCGAGGCGGCGCAGCAGGTCCGCCCGGAGCGCAAGGTGCTCGGCACGGCGCAGTTGAAGGCGGTAGTCAACGGATGAGGACGGACATGGTGCAGACCCCGATCTACATGGACTATGCCGCCACCACCCCGGTCGATCCACGCGTGGTGGAGAAGATGTTGCCGTATCTGACCGAGAAGTTCGGCAACCCCGCCTCGCGCTCACACGTGTTCGGCTGGGAGGCCGAGCGCGCGGTGGAGGAAGCGCGCGCGCAGGTGGCGGCATTGGTCAACTGCGACCCCAAAGAGATCGTCTGGACCTCGGGGGCGACCGAATCGAACAACCTGGCCATCAAGGGCGCGGCCCATTTCTACAAGGGCAAGGGCCGGCACATCGTCACGGTGAAGACCGAGCACAAGGCGGTGCTGGACACCTGCCGGGAGCTGGAGCGCCAGGGTTTCGAGGTGACCTATCTGGGGGTGAAAGAAAACGGGCTGCTCGATCTCGACGAGTTCGCCGCCGCCCTGCGGCCGGATACGGTGCTCGCCTCGGTAATGTACGTCAACAACGAGATCGGGGTGATCCAGGACATCCCCACCCTGGGCGAGATCTGTCGCAGCCGGGGGGTGTTGTTCCACGTCGATGCCGCCCAGGCCACGGGCAAGGTGGAGATCGACCTCGCCCGACTGAAGGTTGACCTCATGAGCTTCTCCGCGCACAAGACCTACGGGCCCAAGGGTGTGGGCGCCCTGTACGTGCGGCGCAAGCCGCGTGTGCGGCTGGAGGCGCAGATGCACGGCGGTGGCCACGAGCGGGGGCTGCGCTCGGGCACGCTGGCCACCCATCAGATCGTCGGCATGGGCGAGGCCTTCCGCATCGCGCGCGAGGAGATGGCCACCGAGAACGAGCGCATCCGCATGCTGCGCGACAAGCTGCTGCGGGGCATCATGGACATCGAGCAGGTGCACGTCAACGGCGATCTGGAACGGCGCGTGGCGGGCAATCTGAACGTCAGTTTCAGCTTCGTCGAGGGCGAGTCCCTCATCATGGCCATCAAGGACCTGGCGGTGTCCTCCGGCTCGGCCTGCACCTCGGCCAGCCTAGAACCCTCCTACGTGCTCAAGGCCCTCGGGCGCAACGACGAACTGGCGCACAGCTCGATCCGCTTCTCCATCGGCCGCTTCACCACCGAGGAGGAGATCGACTACGCGGTCAAGCTGCTGCACGAGAAGATCGGCCGGTTGCGCGACATGTCGCCGTTGTGGGAGATGTACAAAGACGGCATCGACCTCAACAGCGTGCAATGGGCGGCCCATTGACGAGGAGTAGGTGTGAGGTGTGAGGAGACAGGGGTGAAGAGTGAGGGTTGAGGACAGTGTCTGGATACAAAGTGTGCATATAGGAGCGGCTCATGGCGTATAGTGAAAAGGTTTTGGATCATTACGAAAACCCGCGCAACGTGGGCTCCTTCGACAAGGAAGACCCCGCTGTGGGCACCGGCATGGTGGGAGCGCCGGCCTGTGGCGATGTGATGAAGCTGCAGATCAAGGTCAACGACCAGGGCATCATCGAGGACGCCCGCTTCAAGACCTATGGCTGCGGCTCGGCTATCGCCTCCTCGTCGCTGGTGACCGAGTGGGTCAAGGGCAAGACCCTGGACGAGGCGCTCGCCATCAAGAACACGCAGATCGCTGAGGAACTGGCCCTGCCACCGGTCAAGATCCACTGCTCCATCCTGGCCGAGGATGCCATCAAGGCGGCGGTGGCCGATTACAAACGCAAGCACGGGTTGGAGGGGGCCGGGTACACGGCCTGCAATCCGCCCAAGGAGGTGTGACATGGGTGCCGACACCTGTGCCGTGCCTGCCGACGTGCAGGTGAAGGAGCTGCAGCTCGATGCGGCGGGGGTGGCCAATGCGCGCATCAGCCTGACCGAACGCGCCGCCCGGCATGTGCAGACCTTTCTCGCCAAGCGCGGCAAGGGTCTGGGTATTCGCGTCGGCGTGCGCACCTCGGGCTGCTCGGGGCTGGCGTACAGGCTCGAATACGTCGATAGTGAAGACCCGCAGGATATCCGTTTCGACTGTCACGGGGTGGCGGTGTACGTCGATCCCAAGAGCCTGGCCTATCTCAACGGCACCGAGCTCGACTACGTGCGCGAGGGCCTGAACGAGGGCTTCAAGTTCAACAACCCCAACGTCAAGTCGCAGTGCGGCTGTGGTGAGAGTTTCAACGTGTGAAGAAAATGGTGAAGGCGCTGCGAGACCGCGTGCAAACCGCTGGACTCGGGGTTGGAGTGGCGTAAGCCGCGACCCGAAGCTTTCCCAGATGCCGCAGGGTCGCGACTGACGTCGCTCCTACCTTTCCTGCCTACGCTGCCTCCGGATGCTGGATTTCAATCGCAATCACTTCGAACTGCTCGGTCTCCAACCGGCGTTTCGCTTGAGCCGGGAACAGATCGACCGTGCCTGGCGGGATATCCAGACGGAGATCCACCCCGACCGATTCGCTCATGCCGGCGAGGCTGCGCAGCGGCTGGCCCAACAGTGGTCGGCGCGCCTGAACGAGGCCTACGTCACACTGCGCTCACCCTTCGAGCGCGCCCGCTATCTGCTCCGACTCCAGGGCATAGACGCCCTCGACCCCAGGGACACCGCCATGCCGGCCGAATTCCTCGTGCAGCAGATGCATTGGCGCGAGCGCCTGGAGCAGGCGCAAGCGGCCAGCGATCCGGTCGCCCTGCAGCGCCTGGAGGACGAGGCGCGGGCCGAGCGCGCGCACCTGGAGCAGGCGCTCGCCGGTCTGCTCGACGAGCGGCGTGACTACCGCGCGGCCGCCGAAGTCCTGCGCAAATATCGCTTCCTCGACAAGCTGCTCGAGGAGATCGAGCTGGTCCACGAGCGCCTGACCTGACCCCACCCCCTCCTCCTCACCCCTCACCCTACAATGGCCCTGCTGCAGATCGCCGAACCCGGCCAGTCCACCGCCCCGCACGAGCATCGGCTCGCCGTGGGCATAGACCTCGGCACCACGAACTCCCTGGTGGCCACGGTGCGCAACGGCATCGCCGTGGTGCTCAACGACGAGCACGGGCACGCGCTCACCCCCTCGGTGGTGCGCTACCGCGCCGACGGCGGCGTGGAGGTGGGCTATGCGGCGCAGGCCAAGGCGGCCGAGGACCCGCACAACACCATCGTCTCGGTCAAGCGCTTCATGGGCCGGGGGCTCAAGGACCTGCCGGAACTGGCCACCCTGCCCTATCAGTTCGTCGATGCCCCGGGCATGGTACGGATCAAGACCGTGGCGGGGGAGAAGAGCCCGGTGGAGGTCTCGGCCGAGATCCTGCGGGTGCTCAAGCGCCGGGCCGAGCTCGCCCTGGGCGGCGAGCTCATCGGTGCGGTGATCACCGTGCCGGCCTATTTCGACGACGCCCAGCGTCAGGCCACCAAGGACGCCGCCCGGTTGGCCGGCCTCAACGTGTTGCGGTTGCTGAACGAACCGACCGCCGCGGCCATCGCCTACGGTCTGGACAACGCCTCGGAGGGGGTGTTCGCCGTCTACGACCTGGGCGGCGGCACCTTCGACCTGTCCATCCTGCGGCTGCAGCGTGGGGTGTTCGAGGTCATGGCCACCAGTGGCGATTCCGCCCTCGGCGGCGACGACTTCGACCGGCGCATCTTCTGCTGGATCATGGAACAAACAGGGCTACACACCCTACCCGACCACGACAAGGCCTTGCTCATGGCCCGCGCACGCGAGGCCAAGGAGGCCCTGTCCGAACACCCGCAGGTGCGCATCACCACCATGCTCTCCGGCGGCGAACTGATCGACCTCACCCTCACCGAGGCGGTCTTCAACGACCTGACGGCGCATCTGGTGGCCAAGACCCTGGCGCCCTGCCGCAAGGCCCTGCGCGATGCGGGGCTCCAGCCCGCCGACATCCAGGGCGTGGTGATGGTCGGGGGGGCCACCCGCATGCCCTGCATCCAGGCCGCGGTGGCGGAGTTCTTCGGACAGACGCCGCTGACCAACCTCGACCCGGACAAGGTGGTGGCCTTGGGGGCGGCCATGCAGGCCAACATCCTCGCCGGCAACCGCGGGCGCGACGACTGGCTGCTGCTCGACGTGGTGCCGCTGTCGCTGGGCATCGAGACCATGGGGGGGTTAGTGGAAAAGATCATTCCCCGCAACAGCGTGATCCCTATCGCCCGTGCCCAGGAGTTCACCACCTTCAAGGACGGCCAGACCGCCATGGCCATCCATGTGGTGCAGGGCGAGCGCGAGCGCGTGGCCGACTGCCGCTCGCTCGCCCGCTTCGAGCTGCGCGGCATCCCGCCCATGGTGGCGGGGGCGGCACGCGTGCGGGTGACCTTCCAGGTCGATGCCGACGGCCTGCTGTCGGTGAGCGCGCGCGAGCTGTCCACGGGGGTGGAGGCGCATGTGGAGGTCAAGCCCGCTTATGGACTGACCGACGCCGAGATCGCGCGCATGCTGCAGGAGGCCCGGCTGCACGCGCAGGAGGACATGGCGGCGCGCATGCTCGCCGAGGCGAGGGTGGACGGCGAACGGCTGCTCGCCGCCACCCGTCAGGCCCTGGCCGAGGATGGCGAGGCCCTGTTGAGCGCCGAGGAGCGCGCCACCATCGAACAGCTGTGCACAACGCTGGCGGCGGCACTGGCCGGCGACGATGTGCAGGCCATCCGGCAGGCGAGCGCCGGTCTCAACCAGGGCACGGTCGAATTCGCCGCCCGCCGCATGGACGCCAGCGTCAGGCGGGCGCTTGCCGGACATCGGCTGGAGGAGATCGATGTCTGATTGGCTGGCCCCGCTCGCCGAGCAACGCGCGCGGCTCGATGCCCACCCCATCTACGCCGCCGTGCGCACACTCGACGACCTACGCGTGTTCATGGCCCACCACGTCTATTCGGTGTGGGACTTCATGTCGCTGATCAAATACCTGCAGCACACCGTGGCCCCGGCGCGCTGGCCCTGGACGCCGGGCGAGGACGCCACCGTGCAGCGCTTCATCAACGAGCTGGTGCTGGAAGAGGAGACCGACGCGGCCTACGGGCGCGAAGGCGAATACGCCAGTCATTTCCAGCTCTATCTCGCCGCCATGCGCGAGATCGGCGCCGATGCCGACACACCGCAGCGCTTCGTCGAACGGGTGCGCACGCAGGGGATCACCGCGGCGTTGCAGTCCGGGCTGCTACCCCAGCCGGCCGAAGCCTTCACCCGCACCACCTTCGCCTTCATCGCCAGCGACCGCCCGCATGCGGTGGCGGCCGCGCTGGCCCTCGGGCGTGAGCACGTCATCCCGCAGATGTTCCGCGCCTTCCTCGCCCGCATGGGGGTAAGCGAACGGGATGCCCCGATCTTCCATTATTACCTCAAGCGCCACATCCATTTGGACGAGGACTTCCACGCCCCGTTGTCGCTGCGGCTGCTGCAGGCCCTCTGCGGCGGGGAGCCCCGGCGTGTGGACGAGGCGCTCGAGGCCGGCCGACAGGCGATCGAGGCGCGCATCCGCTTTTGGGACGGGGTGATGGCCGCCTTGCCCAGCCAGGCCCAGTGAGATCAGCCATGCCGCAGATCGTCGTCCTGCCACACGAGGAATACTGTCCCGAGGGCGCCGTGTTCGAGGGCGAGTCTGGCGTGTCGCTGTGCGACAACCTGCTCGCGCACGGCATCGAGATCGAGCACGCGTGCGAGAAGTCCTGCGCCTGCACCACCTGCCACGTGATCCTGCGCGAGGGCTACGAGAGCCTGTCGCAGCCCAGCGAGACCGAGGAGGACCTGCTCGACAAGGCCTGGGGCCTGGAGCCCACCTCGCGCCTGTCCTGCCAGGCCATCGTCGGCGAGGCCGACCTGATCGTGGAGATCCCGAAATACTCCATCAACATGGTGCGCGAAGGCCACTGACCCATTCCCCTCCCCTTCCTCACCCCTCTCTCCTCACCCCTCACCATGAAATGGACCGACACCCTGGACATCGCCATCGCGCTGGCTGAGCATCACCCCGACGTGGACCCGCAATACGTGCGCTTCACCGACCTGCATCGCTGGGTGATGGAACTGCCCGGTTTCGACGACGACCCCAACCGTTCCAACGAGCGCATCCTGGAGGCGATCCAGATGGCCTGGATCGAAGAGGTCGGCTGAGCACCGGTGGCTCAGGCGGGCTCCGACCGGAGGATGCGCACCAGTTCATCCACCTGGGCGAGCGCCGTGCGGCGCAGCGTCGGCAGGTTGGCCGCATTAAGCCCCAGGCGCAGGAGCCTGGCGGCTTCCGCGTCGGTCTGACGCGATGAGGCCAGCTCCCGCGCCAGGGCGAGGAGGTGCGCCTCGAGCTCGTGGGCGGGGGCATCCTCGGGTCGGAACTGCCAGGCCACTGCGCTTACGAGCGCGGGCGGCAGGCGCCAGGCCTCGAGCAGGGCGGCGCCCAGCTCGGCATGGTCGAAACCGAAGCGCTCGCGCTCCTGCGCGGCCAGCGCTTCACCCGTCAGCCCCAGGCGCAGGACCTCCCGATAGTGCACCGGCCGGCGGGCGATGAACACCAAACGGCCCACCGCGTGCAACAGCCCAGCGAGGAACAGCAGATCGGCTTCTACCCTGCCGGACCGCAGGGCCAAGGCGCGGGCGAGAACGGCACACGAGACGCTGTGCTGCCAGAAGGCGTTCATGTCGATCAGCTCGGGCGGCAGCCCCTTGAAGCTGCGCGTGACGCACACCGACAGGGACAAGGCGTGCAGTCCGCGCAGGCCGATCAGGGTCACCGCCCTGGGGATGCTGCCCACCTTGGTCGCAAGGCCGTAGTAGGCGCTGTTGGCCAGACGCAGCACGGCCGCCGCCAGACCGGGGTCGAGCTGGATGATGTGCGCGAGTTCTCCGGGGGAGACCTCCGGGTCGCGCAGGCGCTCGTTCAGACGCAGTGCCACCTCGGGCAGGCTGAACAGGGCGCCGACCTCGTGCACAAGCTCCTGCGGGGTCATGGGCAGAGGCCTTGGCCCATCCGTCACGCAGCGCCATCGGCCAGCAGCCGCGCACGAATGGCGCGCAGTTCGGCCTCCGGGCGGGGCCAGTCCTCGTAACGGTGGGGGCTGCGCGCGTACCAGTAACGGCTGTTCCAGGCATCGCCTTCGATCTTGTGCAGCACCGCGTGGATCCAGCAGGCCAGCGGGTCGCGCTCGTCCTGTTGCACGATGCGGTGTGCCCGATGCCAGTCACCGGCAAGGGCAGCGTCCACGGCGGCGAGCAGTTCGTTCCTGTCCATACTTGCGTGTTGGTTAACCATGGATGACTAACGACCTCTCGACCGGGTGAACCGCATGAAGCGCAGCGTAATCCTGGGCTCGTATGCTAACCGCTGACCCGGCTTACGGACAGACAGGCCGACATCCGAGCTATCCGACCGCGGGGTATGGTAGGGCGGATTCGCTCGCAGGGCAAACCGCTGTACCAGCTTCCAGGGACGACATCGCCCTGGCGCAAGGCATGAACCGTCACCTACACTGAAACTGGCGAGGGAGGGCAACATGCGCAGCATAGGCTGGATCGTCTGGCTGACCGTGGTGGTGGCCTCGACCGCCCTGGCCGGCGGGGAAGACCAGTACACCGCTGAGCGCCAGCGCATGCTGCGCGAGATCGTCGCCATGGCCGCAGACACCGCAGCCGAGACTGGCCGGGCGCAGTTGGACGAGCGAGTGATCGCCGCGCTCGCACGGGTACCCCGGCACCGTTTCGTGCCGGCCGGGCTCACACACGAGGCCTATGCCAACCGCCCGCTGCCCATAGGCTATGGACAGACCATCTCGCAGCCCTACATCGTCGCGCTGATGACCGATCTGCTGCGCCTCAAGCCCGGCGAGCGCGCGTTGGAGATCGGCACCGGCTCGGGCTATCAGGCCGCGGTGCTGGCCGAGCTGGGCGTGCGCACCTACAGCATCGAGATCATCGAGCCGCTTGCGCGCCAGGCGGCGGCCAACCTCAAGGCGGCGGGCTACCCCCAGGTACAGCTCAGGGTGGGCGATGGCTACTACGGCTGGCCCGAGGCGGCGCCGTTCGATGCCATCATCGTCACCGCTGCGGCGAGCCACGTGCCACCGCCGCTCGTGCGACAGCTCAAGGCCGGCGGCCGTATGGTGATCCCGGTGGGTGCGGCCTTCATGACCCAGCAGTTGCTGCTGGTGGAGAAACACCCCGACGGCCGCCTCAGCACCCGGCAGATCCTGCCCGTGCGTTTCGTGCCGCTGACGGGCGGGCCGAGTCGGTGAAGAGTGAGGTGACAGGTGAGGTGAACGGTGAGGGGGGAAGACCGCCCTATGGGGCGGTGGCGCTGATCGCCGCCGCCGCCCTGGCCTACGAGGTGCTGCTCACGCGTCTGTTCGCCATCGTGCAATGGCACCACTTCGCCAGCATGATGATCAGCGTGGCGATGTTGGGCTGGGGGGCGGCCGGCACCCTGGTGGCCATCGCCCGCGCGCCCTTGCTCGCGGCCCACCGGCTGGCGTTCACGGCCGCGGCCGTCCTGTTCGGGCTGAGCGCCATCGGCGGCTTCCTCGCTGCCCAAGCGGTGGCCTTCAACCCCCTAGAAGCGCTATGGGATGCGCGCCAGTTCCTGCGCCTGGGTGTGGTCTATCTGTGCCTGTGGGTCCCTTTCCTAGGCGCCGCGCTGGCCCTGTGCGTGGCCTTTAGCCGCTTCGGGCACACCGCCCCCCGATTGTACGCGGCCGACATCCTGGGCGCGGGGCTGGGTGCGCTGGGCGTCATCGTCCTGCTGGCCGCCCTGCCCCCGCCGTGGGCCCTGCTGGTGACTGCCGCCCTCGGTCTCATCGCCGCCGCCCTCGCCTGGGGCTGGCGCAGCAGGGCGGGGCTTGCGCTCATCGCGCTGGCGCTGGCGACCGCCGGGCTGCCGGTCCGCTGGGTGGCGCTCGAACCGCTGCCCTACAAGGACCTGGCGCAATGGCTGAACGTGGTCGGCACGCGGGTGCTGGCCGAACGCTCCGGTCCCTTGGGCACGATCACCGTGCTGGATAGTCCACAGGTGCCGCTGCGCCACGCGCCGGGTTTGAGCCTCACCGCCCGCGAGCCGCCCCCACAGCTGGCGGTGTTCATCGATGGCAACGGCCCCCTGCCGGTGCCGCGCTTCGACGGCGACCTCGCGCCCCTGGCCTACCTGGACGGGCTCACCTCGGCCGCCCCCTATCATCTGCTCAGGCGCCCGCGCGTGCTGATCCTGGGTGCCGGCACTGGCGAGGCGGTGCTGCAGGCCCTCTACCATGGCGCCCACTCCGTCGACGCGGTGGAGGTCAACGCCCAGTTGATCGACCTCATCGAACACACGCTGGCCCACTACTCGGGCCGGCCCTACAGCCGCCCGGGCGTGCGCGTGCACGTGGCCGAGGCACGGGCCTTCGTCGCCGCCAGCCGTGCGCGCTACGACCTCATCCAGCTCATTGCCGACACCGGCGGCCATGCGGCCGGCCTGGGCGCACTGGCGGAGGGCTACGCCTACACCGTGCAGGCCGTGAGCGCCTATCTCGAACGTCTGGCCCCGGGCGGACTGCTCGCCCTCACCCGCCCGGTGGATCTGCCGCCGCGCGATCTCGTCAAGCTCGCCGCCGCCGCCATCGCCGCACTGCAGGCGCGCGGCGTGTCCGACCCGGGTGCGCATCTGGCCCTGCTGCGCAGTTGGCGCACGGGCACCCTGCTGGTGGCCAGGGACCCGTTCACGCCGCAGCGGCTGCAAAGCCTGCGCGCCTTTTGCCTTACGCGCGGCTTCGATCTGGATTGGTCACCGGACCTCAACGCCAGCGAGGTCAACCGTTACAACCGCCTGGACCGGCCTTATTTTTACGAGGCCATACTCGCGTTGCTCGGGCCGCAGCGGCAGGCCTTCATCGACCGGTACAAATACCGCATCGCCCCGGCCACCGACGACCAGCCCTTCCACACCCATTTCTTCAAATGGGCGAGCCTGCCCGAATGGTGGGCCTTGCGGGCGCGCGGCGGGGTCGCCCTCATGGAATGGGGTTACCCCATCCTGGTGGCGACCCTGGTCCAGGCGCTGCTGCTGGCCCTGCTCCTCATCCTCGCCCCGCTCGCCGTCAGCCGGCGACCGCTGCCGCGTGTTGGCCGACTACGGGTGCTCACCTACTTCGGCCTGTTGGGGCTCGCCTTCATGGCCATGGAGATCGCCTTCATCCACCGCTTCCAGCTCTTCCTCGGCCACCCGCTCTACGCCGTGGCGACGGTGCTGGCAGGTTTCCTCATCTTCGCCGGCCTGGGCAGCCGGCTCAGCGAGCGATTCAGCGCGCCGCCCGAACGCATCGTCGCCGCGACTGCGGCGGCCATCGCCCTGATCGCCCTGCTCCACCTGTGGCTGCTGCCGGAGGTCTTCCGCCAGGCGGCGGCCTGGCCGGAGGCCGCGCGCATCGTGCTCACCCTCGGCCTCATCGCCCCGCTCGCCCTGGCCATGGGCATGCCCTTTCCGCTCGGCCTGCGCCGTCTGGCCGAGACGCAAACCGCTTTCCTGCCTTGGGCCTGGGGCATCAACGCCAGCCTCTCGGTGGTGGCGGCGCTGCTGGCCCTGTGGCTGGCCATGCACCTGGGCTTCGCCGCCGTGATCGGCCTGGCTGCCCTGGGCTATCTGCTCGCCGCGGCCTGCTTTCCCAAAACTGGCTGAATCCTGGTTGCATCGGAGCGGATCGCCCCCCTTAGCGAGGGCGCAGGAGGTTATGAGACCGATCACGCGCGGGCCAACGTGGCCCCCAGCTGACCCCTGCGGTGACGGGATGACGCCCCAAACGTCTGCGGTCAGGCTGCGCTGCCCAGTCGCAGGCTCACCTCGGCGGAATGCAGCCGATGCACACGCGCCCCGTCGTCCACCAGCAGACAGCCGTGTTCATCCACGCCGAGGGCCAGGCCTTCCAGGCGGGTATCATCCGGCAGCTGCGCCACCACCGGCCTGCCCTGCCAGGCATGCAGGGCCGCCCACTCCTCGCGCAAGGGGGCGAAACCCCTCTGCGCGAAATCGTCCAGCACCTGCCACACCCCCTGCACCAGTGCGATCAGCACGGCGTTGCGCTCCAACGGCCGCCCGCACGCCGCCTCCAGGTCGGCCACCGGCACCCCCACCCGTTCCGACAGCAGGCGCCCGTCGCGCACGTTCAGACCGATGCCGATGACCGCCGCGACCGGCCCCAGCATGTCACCCGCCAGCTCAATGAGTATGCCCCCCAGCTTGTCGCGACCATAGAGCAAGTCGTTGGGCCACTTGAGCCCCACACCCTGGCCGCCGAGGGCGCGTATGGCGCGCGCGAGCCCCACGCCCACGGCGAGGCTCAGCCCCGCCATCTGCGCCAGCGGCCGCTCGAAGCGATACAGCAAGGAGAAGGTGAGCCCTGTGCCGAGCGGACTCACCCAGCTGCGCCCGCGGCGCCCGCGCCCCTGCGTCTGCTGCTCGGCCGCGAGCAGACTGCCATGCGGCGCACCCTCGGCGGCCATGGTGAGCAGCCGGGCGTTGGTGGAGTCCAGCTCGGGCAGACAAAGGACCCGGATGCCCAGGGCCGATAAGTCGGCGTTCAGGCGCTCGGCATCGAGCAGATCCACCGCCCGGGTCAGGCGATAGCCACGGCCGTGCACGGCATGCACATCGATACCCAGACGGGCCGCCTGGCGCAAGAGCAGATGAAGGTTTGCGCGAGAGATGCCTAGCTCGCGCGCCAATTGCTCACCCGAGCGGAATTCGTCCGGGCTCAGCCGCGCCAGGGCTGGTAGCAGTCGAGCGAGTCGGGCGGACAACGGCGGCCTAACGTTGCCAGCACTCCGTCGTACCCTTGGGTCCGGTCGCCCCCCTGACCCCCGTATGGGTCAGGGTGAGCGTGCCGCAATCAGGGTCCGAATGCGTACCGGTGGGCTGAGCTCGCAAGACATAGCTCTGTGCCGCGATAGCCTGAAATGAAATCGTGTAACGGGCCTGCCCTTCCTTGGGCGACTGGGTGAGTCCCGTCAACGCCGGGGCGGTGGTGCCGGCCGCGTCGGTCGTATATCGCCCGTTGGCGGTGTAGAAACGTTCCATGAATGCTGCCGCCTCCAGCAGCACCGCCTTGGCCTCCGCCCGCGCGCTGCGGCGGATGTGCTCCTGGTAAGAGACGATCGCCACGGTGGACAGGATGGCCACGATGGCCACGGCCACGAGCAGCTCCAACAGCGTAAAGCCGCGCATGCCCCGCCCCGCCGCCGAGTCCTCACTGCCTACGATGTCTGACTGACCGGCGCAGGCAGCAGGCAGAGGTTCAGACTGATCTCTCCATCGCCCGCATGTCGTCCGCGTGACCATTATTTTTGCCCGTGTTTTCAGATTGTCCTTCATTCGATGACCTCCCGCCAAGACACACGTCCAAGCCGCAAACCTGAGAGGTTAAAACTTGCGCGCTCGGTGCGCCCGGTGAGGCTGTGCGTGAGCATCACCCCTTTGCCCTTGTCGTAGTCGCGCAGGAAGATGGCCGATTTGGACAGCCCCTGCAGCTTCAGGGCCATGAACGGACTGCCGCTGGCGAACTCGAAGATGCTCGACTCCGGCATGTAACCTGTCGAGCGATCGAGCTCGTACATCCAGCCCGTGCCACCCGGCCCACAGGGGTCCGCGTTGGGAGCCATGCTAACGAAGACGCTGCGGTCCTGCACCAGCCAGGGCTGCACGATCACC
>JANWZL010000101.1 GCA_025054655.1 Thiobacillaceae bacterium | reverse complement strand
GGCGGCGCTCGAAGCCGGAGTGGAGAAATTCGTGCTCATCTCCACGGACAAGGCGGTCAATCCGACCAATGTCATGGGGGCGAGCAAGCGCCTGGCCGAGATGGTCTGCCAGGCGCTGCAGCCCGGGTCATCGACCCGCTTCATCTCCGTGCGCTTCGGCAACGTGCTGGGCTCCTCCGGTAGTGTCATACCGAAATTCCGCCAACAGATCGAGGCCGGCGGGCCGGTGACCGTCACACACCCCGAGATCACCCGCTATTTCATGACCATACCGGAGGCGGCGCAACTGGTCCTGCAGGCCGGCCTGATGGGACAGGGGGGGGAGATCTTCGTGCTGGACATGGGCGAGCCGGTGAAGATCGTCGATCTGGCCAGGCTCATGATCCGCCTGGCGGGCAAGGACGAGTCGCAGATTCCCATCGTGTTCACGGGTCTGCGGCCGGGTGAGAAGCTCTACGAGGAGGTGCTGGCCGACCACGAGCAGACCCTGGCCACCCCGCACCCCAAGCTGCGCGTGGCCATGCCGCGCTCGGTATCCATGAGCGTCATCCGCAGCGCCGTGGCATGGATCAGTGGCACACAGGAGGCCACGGACGAACAGGTGCGTCAGCAGCTGAGACTATGGGTGCCGGAGTATCGCCCCTCCGGTGATGGCAGCAGCTCCATGGGTGCCCTGGCCCCCGTGGACAGGCTGCAGACTTTACCGGAGCAGCCGGCCTATGTCAGTGCTCATTGACCGCGGTTTGCATGGGGTGGTGCGCCTTGATGCACATGGGTCGCGACTTTCGTCGCTCCTACAGCTTTCGTCGCTCCTCCAGCCTGCGGTGCTCTCGCACGAGGCACTGCTGTGAGCCTGCACACCGGTCTCGACCGCCTACTGGCCGAAACCGAACTTAGACGGCCGCTGCTAGGCCGCCGTGTGGCCCTGCTCGCCCACCCGGCCTCGGTCACGGCCGATCTCACCCATGCCCTGGATGCCCTCGCCCGGCTGCCCGGCATCAACCTCACGGCCGCCTTCGGCCCGCAGCATGGGTTGAAGGGCGATAAGCAGGACAACATGGTGGAGTCGGCCGACGAGTTCGACGCCCGTCTGGGCATACCGGTGTTCAGCCTGTATGGGCAGGTGCGCCGGCCCACGCCGGAGATGATGGCGGCCTTCGACGTGCTGCTGGTCGATCTGCAGGATCTGGGCTGCCGCATCTACACCTTCGCCACCACCCTGCGCTATGTGCTGGAGGAGGCGGCCCGTTGCGGCAAGGCGGTGTGGGTGCTGGATCGGCCCAATCCGGTCGGGCGGCCAGTGGAGGGGCTCGCTCTGCGCGCGGGTTGGGAGAGTTTCGTGGGCGCAGGCCCGATGCCCATGCGTCACGGGCTCACCCTGGGCGAGTTGGGGCTGTGGTTCGTGCGCCGGTTCAGGCTCGATGTGGATTATCGGGTCATCGACATGCGCGGCTGGCGGCCGTATGATCCACCTGGCTATGGTTGGCCGCTTTATACGCGCGCCTGGGTCAACCCCAGCCCCAACGCCCCCAACCTGTCCATGGCGCGCTGTTATGCCGGCACGGTGATGTTGGAGGGCACAACACTATCCGAGGGGCGCGGCACCACGCGGCCGTTGGAGCTGTTCGGGGCGCCCGATCTCGACCCCGCGCGGCTGCTGGCCGAGATGCAGCAACTTGCACCACAGTGGCTCACGGGCTGCCGACTGCGGCCGTGTTGGTTCGAGCCCACCTTTCACAAGCATGCGGGGCGGCTGTGCGCAGGGGTGCAAATCCACGTCGACGACCCCGCCTATGACCACCAAGGCTTCCGTCCCTGGCGGCTGCTGGCGCTCGCCTTCAAGGCCCTGCGCCGACTGCGGCCCGACTACGCGCTATGGCGCGACTTCCCGTACGAATACGAATTCGAGCGGCTGGCGATCGATGTCATCAACGGCTCCGAACTTCTGCGCCAGTGGGTGGACGACCCCGCCGCCGAGCCGGGCGACCTGGAGCGGCTGGCAGCAGCGGACGAGGCGGCCTGGCTCGAGGAGCGCGAGGACGTCCTGCTATACGACTAGCCGGCCGCATCCGTGTCCCTCGTGGGGATGCGCGCCACCCACGACCACAGGATCACCCCCGCTAGGGCCATGACGAGCTGGCCGCGCCAGTCGGGCACGAAGAAGACGATGGAGACGGTGAAGCTCAGGGCGATGAGGACGAGGGCTACGCGCTTGGCGCGGCGCGGCATGGTGCGTGTCGCCTGCCATTGGCGGATGATGGGGCCGAAGCTGGGGTGGGCGAGCAGCCAGCGGTGGATGCGGCGCGAGGAACGGGCGTAGCAGGCGGCGGCCAGCAGCAGGAAGGGCGTGGTGGGCAGCAGCGGCAGGAAGACGCCAGCCAGCCCCAACCCCAGGAAGAGCGTGCCCAGGGCGGCCAGGATCAGGCGCAGGGTGAGCGAGTTGAGCGGCGTATCCCGGCCTGGCATGGCGGGTGTCGTCGAGGTGGGTTCGTGTTGAGCCGTGTCGCTCATCATACGGGCTGGGGGCTTTGCGGAGGATCGGCCGCGACTGAAGTCGCTCCGACATTTGCCTGGTTGCTAGTCGCGACTTTCGTCGCTCCTACATCGTCGCTCCTACATCGTCGCTCCTACAACTTCGCTCCTACATGTTTAGGCCGGCGGTGGGCGCAGCGTCAACCACGATCTTGGTTAGGATGACCTCAGGCCCTCGGCCACGGTTGGATGGCGCAGCCGAAAGCGCAGTTCCGTCTTGATCCGCCGGTTGCTGAGCTGGCGCGATTCGGTGAGGAAACTCGCCATGGCCGGGGTGACGGCGGCCATCACCTGCACCCGCGGCAGCCGCGGTGGGCGCGGCAGTCCCAGGTGATCGGCCACCAGGTCGAACCACTCGCCCATCTTCAGGCGGCTGTCGTCCGCGGCGTTGTACACCCGGTTGGGTCGGCCGCGGAACAGGGCGACCACCGCCAGGCGCGCGAGATCCTCGGCATGGATGTGATTGGTGTAAACGTCCTCCGCGGGGCTCAGCGCCGGCAGCCCCTGGCGCACGCGCGCCTCGGGCAGACGTGTGCGCGCATAGATGCCGGGGGCGCGCAGGATGACGAGCCGCCGGCCGCTGCGCGCCGCCCAACGCCGCAGCCTGCGCTCGGCATCCAGCCGCCGTCTGGCGCGGGCGTTGCGCGGTTGCGGCGGGCGCGTCTCGGCCACCACCTCTCCGCGGCAGTCGCCATAGACGCCGCTGGTGCTGACATAGACCAGGGTGTGCGGTCGGCGCCCGCGCCCTTGGGGATGCGCATGTCGTTTTAGACCGGGGGTACGGCTTGCGCGTGCTAGACTTGCCCGCCCGAGGTGCGCGATCAGCCGGCGGGTGCGCAGGTCGCTCTGCCCGTCTGCCTGGGGCGGCGCCAGGTGCAGCACGGCATCGGCCCAGCCCGACAGACGGCCGAGGGCATGCGCGGCATCCAGGTCGGTGCGCATGGGCCGCACCCCCGCCGCACGCAGCTCGGGCATGCGCGCGGGCGTGCGTGTGGTTCCGGCAAGACGCGCGCGCTGTTTGAGCAGGCGGGCGACGCGCAGGCCGACGTCGCCGCAGCCGACGATGAGGATACGCATCATATTCGACGAAGGAAGCAAGGCATGGCTTATCAGGTGACCCTACAACCCAGCGGCCATCAGTTTAGCGTGCAACCGGGGCAGACCGTGCTGGAGGCGGCGCTGCATGCCGGCTATGCCCTGCCCTACGGCTGCCGCAACGGCGCCTGCGGGGCGTGCAAGGGCAAGGTGCTGTCGGGACGGGTGGATTACGGTGCGACGCAGGAGGGCGCGCTCAGCGCCGCGGAACGCGAACAAGGCTACGCCCTGTTCTGCAGCGCCCGGCCGTTGACCGACTTGGTGCTCGAGGTGCACGAGGTGACCGCGGTGCAGGAGATCCCGGTCAAGACCCTGCCCTGTCGGGTGGAGCGCCTGGAGCGCTTGTGCCACGACGTCATGGGTATCTGGCTGAAGCTGCCCTCCAGCGAGCGGCTGCAGTTCCTGCCCGGGCAGTACATCGATTTCCTGCTCAAGGACGGCCGCCGCAGGAGCCTGTCGCTCGCCAATGCGCCCGAGGAGGATGCCCTGCTGGAGCTGCACATGCGCTACGTGCCGGGCGGTTTCTTCAGCGAGCACGTGTTCAACGTCATGAAGGTCAAGGACATCCTGCGCATCCGCGGGCCGTTGGGCAGCTTCTACCTGCGCGAGTCCGACAAACCGGCGGTGTTCGTCGCCGGCGGCACGGGCTTCGCCCCCATCAAGGCCATCCTCACCCATGCCTTCAACCAGGGTCTCAAGCGCGAGCTGGTACTGTATTGGGGCGCACGCGCCGTGCGCGACCTGTACATGCCGCAGCTGCCCGAGCGCTGGGCGCGGGAACACGCCAACTTCCGCTTCGTGCCGGTGATCCAGTCGCCGCTGCCGGAGGAGAGCTGGAGCGGCCGCACGGGTCATGTGCACGAGGCGGTGCTGGCCGACTACTCCGACCTGTCTGGCGTGCAGGCCTACGTCTGCGGGGCGCCGGCGATGGTGGCGGCGGCGCGGCGCGATTTCGTGGCGCGCGGGCTGCCGGCTGACGAGTTCTATTCGGATTCCTTCGAATTCCAGGGCGGCCCCGGGACCTGAGCCGAAGTGGACGCGAGCGCGTCCGCTGCCCGGGTGATGGACTGGCGGGCGGCCACCAGCTCCCCCACCTCGGCCTCGGCGCGGGCGAGCAGCTGCCGCGCGGCCTCCGCCTCGCCCAGGCCGAGCGCCGCCTGCGCGCCCACCAGGGCGGCGAGCGGCGCCTCACTGCGCTCCAGGGCCTGGCGCGCGAGCTTGAGGGCATGGCTGTGCTGCCCCGCCAGCAGGGCCGCCACCGCCCGCTGCAGTTCGCCCTCGGCCAGCGCCTGCCGGCGCCGCTCGCGCCAAGCGCGCAGCTCGCGCGGCAGCCTGAGCGCCCCGCGCAGCAGACGCACGAGGAAGTAAAAGCCGAGATGGGTGAGGATCAGCAGCCCCACGGCCAGGGCCGCCGACAGTTCCACCCGCCACGGCGGCGAGACGATGAGCACGTAGCCGCGGTCGGCCTGCAGCACTAGGGCGAAGGCCGCCAGCAAGGCGAGCGGGACCACGAGCCAGAAGGCGAGACGGATCATGAGGCCGGGCCCTGGGTGCGCAGGTTGAGGCCGCGCAAGGTCTTCAGGCTCTCGTCCAGATCCGCCTCCTGCTGGGCCACGGGCAGGGCCGCGAGCTCGCCGAGGCTGGCGAGCATGCTCTGGGTGAGGGGGTCTTTCGGGTCGAAATAGCGGCCGACCCAGTCATGCGCGGCGGACAGATCGGCGCGATAGGCGGTCTGGTCGCGGTTGAGCATGGCCAGTCGCGCCGCCAGCAGCCGCAGCTTGAGGTTCTCGCGCAGGAACCAGGCCTGCTCGGGCGCGAGCAGCGGCGCCTCCGGCCGGTCCATACGCTGCACGCGCACCAGTTGCCTGAACTCGGCCAGGGCCTCCTGCCACCAGCGCTGCCAGCGCTCGCCTCCGGGCGCACTGGGGCTGGGACGGGCGGCCATGGGCGCAGGATCGGTGACGAGCCTGAGTTTGTCCACGTTCTGCACCAGCACGTCCAGCCGGGCGTGGATGCCGGCCACGTCGGCCGCCGGCAGCAGCTTCAGCCGCGCGATGTCGCGCCCTATGGCCTCCTGCAGGGCGGCGAATTGCGGCTTGGCCAGCCGCGACAGGCGGGCCTCCGCCGACTCCAGCGCGATGAGCGCCGCGCGCACGTTGCCGGCGAGCTTGAGCTGCTGCTGCGCGAGCAGCAGGGTCTGCTCGATGTCGGCCAGCACCCGCTCGTCCTGGCTGCGCGCCAGTTCATGGTACATGGCGGCCAGTGCCAGCTGCTGGCTCTGCGCCTCCTGGGCACGCGTCTCCAGGGCGGTCAGACGCGCGGACAGGTCGTTGAGCAGGGCGTTGGCGTCGCGTGCGGCGGCGCGCGCCTCGCGCCCGGCGGCATCCAGCTCGCCGATGCGGCGCGCAAGCTGCAGCTCCATGTCCTGCAGTCGTGCCAGTGTGTTCCAGGCTAGCAGGATCACGCCCGCGAGGGCGAGGGCGGCCAGGATCAGGGCGGGGTTGAGCCAAGCGGGTAGGCCGTGGCGTGCGGGCGTGGCAGTGGGGGCGCCCGGCCCGCCGACGCGGGTGTCCTGCGCAGCCTGGGCATCAGTGCCGGACATGGGCCATCCGTTCGATCAGGGTCGAGGCGAGGGGCGCCTCGGCCGCCATGACCTCGACCGACTGCACGCCCAGGGCGCGCGCGTGTTCGGCGATGCGCGGGTGCGGCACCAGCATGGGGGTGCGTTGCAGCAGCCGCTGCCCCTCCGCGTCGAGCAGTAGCATCAGCCCATCCAGGGACTCGCGGCTATAGACCAGGGTGAGGTCGATGCGTCCGGCGCGCCAGGCCGCCAGTACCCGCTCGACGTCCACGCCTTGGGGCGGCACGCGGCGATAGCACACGGCGTGGCTGACCTGGGCCCCGCGCGCGGCCAGAGTGTCCGCAAGCAGGGTGCGCCCCCCTACGCCGCGGAAGATCATCACCCTGCGCGCTTGGAGCTGTTGCAGCTGCGGCAGGGCGAGCAGGGCCTCGCTGTCGGCCTGGCCCGGCGGGGCGAGCACCTCCGGCACGCCGTGGCGCGCGAGCGCGCGCGCCGTGGCGCGGCCCACGGCAGCCGCGCGCACGGCCGCAGGCCAGCCGCCATGCGCCCTGGTGATTGCCGGCCAGGCCTGCTCCACCGCCGTGGGGCTGACGAAGATGGCCCAGTCCTGCTCGGGTAGGGAGGCGAGCGCCTGTGCGAGGGCCTGCGCATCAGGTGGCGGGGCGATCTCTACGCCCGGCAGCCACCAGGCCTCGCCGCCCGCCGCGCGGATCTCGCGCAGGATCGGCACGGCGCGCTCCCTGGGCCGGCTGACCAGCACCCCCAGCCCTGCAAGCGGGCGGTCGGGGTCGAACGGCAGCGGCTCGGCCATCGGCTCTCGCTCGTGGGCCTCAGGCCGGGTGCTGGCGCAGTTCCCGCAACACCGCCTCCGCCCCCTGCTCCAGCAGGGCCTCGGCCACCCGTTCGCCCAGGGCCTCGGGCGCGTTCGGCTCGCCCCAGTCGGCGGCACGGAACAGGCGCCGGCCTTCGAGGTCGGACACGAAGGCGGTGAGCTTGATCCGTCCCCCGTCCATGTGCGCATAACCGCCGATGGGGGCCTGGCAGCCGCCTTGCAGCCGCCGGCTCATGGCCCGTTCGGCCCGCACGCAGGCGGCGGTGTCGGGGTCGTTGAGACAGGCCACGCGCGCGATCACGTCCGCGTGCGCAGCCAGGGTCTCGATGCCCAGCGCCCCCTGGCCCACGGCAGGCAGGCTCTGCTCGGGGCTGAGCAGGGCGGTGATACGTGCCTGCAGGCCCAAGCGCTTGAGCCCCGCCGCGGCGAGGATGATGGCCTCGAAGCGGCCCTCGTCCAGCTTGCGCAGCCGGGTATGGACGTTGCCGCGCAGGGTCTCGACCTTGAGGTGCGGGTACGCGGCGCGGATCTGCGCCTGCCGCCGCAGGCTGGAGGTACCCACCCGTGCGCCCGCCGGCAGCTCGGCCAGGTTCGCGTAGCGCAGCGAGACGAAGGCATCGCGCGGGTCCTCGCGCGCGGTGATGGCGGCCAGGGTAAAGCCCGCGGGCAGCTCCATGGGCACGTCCTTCATGGAGTGCACCGCGAGCTGCGCCCGCCCCTGCTGCAGGGCGACCTCCAGCTCCTTGACGAACAGGCCTTTGCCGCCGATGCGGGCGAGCGGGGCATCGAGGATGCGGTCGCCCTGGGTGGTCATGCCGAGCAGGCTCACCCGCAGATCGGGGTGGTGGGCCTCGAGCCGCGCGCGCACGTGTTCGGCCTGCCACAGGGCCAGAGCGCTTTCGCGTGTGGCGATGGTGAGTTCGGACGGCATGTTCGGACTATACGCTTGGGCCTCGGCCAGCCGGTATGATCCCCTGCATGAAAGCACTGGTGCTGCGCTGGCAGGGTGTGTGCCTGCTCGCCTGGATTTTAGCATGGGGGTTAGCCCATGCCGCCGAGGGCCTGCCGCTCGCGCGCGATCTGCAGCAGGACGCCGAGCAGGCGCGCGCCCGCCGGGCGGCGGTGCTCATCGCCTTCGTCAGCCCCAACTGCCCCTATTGCGCCCTGGCCTTGCGCGAGGTGCTCGTCCCCACCAGCCTCAACCCGGACTACCAGGACAAGCTCGTCATGCGTCGGGTGTACACGCGCGAGCAGCTCCCGCTGCGCGACTTCGCCGGCCGGCGCACCACCCACCGCGACTTCTCGCGGCAGTTGGGCATCTTCCTGGTCCCCACGGTGGTGCTGTTCGACCCCGACGGCCAGCCGCTCGCCAAACCCCTGGTGGGCATCACCACGGTGGAGCAGTACGGCTACGACCTGGACGAGGCCATCGCCCAGGCCATGGCCCGGCTGCGTCCCCCGTCCTGAACGGCCGCGCAACCCTCAGCGCCCGCGCAACTCGCGGATGAGCTGCAGCTGCCGGCGCGACACCGGCAGGCGCTCGGGCCAGTCGGTGAGCACGGCCACCCAGCGCGCCTCCTCGCCCTCGCCCTGGCGCTCGAATCCGGCCAGATGGCGCCGGCCGACCAGGCAGTTGCGGTGGATGCGCAAGAACACGTTGGGGAATTCCTGCTCGATCTGGGTGAGCGAGGCGTCGAGCACGTGTTCGTGGCGGCGGGTGCGAGCGGTGACGTATTTCAGCTCCGCGCGCAGATAGAGCACCTCCTCGACGGGGATGAGTTGCACCCGCCCGCGTTCGGCCGCCAGCAGATGCCGGCGCGGCGGCAGACCCTCGGCGTCCTGTGCGCGCAGGGGGCGCACGCGCGCCAGAGCCTCGGCCAGGCGCTCGGCGCGCACGGGCTTGAGCAGATAGTCGAGCGCCCGCACCTCGAAGGCCTGCAAGGCATAGTCGTCGTAGGCGGTGGTGAACACCACCGCCGGTGGGTGCGCCAGCCCCGCCAGGTGGCGCGCGACCTCCAGACCGCCCATGCCCGGCATCTGGATGTCGAGCAGCACCAGATCGGGCCTGAGGACATGGACCTCCGCCAGGGCCTGCAGGCCGTCCGCGGCCTCGCCCACCACCTCGATGGGGCAGGGCGTCTCCGCCAGCAGGTCGCGCAGCCGCCTACGCGCCGGGGCCTCGTCATCGACGACGAGGACCTTGAGCGCCCTGCCCATCCCTCCGTCCAATGAGCGCTCTGGTCGGCCCGGCGTCGTCGCGGCGTCGTGCATGCTCGGCATGACCCCAACGCATCAGTCGGCAGTGCCCAGCCGCAGCGGCATGACGATCTGGACGATGAACTCGCCGCCCACCCTCTGGGCGGTCAGGCGGGCGTCGGCGTCGAAGTGCAGCATGAGCCGCTCGCGGATGTTGGCCAGGGCCATGCGGTTGCCGTCGCGCCGCTCGCCCTCGGCGTGCACCGGGTTGCGCACCACCAGGTTGAGGGTGTCGCCGCGCGTGAACACGTCCACGCGCACCTCACCGCCCTGCGGGCTGGGTTCCACCCCGTGATGGATGGCGTTCTCCACCAGCGGCTGCAACACCAGCGGCGGCAGCAGGGCCTGGGCCGGGGCGTTGTCCACCTTCCACACTAGGCGCAACCGCTCCCCCAGGCGGTGCCGTTCCAGCGCGGTATAGGCGCGCGCCAGCTCCAGCTCGCGCGCCAGCGGCGACAGCTGGCGGTTGTCGGCCATGTGCACGCGGAACAGTTCGGCCAGATTGAGCAGCGCCTCTTCGGCGGCGCGGGGTTCACGCCTGAGCAGCGCCAGCACCGTGTTGAGGCTGTTGTAGAAGAAGTGCGGACGTATGCGCGCTTGCAGGGCCTGTAGCCGCGCCTCGGCGAGCGCCGGCGAGAGCACGCGGTGACGCCAGTCGAAATAGGCCAGCACCGCCAACGCCGTGAGCGCGGCGAGCAGGGCGGCACGGGGCGCGCTGCCGGCGATGGCGTCGGGGTAGAGATGTCTGAGCCACAGATACCAGGCGAGGCCGACCAGGGTGCAGAAGCCGACCAGGATGGCGGCCGCGCGCCGATAGTCCTGGCGCGACAACCAGGGCGAGGCGAAATAGGCCGACAGCAGGGCGATGAACAGGGGCGGCTGCAGCAGCGCGGCCATGTCCATGTAGGCCACGCCCACACCGCCCAGGCCGGGCTGGGCGATCACCGCGGACACCAGGGCGAGCAGCTGCACCAGCAGCGCCGCGCGCAGCAGCACCCCCAGGTTGCGGAAATCCGGCAGCCGGACCGCGTCCTGCTTTGGCATAATGCGTTCCGGGCGCATGCGGGCCGCGGGCCGTTCGCCCCGTGTATCCCCGTGCATGACCTTTTCCATCCCGATCCTCCCCGCCCCGAGCCCTCAGACACAAGTATGACGGAACAGACATCGTCTGGCATGTGGTCCGGCCGTTTCGACGAACCCGTGGACGAGCGCGTCAAGCGCTATACCGCCTCCATCCCCTTCGACTGGCGGCTCGCCCGCTTCGACATCCAGGCGAGCCTCGCCCACGCCGAGATGCTCGCCCAGGCAGGTATTCTAAGCGAGCGCGACCTCGCCGACATCCGCCGCGGCCTCGCCGAGATCGCCGCCGAGATCGATAACGGCAGCTTCCCCTGGAAGCTTGACGACGAGGACGTGCACTTCAACCTCGAACGCGCCCTGACCCGTCGGATCGGCGAGGCTGGCAAGCGGCTGCATACCGCCCGCTCGCGCAACGACCAGGTGGCCACCGACCTGCGGCTATGGCTACGCGATGCGATCGACCGCATCCAAGCGCTCATCCGGCAGGTCCGCCTGCGGCTGATCGACCAGGCCGAGGCGCACGCCGAGACGGTGATGCCCGGCTTCACCCACCTGCAAGTGGCCCAGCCGGTCACCTTCGGCCACCACCTGATGGCCTGGCAGGAGATGCTCGCGCGCGATGCCGAGCGGCTGGCCGACTGCCGCCGGCGTGTCAACCGCCTGCCGCTGGGGGCGGCGGCCCTGGCCGGTACCAGCTTCCCCATCGACCGCGCCTACGTTGCCCGCGCCCTGGGCTTCGAGGGGTTGTGCGAGAACTCGCTCGATGCGGTGTCCGACCGCGACTTCGCAATCGAATTCTCGGCCTGCGCGAGCCTCGTCATGATGCACCTGTCGCGCATGGCCGAGGAGATCATCCTGTGGATGACGCCGCGCTTCGGCTTCATCGAGCTGCCCGACCGCTTCTGCACCGGCTCCTCCATCATGCCGCAGAAGAAAAACCCCGACGTGCCGGAGCTCATCCGCGGCAAGACCGGGCGGGTGTACGGCCACCTGCTGGCCCTGCTCACCCTCATGAAGGGGCAGCCGCTCGCCTATAACAAGGACAATCAGGAGGACAAGGAGCCGTTGTTCGACACGGTGGACACCCTGGTCGACAGCCTTGCCATCTTCGCCGAGCTGGTCGCCGGCATCCGCGTGCGTGCCGAGGCCATGCGCCGGGCCGCCGCCGAGGGCCACGCCACCGCCACAGACCTGGCCGATTACCTGGTGCGCAAAGGCCTGCCCTTCCGTGAGGCACACGAGGTGGTAGCGCGCGCGGTGCGGGCGGCCGAGGCGCGCGGCTGCGACCTCGCCCGGCTCGAGCTGGCGCAGCTGCAGGCGTTCTCGCCCCTGATCGAGGCCGACGTCTATGCGGTACTGACCCTCGAGGGCTCGCTCGCCGCCCGCGACCATGTGGGCGGTACGGCCCCGCGCCAGGTGCGCGCGGCCATCGCCCGCGCGCGCGCGCAGCTGGCGGATGCGGTCAGGCCGGCGGCAGGCTGACCCCGCACTGCGCGGCCAGCAGCCGGCCTATGGCCGCCAGCAGCGTCTCGCCGCTTCTGGTGTCACGCCAGGCCGCACCGTCCCAGCGATAGTGGAAGCCGCCGCTGCGCGCCGCCACCCAGATCTCACGCGCTGCCGCCTGCCGGTTGATCACGATGCGCGAGCCATCGGCGCACTCGACGTGCAGGATGCCGCCATCGGCCAGCTCATAATCGATGCCGTCCACCGACTCCAAGGCCAGCTCGATCTGCCGCAGGACCTCGTCGGACCGACGCAGGTATTCGCTCTCGTCCATGCCGTACACCATGCTGTAGACTAAACGACTTCGTCCGCGGCGATTTTAGCCCCTCCACCGATGCGTCCGCTGCCCCTGCTGCTGTTGTTGCTACTGCTCGCCGCCTGCGGCAAGAAAGGGGCGCTCTATCTGCCCGAGCCGCCGCCTGCGCAGCCGGGGCAGACCACCACACCGCCGCGATGACGCCCCTGCAGCGCATCGACGGTGTCTTGCACCTGGAGGGCGTGTCGCTGGAGGCGGTGGCCGAGCACCACGGCACGCCCTGCTACGTCTACTCGCGCGCGGCCTTGAGCGCCGCCTATGCGGCCTATGACGGCGCCCTCGAGCCGCATCCGCACCTGATCTGCTACGCGGTCAAGGCCAACGGCAACCTCGCGGTGCTCGATCTCTTCGCCCGCCTGGGCGCCGGTTTCGACATCGTCTCCGGTGGCGAGCTCGCACGGGTGCTCGCCGCCGGGGGTGACCCCGGCAAGGTGGTCTTCTCCGGTGTGGGCAAGACCCCGGATGAGATGCGCGCGGCGCTTGAGGCCGGCATTCTCTGTTTCAACGTCGAGTCGGAGGGCGAACTCAGGCAGCTCGACCGCGTGGCGGGCGCGGTGGGCCGGCCGGCACCGGTGGCGCTGCGGGTCAACCCGGACGTGGATGCGCGCACCCACCCCTATATCGCCACGGGATTGAAGGAGAGCAAGTTCGGCATCCCCTACGCGCGTGCGCGCGAGCTGTACCATTTGGCCGCCTCGCTGCCCAACCTGCGGGTGGTGGGCATCGATTGCCACATCGGCTCGCAGCTGCTCGACCTGGAGCCCTACGGCCAGGCCCTGGAACGCATCCTCGAACTGGTGGAAAGGCTGGGCGGCGACGGCATCCGGCTCGAGCACATCGACATGGGCGGCGGTCTAGGGGTGCCCTACCGCGACGAGGCCGCCCCGGCGGTGGCAGAGTACGCCCAGGTGCTGCTCGCGCGCCTGCGCGGGCGGCCCGAGCGGCTCATCGTCGAGCCTGGGCGCTCGCTCACCGCCAACGCCGGCCTGCTGCTTACGCGCGTGCTCTACCTCAAGCACGGCGAGGCACGCGACTTCGCCATCGTCGATGCGGCCATGAACGACCTCATGCGTCCCTCACTGTACGACGCCTGGCACGAGGTGCTGCCGGTGCGCCAGCGCACGGGTGAGGCGCGCCGTTATCAGATCGTGGGGCCGGTGTGCGAGAGCGGCGACTTCCTGGCGCGCGACCGCGAGCTCACCCTGGCCGAGGACGACCTGCTCGCCATCGCCTCGGCCGGCGCCTATGGCATGAGCATGAGCTCGAACTACAACACACGGGCGCGCGCCGCCGAGGTGATGGTGGACGGGGACCGGCAATACCGGGTGCGCGAGCGCGAACGCATCGCGGACCTGTTCGCCGGCGAGCATCTGTTGCCATGAAACCACGCCTGGCGTGCCCCGACGCGCCATGATACCGTGCCAGGGCGCATGAATGCTTGCAGCGGGCCGGATTTTTTGATCTAGAATTAAGGCAACGCGCAGAAATCGCGCGGAACCCATTGATGCGCAAGGATTTCACCACCGTCCGGGCCGCGCCCGAGCCACCATCGAAGGAGTCCGAGATGCCCGCAGCCAAGTCCAGCAGCAAACCCGCCGCCAAGACCGGCGCCAAATCGGCCAGCCCCACCAGGAAATCCGCTTCCTCCAGCCCAGCCATGGCCGCCGCATCGAGCGGCGCGGTAGCGGCGGGCACGACGACCCGCACGACGACCCGGAAGGCCGCCAGCACGGCGAGCCCCGCCAGCACGTCGGCGGCTGCCGCGGCACAGGCGGCGGGTACCGCCAAGGCCACAAGCCGCAGCACCACGAGCAGGGGCACAACGGCCAAGACCGCGACGGCCAGCAAGGCGACTGCTGCGAGAAGGCCCGCCTCCGCCGCCACGGCCGCCAACACGACCACACCGGCCGGCAAGACGACCGCAAAGACCACCGGACGGGCCGCCACCGTCGCCAAAGCGGCAGCGAAGGCGACGGTCAAGTCCACCACCGCCAAGTCCACCACCAAGACCCGCACCACGCGGGCCACGGCCGGCAAGACGTCCGCGCTGGCCGGGGGCACCGCCGGCAAGGCCGCCGGTGCCCGCAAGAGTGCGGCGAAAAAGGCAGCAGTCGCGGGCTGAGCCTCACCATCCCGCCTCGCGGTCGGCACGGCCCGTCACTGCGGATGCGGGTGTGCGCCGTTCGTGGCGCGCCTGGGCTGCGGCAGTCGGTCTTGCAGGCCGATATCCGGGCACGCCGCCGGTGCATGGGGTGAGTGTCGAAAAGCCGACAGCATTGACGAGCTTATGGCACAGTCCGGCGGCACCGGGTCATGAAGCTTTCATGGAATCCTGCTCTAATGCGCACTTGGGTCGCGTGCCCGTCCCGCGTCGGCTGGCACGCCGCATGCTGGAAGCCATGGCGCACAGGGGACGTACCCTTAGAGGAGGCTACCCAGATGACAGGTCAACCCACTCAGGTGTTTGCCATCTCCACTGCGATCGAGGACGGGCAGGAACGCATCTGCATCAATTTGAATGGTGGACCTGCGGTGGCCCTGACCAGCAGCCAGGCCCGCGAGCTGGCCAATGAACTGATCCGTGCCGCCAGCCGAGTGGAGGTCAAGGCCAACCTCAAATACGGCCACAACTTCGGCCGCCGCACGGGCGAGCCGCGCCCGCGGCTGGCGTTGAATTAGACGCAGGTACGGGCATCTGTTATCCTCATCAGGCCGGTCGTGAGCCGGCCTTTTTCATGCGCCTTCGACAGAGGCTTTCTTCATGCCCGTGTGCCGCGCCGGTGAGGCCCGGCCCACGGGGCCCCGTCAACCCACCAGGAAATCCCACGTGGCCGTCATCGAACTCACCCAGGACAATTTCGAGCAGACCGTACTGAACAACGATTTCGTCATCGTCGATTTCTGGGCGCCCTGGTGCGGGCCGTGCCGCAGTTTCGCACCGGTGTTCGAGGGTGCCTCCGAACGCCACCCGGACATCGTCTTCGCCAAGGTCAACACGGAAGAGGAGCAGGCCTTGGCCGCACACTTCCAGATCCGCTCCATCCCCACGCTCATGATCTTCCGCGAGAAGGTCATCATCTACGCCCAGCCGGGCGCGCTGCCGGCCGGCGCCTTGGATGACCTCATCGCGCGGGCGCGTGAGCTGGACATGGCCAAAGTGCACGCCGAGATCGCCCGCGAGCAGCAGCAGGCGGGCTGAGCGCCACCGCCGGCGCTTTCAGCCGAACAGCCGCAAAAGCTCCTGCGCCGCCTCGCGCGCGCCCGGACACTGCACCGGTGGGCGCGCTGGTTGCGCCCACAGCGCCTGCAGTTGCGCCGGCGCCTGCCCTGCGCGCAGTGCCTCCTCCGGCAGCGGCCGCGCGCGGGCATGAGCCTCCAGCCAGCGCGTCAGCCAGGGCGCCTCCGGCCAGTCGGGGCGCGGCAGATACAACACCGCCACCCCGGCCGCGGCGGCCTCGACGAAGGTGCCATAGCCCGGCTTGGTCAGCACGGCGTCCACCGAGGCCAGGATGTCGGCAAAATCGAGCCCGGTGGCGGAGAACGGGCTCGTCTGCGGCAGCCGCGGCGCATCGTCAGGCACCAGCCAATGCACGCCACCGTCGCCCACCCAGCGCGCACCGTCGATGGTATAGCCAAAGCCGCCCATGGCCAGGGCCACGAGCCTCACCCCCGCCTTGAGCCGCAAACGCCGTCGCAGCTCGTCCCGCCGGCTACGACCTACCTCGGCCAGCGGACCGATGGGCTGCAGGTTGTCCAGCACGGGCATGGGCATGCCGGGTTCGGGCCTGAGGAAGACCGCGGCCGACCGATACGCTGCCTCGATCTGATCGGCGATCGCCCGGGCAGCGGGCCGCTCCCCCAGATAATGGCGCAAGATGTCCAGCCAGTTGAGCGAACACAGGGCCGCCGCCCGGATTCCCGCCGCGCGGGCGGCGGCGAGCGGCAGATAGGCGATGTTAGACAGCACCGCGTCGAAGCCGGCGGCACGCAGCAACGCCGCCTCAGCCCGCACACGCCGTGACCAGCCGGCGTGGAAGCGACGATAGGCGGCCAGGGAGGCCTCGAGGTCCACCCGCAGGGCGTCCTGCATCGCGAACCCGCAATCGGCGGGTTCGGGCCAGTGGGTGAAAGGCGCCCGGATGCGCCCGGCGAGCACCTCTCGCGCCAACCCGCTGCGCACGGTCAGCCGCAGCTGCGGGCAGAGCGCATACAAGGCGTTGAGCACCGGCGCGGTCTGGGCCAAGTGGCCACGCCCGTGGTGGCTGATACAGGCGAGCAGATGCATCAGCCTCCCCGCTCCTTGAGCAGGGCCTTGAGCAGGGGCAGGCTGACCGGCCGCCGCAGGCTGAGCGAATACTCGTCGAGCGCGTCCACCAGGGCGATGAGCGCGCGCAGCTCGCGCCGGCAGTGAGTGAGCAGATAGGTGACGACCTCGTCCGGCAACCGCATCCCGCGCGCGCGCGCGTGTTCGGCCAGGGCTGTGCGCTTGTCGGCATCGCTTAAGGGGGTGAGCGCATAGGTCAGCCCCCAGGCTAGGCGTGTGGCGAGATCGGGCCGCAGGGTCAGGTGTGCCGGCGGCACGGTACCGGCGGCGAGTACCGTGCCGGCGCCCTCGCGCGCCGCATTGATGCGGTCGAACAGTGCGACCTGCGCGACAGCATCGAGCCGCTCGACGTCGTCCACCGCCAACAGGCCGCCGTCGGCCTCCGGTATCGGCTCGCCGGCAGCCACGTAATGGGCCGTCTCGCCGCGCATCCGCACCGCTGCCACAGTGGCCCGCAGCAGATGGGTCTTGCCACTGCCCGCCGGGCCCCACAGGTAGATCACCGCCTCGGCCGGCGCACCCGCGGCTAGGGCGCACAGGCAGTCATAGGCCTCGCCATTGCCGGCAGGCCGGAAATTGGCCAGGGTGGGCGCCGCATCGGGCGCGAGCGTGAGGATCAATTGGCGCATGGCGCAAGTCTAACAGGCGGGCTTCCTTTACAATGGCTTGACAATCCCCCGTTTGCACCCCATCTAGCCGATCATCGCCGCGGTTCCGGTCGCCTCACACCGACATGAACGCCCCCACAGTCCGATTGCATCCCGCCCACCCTGTCACCGACGTGCCGCCCGTCATCGAAGAGGAGCTGACGCAGGAGGAGCGCGCCGAGCTCACCGCCCGCATCAAGCGGCTGCTGAGAGAACAGGACGCCGTGCTGGTGGCCCATTACTACACCTGCGCCGACCTGCAGCGCCTGGCCGAGGAGACGGGCGGCTGCGTGTCCGACTCGCTGGAGATGGCCCGTTTCGGCCACGCGAGCCGGGCAAGCACCCTAGTGGTGGCCGGGGTGCGCTTCATGGGCGAGACGGCCAAGATCCTCAACCCGGAAAAGCGGGTGCTGATGCCGGACCTACACGCCGAGTGCTCGCTCGACCTGTCCTGTCCGGCGGAGGAGTTCATCCCGTTCTGCGATCAACACCCGGAGCGCACGGTAGTGGTGTACGCCAATACCTCGGCGGCGGTCAAGGCGCGCGCCGACTGGGTGGTGACCTCCAGCATCGCCGTGCGGGTGGTCGAGCACCTGCATGCGCGGGGCGAGAAGATCCTGTGGGCGCCCGACCGTTATCTGGGCGACTACGTGCAACGGGTGACCGGGGCCGACATGCTGCTGTGGCAGGGCGCCTGTGTGGTGCACGAGAAGTTCAAGGCGGAGGGCATCCGCGAGCTCAAGGCGCAATACCCGCAGGCCGCGGTGCTGGTGCACCCGGAGTCGCCGCCGGAGGTGATCGCCTTGGCCGACGTGGTGGGCTCCACCACGCAGTTGATCCGCGCGGTGCGCGAGCTGCCGAACCCGATCTTCATCGTCGCCACCGACAACGGCATCTTCCACAAGATGCACGAGGTGGCGCCGGACAAGCAGCTCATCGAGGCCCCCAGCGGCGGCAAGGGGGCGACCTGTGTGGCCTGCGCCCACTGCCCTTGGATGGCCATGAACGGTCTGCGCAAGCTCGTGCACGTGCTGGAGACGGGGGCGAACGAGATCCACGTACCGGAAGAGATCCGCGTGCGCGCCGTGCGCTCGATCAACCGCATGCTCGAGTTCGCCGGCCAGCAGGCCATCCCGGTGTTGGGGCGCAGTGCGGAATAGGGCCGCACGGCATGGGTCGGCGTCCGGTTTATCCGGCAGGGGGCGGCGGGCGGCCGCCCGGCCTCAGCGTTGCAGCAACTTGAGCTTGTCGGGTTTGCCCTTCCACGCGTCGGCGTCGGGCAGCGGGTCCTTTTTCTCGACGATGACCGGCCAGATCTTAGCCAGCTCCGCGTTGAGCGCGATGAAATGGCGCTGGTCCTCCGGCACGTCGTCCTCGGCATAGATCGCCTCGGCCGGGCATTCGGCCACGCACAGGGTGCAGTCGATGCACTCGTCCGGGTCGATGACCAGGAAGTTGGGGCCCTCGTGGAAGCAGTCCACCGGACAGACGTCCACACAGTCGGTGTATTTGCACTGGATGCAGTTTTCCGTGACGACGTAGGTCATGCTTTCTTCCCCAAGGCTTTTTCGCTAGCATAGCGGCAACCCACCGCTTGCGCCTATCATAGCCCTGATTGCGTGCGCGAGCAGCATTTCATCGCCGCCGGGGCGCTGGCCCGGATCAGCGGCGGTGCGGCCGGCCCAAGAACTGGACGGACTGCCGGGAAAGTCCTGAGACCACCCTTTCCAAGCGAGGTTGACCCATGAGCGAACACATCCACTACGTGACGGACGACACCTTCGAACAGGAGGTCCTGCAATCGCCGCTGCCGGTGCTGGTGGACTACTGGGCGGACTGGTGCGGTCCCTGCAAGATGATCTCTCCCATCCTGGACGAAGTGGCCAAGGAGTACAGTGGGCGACTCAAGGTGTGCAAGCTCAACATCGACGAGAACCAGCTCACCCCGCCGAAATACGGCATTCGCGGCATCCCCACGCTAATGATCTTCAAGAACGGCAACGTCGAGGCGACCAAAGTGGGTGCGCTGTCGAAGTCGCAGCTGACCGCCTTTGTTGACAGCCACATCTGATCTTCGCTAGTCTTCGTCCCATCCTGCGCCCGGATCGCAGCCGGGCGTCTCCCCCTTTCCCCCGCACCATCGTCATCCACGGCAATCTGCCGTGTCCTTGCACATCCAATCCGCGGCAAACATGCATCTGTCCGAACTGAAACAACTGCACGTCAGCGAACTGTTGGCGATGGCCGAAGCGGCCGGCATTGACAACGCCAACCGCATGCGCAAGCAGGAGCTGATCTTCGCGTTGCTCAAGACCAAGGCCAAACAGGGGGAGATCATCTACGGCGATGGCGTGCTGGAGGTGCTCTCGGACGGCTATGGTTTCCTGCGCTCGCCCGACACCTCGTATCTGGCCAACACCGACGACATCTACGTGTCGCCCTCGCAGGTGCGCCGCTACAACCTGCGCACCGGTGACACCATCGAGGGCGAGGTGCGCACGCCCAAGGACGGCGAGCGCTATTTCGCCCTGACCAAGATCGACCGCGTCAATGGCGACCCGCCCGAGGTCCTCAAACACAAGATCATGTTTGAGAACCTCACCCCGTTGTTCCCGAACCAGCCCTACAAGCTCGAGCGCGACATCAAATCGGAGGAAAACCTCACCGGCCGGGTGATCGACATCATCGCCCCCATCGGCAAGGGCTCGCGCGGCCTGATCGTCGCCCCGCCCAAGTCGGGCAAGACGGTGATGCTGCAGCACATCGCGCACGCCATCACCGCCAACTACCCGGACACCATCCTCATCGTGCTGCTGATCGACGAACGCCCCGAAGAGGTGACCGAGATGACCCGCACCGTGCGCGGCGAGGTGGTGGCCTCCACCTTTGACGAGCCGGCCACCCGCCACGTGCAAGTGGCCGAGATGGTGCTGGAGAAGGCCAAGCGCCTGGTGGAGCACAAGAAGGACGTGGTCATCCTGCTCGACTCCATCACGCGGCTTGCGCGCGCCTACAACACCGTGCAGCCGGCCTCGGGCAAGGTCTTGACCGGCGGGGTGGACGCCAACGCCCTGCAGAAGCCCAAGCGTTTCTTCGGCGCTGCGCGCAACATCGAGGAAGGCGGCAGCCTCACCATCCTGGCCACCGCGCTCATCGACACCGGCAGCCGCATGGACGAGGTGATCTACGAGGAGTTCAAGGGCACCGGCAACCTGGAGATCCACCTCGACCGGCGCATGGCGGAAAAACGCGTCTACCCGGCCATCAACGTCAACCGCTCCGGCACCCGCAAGGAAGAGCTGCTCATCCCGCCCAACATCCTGCAGAAGATCTGGGTGTTGCGCAAACTGCTCTACCCCATGGACGACCTGGAGGCGATGGAATTCCTGCTCGACAAGATCCGCGCCACCAAGGACAACGACGCCTTCTTCGACTCCATGCGGCGGGGGTGAGATTAGGAGAGGGAAAGGTGGCTTTCCCGCCCCTCAACGATCACTGACCCCCAGGGCCGCATGCGCCTCCGATTCCGAGGCGCGGATCAGGGTGCCCACGCCCTGGTCGGTGAGGATCTCCAGCAGCAGGGCATGTTCCACCCGTCCGTCGATGATGTGCACCGAGCGCACGCCGTTGCGGGCGGCGTCCAGGGCCGAGGCGATCTTGGGCAGCATGCCGCCGGAGAGGGTGCCCTCGGCCACGAGCTGGTCGATGCGCTCGGGAGTAAGCCCGGTGAGCAGGTTGCCGTCGCGGTCGAGCACCCCGGGGGTGTTGGTCAGCAGCACCAATTTCTCGGCCTTGAGCACCTCGGCCAGTTTCCCCGCCACCACGTCGGCGTTGATGTTGTAGGTCTCGCCGCCCTCGCCCACGCCGATGGGGGCGATGACGGGGATGAAATCGCCGGAGTCGAGGAAGGCGATCAGGCTGGGGTCGATGGCGGTGATCTCACCCACCTGACCGATGTCGATGACATCGCCGGGTTTGTCCTTCGAGGGCATCATGAGCTTGCGGGCGCGGATGAAGCCGCCGTCCTTGCCGGTGAGCCCCACCGCCTTGCCGCCGGCCTGGTTGATGAGGTTGACGATCTCCTTGTTGACCTGTCCCCCCAGCACCATCTCCACCACCTGCATGGTCTCGGCATCGGTCACGCGCATGCCCTGCACGAACTCGCCCTTCTTGCCCACGCGCTGTAGCAGCTCCTCGATCTGGGGGCCGCCGCCGTGCACCACCACCGGGTTCATGCCCACCAGTTTGAGCAGCACCACGTCGCGCGCGAAGGCGGCCTTGAGCACCGGGTCGGTCATGGCATTGCCGCCGTATTTGATGACCACGGTCTTGTCCCAGAAACGCTGGATATAGGGCAGGGCCTCGGCGATGACCCTGGCCTTCTGCTGCGGGGTCAGTTGGGCTTGCGTCATGATCTCGCTGGCTGTAGTGGACACAGGCGGATTATCCTGCAAACCGTCATGGCCTGCGCAAACGGGGGTCGTGTCTTGTCATAAAAGATTCATGCAATCGTCATAACATGGCGGCGCCGCAATCGCACTTGGGGGGACCATGGCCGCTACCATCCTCGTGGTCGAAGACGAACCCGGCATACAGGAGGTGCTGAAGTTCAACCTCGGCAGCCACGGCCACGACGTGCTGGTGGCGGCCGATGCCGAGCAGGCGCTCGGTCTGCTGCGCGGGGCGTTGCCCGACCTCATCCTGCTCGACTGGATGCTGCCCGGCATGTCCGGCCTCGAATTCGCCCGCCGGCTGCGCGCCGAGCCGCGCCTGAAGAACATCCCCATCATCATGCTGACCGCGCGCACCGACGAGCGCGACAAGGTGCTGGGGTTGGAGACGGGGGCGGACGATTACATCACCAAGCCATTCAGCCCGCGTGAGCTCATGGCCCGCATCAAGGCGGTGCTGCGCCGGCGTGCGCCGCAGATGACGGAGGATCCGGTCGAGATCGCAGGCCTGCGCCTCGACCCCGTCAGCCATCGGGTCTTCGGTGACGGCAAGCCGATCGATCTGGGCCCGACCGAGTTCAGGCTGCTGCATTTCCTGATGACTCATCCGGAGCGGGTGTACACGCGCTCGCAGCTGCTCGATCACGTCTGGGGCGATCACGTCTTCGTCGAGGAGCGCACGGTGGACGTGCACATCCGCCGGCTGCGCAGCGCCTTGGAACCGACCGGTCACAACCGCCTCATCCAGACCGTGCGCGGCTCCGGTTACCGGTTGTCGGCGACCTGATACAATCCGGGCGCGACCTCACCCGACCCCGGACCATGCAGTCCCGATGGTGGCGGGCGCTGGCCTTCCTGCCGGGCCTGCTCGCCCTGTGTCTCATCCTCTGGCTCGCCTTCGATCTGCGCGTGGCACTGGCCGCGGCGAGCCTGGGACTCGCCTGGGAGCTCATACGTCATCTGCGCCAGCTAGAGCGGCTCAACCGCTGGCTGGAGCAGCCCGACACCGAGCTGCCGGACCTGCCCGGACCATGGGGCGAGACCTTCTACCGCCTGCGCAAATATGCCGCTGCCCAGCAGCACGCTCGTGCCAGCGGAGAGCGCGAGCTTGATTGGATGCTGCAGGCCGCACGCTTGCTGCCCGACGGGGTGGTCCTGCTCGACGAGCAGCAACGCATCGTCTGGCTCAATGCGGCGGCGCAGCAGCACCTGGGGCTGAGCGAGGTGCGCGACCGCGGCCAGTTCGTCACCTATCTGCTGCGCAACAGCGCCTTCACCGGTTGGCTCGGTGGCCCCGCGGACGCGACCCTGACCCTGGAGCTGGCCGACGGGCGTACCCTGACCCTGCAGCAGATTGAGCTGCCGCATGGCCGGCGCATGCTGTTGTCGCACGACATCACGGAACTGGCGCGGGTGGACGCCATGCGACGCGACTTCGTCGCCAACGTCTCGCACGAGCTGCGCACCCCCATCACCGTGATCGCCGGCTTCCTGGAGACCTTCGCCGACATGGAGCAGCCCGATGCGCAACAGCTCAAGGCCCACTTGCAGCTGCTGCTGCAGCAGTCGGAGCGCATCCGCCGCTTGCTCGACGACCTGTTGATGCTCGCCCGTCTGGAGAGCGAAGCGGAGTCGCCGCAGGAGGAGGTGGACGTGCCCATGCTGATGCGCGGCCTGTACGCTGAGGCGCAGACCCTCAGCCAGGGCCAACACGAACTGCGGCTGGAGCTGGACAGCCCGTCGCGGCTGCGCGGCAACACCAAGGAGATCCACAGCGCCTTCAGCAACCTGGTCTCCAATGCCGTGCGCTACACCCCAGCCGGCGGCCACATCACCCTGCGTTGGCGGGACAACGCCAGCGGCGGCGCGGAGTTTTCCGTCACCGACACCGGCGAGGGCATCGAGGCCCATCACATCCCGCGGCTGACCGAACGTTTCTACCGGGTGGACCGCGGCCGCTCACGCGCCACCGGCGGCACCGGCCTGGGGCTGGCCATCGTCAAGCACGTCCTGCAGCGCCACCAAGGGCATCTGCGCATCGAGAGCACCGTCGGCAAGGGCAGTACCTTTACCGCGGTCTTCCCCGCCGAGCGGGTCATTCCGGCGGTGCGAGCAGCACCGCCACAGCCCGTGCAAGCCGTTGCTTGAGATCAGCGGCGTCCACAGACATCGGGCGCGGCGGCCGACGGGGCGGGGCCCACACGGGGTCCGGGTAGTGTCGGTCCGCACGATAGCGGGGGATGACGTGCCAATGCAGATGCGGCACCTGGTTGCCGAGGCTGGCCAGGTTTACCTTGTCCGGCTGCATCAGTTCGCGCAGCGCGGCCTCCACGGCGAAGACCACACGCATCAGCCGGTGGCGTTCCTCCTCCGGCAGGTCGGTCATCTCGCGCACGTGCTCGTTGAGGATCACCCGGCAATAGCCGGGATAGTCGGGCTCATCGATCCACACTACCCGGCACAGCGCGTCGCGCCACACCGTCTCGCCGCCTGGACCCGCGCACAGGGGACAGTCGGCCGGCGACAGGCTCATTCCGCCCACAGCCCCGACAGGGGGAAGGCCACCGCATCGAAGGGCGGCAGCCGCACGCTGTCGTCGTCCTTGAGGGTGGCCAGCCACACCCAGCGACCGCCCTGGTTCTCATACGCCTCCAGGGTGCGCAGCTCCGGGTCGATCAGCCACACGTGGCCCACGCCCCAG
>JANWZL010000061.1 GCA_025054655.1 Thiobacillaceae bacterium | reverse complement strand
CATGATCCTCGTCACCGGCGGCGCCGGTTTCATCGGCGCCAATTTCGTGTTGGACTGGCTGGCGGTGAGCGACGAGCCGATCGTCAACCTAGACAAGCTCACCTATGCCGGCAACCTGGACAACCTCGCCGCGCTCGCGGGCGACCCGCGCCACATCTTCGTGCGCGGCGACATCGGCGACCGCCCCCTGGTGCAGCAGCTGCTCGCCCGCTACAGGCCGCGCGCCATCGTCAACTTCGCCGCCGAATCGCATGTCGACCGCTCCATCCACGGCCCGGGCGCGTTCATCCACACCAACGTACTGGGCACCTACGAGCTCCTGCAGGCCGCTCGCGCCTACTGGGCGGGGCTACCGCCAAACGAACGCGAAGGCTTCCGTTTCCTGCACGTGTCCACCGATGAGGTCTATGGCTCGCTCGGACCCGAAGACCCTCCCTTCAGCGAGACCACGGCCTACGCCCCCAACAGCCCCTACTCGGCCTCCAAGGCCGCCTCCGACCACCTGGTGCGCGCCTGGCACCACACCTACGGGCTGCCTACCCTCACGACCAACTGTTCCAACAACTATGGGCCTTATCAGTTCCCGGAGAAGCTCATTCCGCTCATGATCCACAATGCCGTGCAGGGCAAACCCCTGCCGGTCTACGGCGATGGCCTCAACGTGCGCGACTGGCTGTACGTCAAGGACCACTGCGCCGCCATCCGCACGGTGCTCGCCCGCGGGCAGGTGGGCGAGACCTACAACATCGGCGGCTGGAACGAGAAGACCAACCTGGACATCGTCCACACCCTGTGCGCCCTGCTCGACGAGCTGCGGCCCGACCCGGCGGGACCGCACGCGCGGCTGATCACCTTCGTCAAGGACCGCCCCGGGCACGACCGCCGCTACGCCATCGATGCGCGCAAGATCGAACGGGAGCTGGGCTGGCGGCCCGCAGAGACCTTCGACACCGGTATCCGCAAGACCGTCGAGTGGTATCTGGCGCACCAGGACTGGGTCGAGCGGGTGGTCAGCGGAGAGTACCGCACCTGGATCGAACGCCAGTACGGCGCCCTGTGACTGAGGTCCTGTTATGGTTATAAGGTCATGGTCCGTCGCCCACTGATCGAGTGGCTTAATCGGCCGCCTGCAGACTGGCGAGGGTCCGCTGCAAGGCAGCGACGTGATTGGGCAATCGGGCCAGGATGTCGCGTAACTGGTGCTCGGAGTAGACATGACTGAGCCGATTGCGATCGTCGATGGCCGCGAGGAGGGCCAGATAATCGTCTTCCGTCAGATGTCCGGTGAGATACCAGGCCTTGACGGCCTTCTTGGGCGAGGCGGCATCCAATCCCTCCCGCTCGCGCAGGGCCTCTTTGAGCGCCTTCCAGCACAGCTCGACGGTATATTCGAATTTCTGCGCCATCCCGTTTTCGACCGCATCGAGCAGGCGGGCATCCAAGCTGCGCGCAAGCTCCTCACGATCCAGGGCGACCAGCTCAGCCAGGGCATGCAGGGCCTGGGTGAAGTCACCCACCTTCACCACCGTCTCGCCTCCGCACGCACGCGCTCGCCGAAGGCCCCCTCGAGCTGGGCCGTGGTCACCAGATCGACCTCGAAAGGGACGAAAGACTCGGCGATCTCTTCCTCGATCGACGCTAGGGTGGAGGTGGGGACATCCGCGTCGATCCACAGGTCATAATCCGCATGCCAGGCCGCATCGCCCCGTGCCCTCGAACCGAAGACGTAGATGGGGACATCGTCACCCAGGTGATGCCGCAGGCAGTCCCGGATGTACTCTTCACTGCGGTGGATCAATTCGGCTCGCGTCACCGTGCGTATCCTGAACATGGGGCCAATCGGCCGACCTGTCCAAGCATAGTGAGGATCGCCCGACACGGCAAACCACCCTCATCCTGATACCCTTTCGTGACCACGACATCATGATTCGCAAAGGCCTCATCCTCGCCGGTGGCAGCGGCACACGGCTGTACCCGGCCACGCTGGCGGTGTCCAAGCAGCTGCTGCCGGTGTACGACAAGCCGATGATCTATTACCCGCTCTCGACCCTCATGCTGGCGGGCATACGCGACATCCTGGTGATCTCCACCCCACAGGATACCCCGCGTTTCGAGCAGCTGCTGGGCGACGGCAGCCAGTGGGGGTTGTCGTTCTATTACGCCATCCAGCCTGCCCCCGAGGGCCTGGCCCAGGCCTTCCTGATCGGGGCCAACTTCATCGGCGACGACCCTTCCGCCCTGGTGCTGGGCGACAACGTCTTCTACGGTCACGATCTGACCCACGCCCTGCAGCAGGCCAATGCGCGCAGCCGCGGGGCCACCGTGTTCGCCTACCCGGTACACGATCCGGAACGCTACGGGGTGGTGGAGTTCGACGCCCACGGCCGCGCGGTCAGCATCGAGGAAAAGCCGCGTGCGCCCAAGTCGCGTTACGCGGTCACCGGGTTATACTTTTACGATGCGCGCGTGGTGGAGATCGCCCGCGGCTTGAAACCGAGCGCACGCGGCGAGTTGGAGATCACCGACGTCAACCGCCAGTATCTGGAATGGGGGGAGCTCAACGTCACCGTCATGGGGCGCGGGCATGCCTGGCTGGACACCGGCACGCACGAGTCGCTGCTCGAGGCGGGGCTGTTCATCCACACCATCGAGAAACGGCAGGGTCTGAAGATCGCCTGCCCGGAAGAGATCGCCTGGCGTCTGGGCTACATCGGCGATGAGCAGCTCGCGCGGCTGGCCGAGCCGCTGCGTAAAAACGGCTACGGCCGATATCTGCTCAGCCTGCTCGAGGAGGGACACCACTGATGCGCGTGATCGAGACCCAATTGCCGGGTGTGCTGATCCTGGAACCCAAGGTGTTCGGGGATGCCCGCGGCTTCTTTCTGGAGAGCTACAACGAGCGCACCTTTGCGGAGCTAGGCTTGCCCACCCGCTTCGTGCAGGACAACCACTCGCGCTCGGCCCGCGGGGTGTTGCGCGGGCTGCACTATCAGATCCGCCAGCCGCAGGGGAAACTGGTGCGGGTGACGCGCGGGGTGGTGTACGACGTGGCCGTCGACCTGCGCCGCAGCTCGCCCACCTTTGGCCGCTGGGAAGGGGTGGAGCTCTCAGAGCACAACCAGCGCATGCTGTGGGTCCCCCCTGGCTTTGCGCACGGCTTCTACGTGCTGTCCGAGCTAGCGGATTTTCTCTACAAGACCACCGATTTCTACGCCCCTGAGCACGAACGCGCCATCCGCTGGGACGACCCCGATCTGGCCATCGCCTGGCCGCTGGCTGGCGAGCCCCTGCTGTCAGCCAAGGACCGGGCCGCCCCCTCCTTACGCGAGGCGGAGGTGTACGACTGATGCAGACCATCCTGCTCACCGGTGTGACCGGACAGGTTGGCTGGGAGTTATGGCGCGCCCTCTCCCCTCTGGGCCGGGTGGTGGCCTTGGACAACAACGCCCTGGACCTCACCGATGCCGACGCCATTCGCCGCGCGGTGTCGCAGCACAAACCCAGCCTCATCGTCAACCCGGCCGCCTACACTGCGGTGGATCGGGCCGAGCAGGAACGCGAGACGGCTTACGCGGTGAACGCCACCGCACCGGCGGTGCTGGCGGAACAGGCCAAGGGCTGCGGGGCAATCCTGGTGCACTACTCCACCGACTACGTCTTCGACGGGGCCAAGCCCGAGCCCTACGTGGAGGAGGATACGCCCAACCCCTTGAACGCCTATGGCGCCAGCAAGCTGGCAGGTGAGGAGGCCATCCGCGCCAGCGGGGTGCGCCACCTGATCCTGCGCACGAGCTGGGTCTACGGGACGCGCGGCCACAACTTCCTGCTCACCATGCAAAGGCTTATGCGCGAACGCGAAGAGCTGAGGATCGTCGATGACCAGGTGGGGGCGCCGACCTGGTCGCGCCTCATCGCCGAGGCCACGGCGCTGATACTGGCGCAGTGTCTCTCCCCCGCGCGCGGGGCGGACCGTCCCGAGCCCTGGGGCACCTATCACCTCACCTGCAGCGGGGCGACCTCCTGGTTCGGCTTTGCCCAGGCCATCGCCGAGCTGGGTGGTCACCCCACACGGCTCGTGCCCATCCCCTCCAGCGAGTACCCCACCCCCGCCCGCCGTCCGGCCAACTCCCGGTTGAACAACGGCAAGCTCGCACGCGTGTTTGGCCTGAGGCTGCCGGACTGGCGGGAAGCCCTCCGGCTTTGCCTGGACCCCGATCGCTAGCCAAGACCTGCACAAGACATGAAGCTTTATCCCGTCATCCTCTCCGGCGGCTCGGGCACGCGGCTGTGGCCGCTGTCGCGCGCGGCCCTGCCTAAACAGCTGTTGCCGCTCGCTTCGGAACTGACCCTGCTGCAGGAGACCGTATTGCGTCTGGACGGACTGCCGGAGGTGGCCGCCCCGCTGGTGCTGTGCAACGAGGAGCATCGTTTCCTGATCGCCGAGCAGCTCCGGCAGATCGGGGTGACCCCGCTTGGCATCTACCTGGAGCCGGTAGGCCGTAACACCGCACCGGCCGCGACCGTGGCGGCCCTCGCCCTGACACGCCTGGACCCGGACGCGCTCATGCTGCTGCTGCCGGCCGATCACCTCATCCGCGACGTGGCCGCCTTTCACGCCTGCATCCACGAAGGGTTGCAGGCGGCGTATGCCGGCCATCTGGTCACCTTCGGCATCCTCCCCGACGCCCCGCACACCGGCTACGGCTACATCCAACGCGGCGAGCCGATCAGCGGCACCCGCGCGCACCGGGTCGCCCGCTTCATCGAAAAGCCGGACCGGGCTACAGCCGAGCGGCTGCTCGACAGCGGCGACCATCTGTGGAACAGCGGCATGTTCTTGTTCCCTGCGCGCCGTTTCCTAGACGAAGTGACCCGCCTGCAACCGGCGATCCAGGCCGCCTGCGCACAGGCGCTGGAGCACGCCTGCAGCGACCTCGACTTCTGGCGGCTCGAGCGCAAGGCCTTCGAGGCCTGTCCGGCCGACTCCATCGACTACGCCGTGATGGAATACACCCGCGACGCCGCCGTGGTGCAGGCCGACATCGGCTGGAGCGACATCGGCGCCTGGTCCGCCTTGTGGGAAGTGGGCGACAAGGACGGCGCAGGCAACGTGGTGCGTGGCGACGTCTTCCTGCACGCGGCGCGCGACTGCTACGTGCGCGCCGACAGCCGCATGGTGGCGGCGATCGGGGTGCAGGACCTCATCATCGTCGAGACCGCCGACGCCGTGCTGGTGGCCGACCGGGCACAGACCCAGGAGGTCAGACGCGTGGTCGAGCAGCTCAAGGCGCAGGGGCGCAGCGAGCACGAATTCCACACCCGCGTCTACCGACCCTGGGGCTGGTACGAGGGGATAGACGCCGGCGAGCGCTTCCAGGTCAAGCGCATCATGGTCAAACCGGGCGAAAAGCTATCGCTGCAGATGCACCATCACCGCGCCGAACACTGGATCGTGGTATCCGGCACCGCCCTGGTGACCCGCGATGGCCGGCAGGAGCTCATCACCGAGAACCAGTCCACCTACATCCCGCTGGGCACCGTGCACCGGCTGGAGAACCCCGGCAAGATCCCCCTGCACCTGATCGAGGTGCAGTCCGGCCCCTATCTGGGCGAGGACGACATCGTGCGCTTCGAGGACGCCTACCGGCGCACCTGAATCGCCGCCCTGAGCTTGCCGAGGGATGATGCCTGGCAAATCTCCAGGCGCATATCATCCCCCGGGTCGTCCAGGCGCCGTCGGCCCGCATGCGCGAGGTTGAACCACACAGGCCCGATCAGCACCAGCACGACGTCCACCCGCCGCAGACAGGCCTCGATGGCACGGACGAAGTCCTCTTCCGGCCGGATGTCGTCCACACCGCGGAACACCTGTTCGGCGGGGATGACCCGGTCATGGGCGTCGGCCAGACGACCGACATAACCGGCATTGTCCTCACGACGTTAGACGATGAAGATGCCGGACATCGCGGTCAGAGCAGATAGCGCTCCACCTGGTTCACCGGCGCATTGCGCAGCAGGTATAGATTGGGATTGTCACGCTCAGCCGTGATCCCCGCCTCCACCACCTTCACCGGGTCGCGCTGCAGGATGGTGAGGCGCCGGCTGATGCAATCGGCGCGCCATTGGGGGTCGGCCTTGCGGCCGCGTTCCTCGACGGCGATGCGGGTCAGCGCGAACTCGTCGGCCGGCCGCTCGCGCGCCACCCGCGCGCGGATGGCGTCGTGCGCGCGGTCCAGGCTGCCCTGCTGCACGCAGAGGTCGTAGAGCGCGGCGAGACAGCGGAGATTGCGGATCGGCAGCGGCGCGAGGCCCTTGAGCCAGGCGAGCGCGACGATCAGCTTGCGGCCGTAGGTGTCGTAGGCATAGCGCAGGGTCTCG
>JANWZL010000113.1 GCA_025054655.1 Thiobacillaceae bacterium | reverse complement strand
CGCCTTGACCGTGATCTGGGCACTGTCGGCCGCGCCCGTGGCATTGATCGCCTTGAGCGCATCGGCCAGGTTCTTGGACTCGAATCCGGCCGCATTCCAGGCATGCGCCGCCGTCGGCTTGAGCAACCCCGCCGCCAGCGCTACCCCCACCACCGAGGCCGCGCCCGCACCCTTGAGCACTTCTCTACGCTGCACATTCATCGATGAGCTCCTTCACATCCATCGTTACGAAAACCGCCCTTGCGGGCGGCTACTGGGCAATGACCCAGAACCTTGTGATGCTAAGACCTGGCGCGCATGCCCACGGTTCAATGGCCGCGCGCGCCGTATCAGCGGCGACTATGGTAGCGCAACCGTGAAAAAAGGAAAGCGCACCGTCTTCAGTATGCAAGTCGCACCGGCGAGCACCCGAGTCGATTCAGCGTCGGCGGGGAGGTTGGGACTGGTGGGCCTTGCCGCTAGGCGCGGGGGAGCACCCTCAGGCGTGCCTGTCAGCGCAGACCGGAGATGTACTCGGCCACGGCGCGCATCTCCTGATCGGTGAGCTTGCGGGCGATGACCTGCATCATCTTGCCGCCGTCGTTGGCGCGGTCGCCGCTGCGGAAATTCTTCAGCTGCGACTCGACGTATTTGGCGTGCTGCCCTGCCAGGCGCGGGAACATCACCGGGATGCCGGCCCCGTTGGGCCCGTGGCAGGAGGCACAGGCCGGCACGCCGCTGCCGGGGTTGCCGCCCTTGTAGATGCGCTGGCCCTGGGGCAGCAGGTCCGGGTTCTTGGCCAGACGCGGCTTGGGCTGCTGTGCCGCGAAGTAGGCGGCCAGGTTGGCCATGTCCGCATCGGTCAGCCCCACCACGTTGGGGGCCATGATGGCGTTGCGCCGTGCACCCGATTTGAAATCCTGCAGCTGTTTGTACAGGTATTCCGGCGACTGGCCGGCCAGGCTGGGGTAGGCCGGGGTGGTGCTGTTGCCGTCGTTGCCGTGGCAGGCACTGCAGACCTCGGTGACGATCTTCTGCGCCTTGGCCGGGTCGCCGCGCTGTGCGACGCTCGGTGCGGTGGAGGCCCAGGCGAGGGGGGCGGAAAATAGGGCGATCAGGGCCGCTTGGCGCAGACGCATGGCAACACTCCGCTTGAGGACTACATGTCAGCAAATCTCATCATTTTAGCCCCCTCACTGGTAAGATGCCAAGCTTTGGCTGAGGTTTAAGGTTTGATCCACACCGTCTTTGCAATCACCGTCGCCCGGCTGGCGGATCTGCCGCCGGAGGGGGTGGCCGAGGTGGCCTTCGTAGGTCGTTCCAACGCCGGCAAGTCGAGCGCCATCAATGCCCTGGCGAATCAGAAACGCCTCGCCTACGTGAGCAAGACACCGGGCCGTACCCAGCAGCTGAATTTCTTCCGGGTGGGCGAAGGCCGTTACATGGTGGACCTGCCCGGTTACGGCTATGCACGCGCGCCATTCGACCTGCAGCGTGCCTGGCAGTCTCTCGCCGGCGAGTACTTGCTGCGACGCGCCTGCCTGCGCGCGCTCATGCTGATCATGGACGTGCGCCATCCGCTCACCGAGCTGGACCGCAGGCTCATCGCCTGGTGGCGGCCGACGGGCAAGCCCCTGCACGTGCTACTGTCCAAGGCGGACAAGCTCGCGCGCGGCCAGGCCCTGGCCGCGCTGCGCCGGGTCGAGGCCGAGCTCGCCCAGGCCAGCATCGAGGGCAGCGTGCAGCTGTTCTCGGCCACTCGCCGGCTCGGGCTGGAGGAGGCCGAGGCGCGGTTGCGCACCTGGCTGATGCTGCCGCCCGCCGCGGACAAAAAAAACCCGGCTCAAGGGGACAAAGCCGGGTGGAATGAGCCTTAACTTTGCGTTAAGGCACCCGCTCAGGGAGGAGAAGCGGGAGACGAAGCGACTCGTCTGGTTACATAGAGCAGACGAGCAGGGCGAAAGTTCCCGCAGTCGCCCCCCTGTTGCTGCTATGCTTGTTATACCGCCCGACACAGAAAGCGCCCGACACAGACCCAGGTACCATGTTCGATTCGGCCAGTTTTCCCAGAAAACGCATGCGCCGCATGCGGCGCGACGCCTTTTCCCGCCGGCTGATGCGCGAGCACAGGCTCGATCCCTCAGACCTCATCCTGCCGGTGTTCGTGCTCGATGGCCAGGGCCGCGAGGAGGCGGTGGCCTCCATGCCCGGGGTGAGCCGCCTGAGTCTGGACCGGCTCTATCCGCTGGCGGATGAGGCGCTTGCCCTGGGCATACCGGCGCTCGCCATCTTCCCGGTAATCGACCCGGCGCTCAAAAGCCCGAACGCAGAGGAGGCCTACAACCCCCATGGCCTGGTGCCGCGGGTGGTGGCGGCGCTGAAGGCGCGCTTTCCGGAGCTGGGGGTGATCACCGACATCGCCCTCGACCCTTACACCAGCCATGGCCAGGACGGGCTGATCGACGAGACCGGCTACGTGCTCAACGACGAGACGCTGGCCGTGCTCACCCGGCAGGCCGAGGCGCACGCGGCGGCCGGGGCGGACGTGGTGGCCCCCTCGGACATGATGGACGGGCGTGTGCACGCCATCCGCGAGGCGTTGGACGCCGCCGGCTTCATCCACACCCGCATCCTCGCCTATTCGGCCAAATACGCCTCCAGCTTTTACGGACCCTTCCGCGATGCGGTGGGCTCGGCGGCCAACCTGGGTGCGGGCGACAAATACACCTACCAGATGGACCCGGCCAACTCGGACGAGGCCCTGTGGGAGGTGGGGCTGGACATCGCCGAGGCGGCCGACATGGTCATGGTCAAGCCAGGCCTGCCTTATCTGGACGTGGTCTGGCGCATCAAACAGACCTTCCGCGTGCCCACCGTGGTGTATCAGGTCTCGGGCGAGTACGCCATGCTCAAGGCGGCGGCGCAAAACGGCTGGCTCAACGAGCGCGCCTGCGCCATCGAGGCGCTCACCGCCTTTAAGCGCGCCGGGGCGGACGCGATCCTCACTTATTACGCTCTAGATGCGGCGCGCTGGCTGCGCGCGGCCGGCTGACGCCTCAGCCCTGCGCGGCCTGACTGTCCTTGGGCTTGCAGGTGCTCAGGCCGAAGGGGAAATAGACCGGGCACCAGCCGATCGCGCCGGTGATGAGCGGCGCCAGCCCGATCCAGGCCCACATGGGGCCACCCGCCAGGGCCCAGATGACCAGGCCCAGGCCCACCACGATGCGCAAGATACGGTCCACGGTACCGACGTTGCAGGTCATGGCTGCCTCCTTTCCGACCCTAGGTGGTCTGAATCGTTAGACCGCTCGGTCGCGGTCGTGTTGCCGCCAGGTGTGGCCCGCCTGTGTTGCGTCCAGGGCGGCGGCAATGGCCGTCATGCGCGCGCTGCGCACTGCCTGCGCCACCTGCCCCGGGGGTGCCGCCCGCGCCACCGTGCCCGCGTCCACTGCGCGTGCGGCGGCATAGGCCCGGCGCAGGCGTTCGGCCGGGGTGAAGGGGCGCTCCTCATAGCCGGGCCGCCCCTGGTAGTCGGCCGTGCAGGCGGCGAGGAAGTCATCCAGCTGCTGCGGCCGGCGGAAGGCGTCACAGCGCTCGAGCAGGTCCAGCAGCCCCGCCGCATCGAGGCCCGCGGCCGCGTGTGCCAGCCCGTGCCAGCGGGCCACCGTGAGCGCGAGCGCGCGGCAGTCGGCTGGGACGTTCAGGCGCGCGTTGACCGCGCGCACCAAGGGCAGCCCCGCCGCCTCGTGGCCGCTGTGGTCCGGCCAGCGTTCGGGCGGGGTGAGCCCCTTGCCCACGTCATGCAGCAATGCGGCATAGCGCACGGCCAGCCGGTGCCCTGCCCGCGCCGAGGCGTCGAGTACCCGCTCGAGGTGTACGCCGGTGTCGATCTCCGGGTGGCTCAGCGGATTTTGGGGCACACCGTAGAGACCATCCACCTCGGGCAGGACGCGCTCGAGCGCGCCACAGGCCCGCAGCACCTGCAGCATGCGCGAGGGCCTTTGCTCCATGAGGCCGCGCGACAATTCCTGCCACACCCGCTCGGGCACCAGGGCGTCGGCCTCGCCAGCCTGCACCATCTGTCGCATCAGCTGCAGGGTCTCCTCCGCCACGCGGAAATCGGGATAGCGCGCGGCGAAACGGGCCACGCGCAAGATGCGCACCGGGTCCTCGGCGAAGGCCGGCGAGACGTGACGCAACAGGCGAGCGGCGAGGTCGGCCTGCCCGCCGTAGGGGTCGATCAGCCGTCCGTCGGCATCCTCGGCCATGGCGTTGATGGTGAGGTCGCGCCGCGCGAGGTCCTCCTCTAGCGTCACCGTGGGGCTCGCATACACCGTGAAGCCCTTGTAGCCGCGTGCCACCTTGCGCTCGGTGCGGGCGAGGGCATACTGCTCCTGGGTGACGGGGTGCAGAAAGACCGGGAAATCCCGGCCCACCGGCCTGAAGCCCAGCGCCGTCATCTCCTCCGGGGTGGCCCCCACCACCACCCAGTCGCGGTCCTTGACCGGCAGCCCCAGCAGACGGTCGCGCACGGCACCGCCGACGACATAGACGCGGATGTGGGGGGGGAATGGGTGATGGGCGAGGGGAGAGGCGTGAGGGGGGGCGGGCTGACAGTCCTGTCCTCCGGACGCGATCCCCCCTGCCTTATGCCTCACCCCGGCCTCCTCACACGCCTCATCACCGCCTCGCCTGCGCCCGGTACAGTTCATAGCCGCAGTGCGGGCCGGTGCAGCGCAGGTAGTCGATCACCGCCTCCAGGGCGGTCGGCGCGCCGAAACGGGCGGGGAAACCCTGTGGGCAGACGTTGTCGGTCAGCATCGCGTAGTAGTTGTCGCGCGTCATCAGCTTGCGGCCGGGTTTGAGTTCCATCAGACGGGCAAAAGCGTAGCTCGCGTTGCGGCCGAGCGGGATCACCCAGCGCTTGAGGCCCAGCGTGCGGGCGGTCAGTTGCACCAGCTCCTGCAGGGTGTAGACCCGCGGACCACACAGGGCATAAACCTCGCCGTGGGTGTCGGCGTCGTCCAGGGCCAGGGCGAAGGCGCGCGCCACGTCCCTCACGTACACCGGCTGGAATCGCGCCCAGGCCCCGGCCAGCGGCAGCACCGGTGCCAGCCGCATGAGCCCGGCGAACAGCCGCAGGAAGCTGTCGCCCGGACCAAAGATCACCGAGGGGCGGAAGGCGGTGACGGCAAGCCCTGCCCGCGCCCCTTCCTGCAGCACCGCCGCCTCACCCTGCGCCTTGGTGCGTTGATAGACGCTGCGCGAGCCGGCCTCCGCGCCCAGGGCGCTCATGTGCAGCAAGCGCCCCACCCCTGCTTGTGCGCAGGCGGCGACGAGCTTTTGCGGCAGCTCGACGTGGGCACGTGTGAACTCGGCGGGCGTGCCATGCAGGATGCCCACCAGGTTGACCGCCGCATCCATGCCGTCGAGCAGCGCGCGCAGGGCGGTGGGGTCGTGCACATCGGCCTCGACCACCTCCACGGTGGGCAGCACGGTCAGGTCCAGGATGCGCTGGCGGCGTCGGGTGGGCACGCGCACGCGCCGACCCTCGGCCACCAGCCGGCTGACCAGGTGGTGGCCGACGAAACCGCCGCCACCGATGACACAGACGCGTTCGTGTTTCATGCCGGAGCGGGCCAAAGTCGCACTGGTGCTGATTCTAACGCCGGCGGGCGAGGACGTCAGGGCACCGCCTCGGGGTCCGCAGCGGCGGCCTCCATGCGTCCGGCCGGGCGAGCGGGGACGGTACCGAGCCGCTCCTTGAGCGCGGTGCGCGTCAGGCCCAGGCGGTGGCTGTAGTGCATGGCGTTGGCCATGACCTTTTTGACGTACTCGCGCGTCTCCAGGAAGGGGATGGTCTCGACGTAGACGGCGCCCTCCAAGGGTACCTCGGCCTGCCAGCGGCGGGCGCGGCCCGGACCGGCGTTGTAGGCGGCGGTGGCCAGCACCGGCGAGCCCTGCAGGTCGTCGAGCACGCGCTTGAGGTAGTAGCTGCCGAAGCGCACGTTGGTCTCCGGGTGGTTGATGTCCAGCCCGCGCTCCTTCACGCCGAGCTGGCGGGCGATCCAGCTCGCGGTGGCGGGCATCAGCTGCATCAACCCCTGCGCCCCCACGCGCGAGCGGGCATGGCTGACGAACCGCGATTCCTGGCGCATGAGCCCGTAGATCCAGGCCTCGTCCAAACCGAACTCGCGCGCGCGGGCCTGGGCGAGGTCGCGGTAGGGGGTGAGGTAGCGCAGGTCGAAATCGTGCAGCTCGCGCGTGCGCTCGGCGGTGATGATGGCGCGGTCGTACCATTGCCGCCGGCGCGCAAGCTCGGCCGCGGCGAGCAGGGTCACGTCGTCGGCCTCGCGCAGGGCCCAGTCCCATTCGGCCACGGCGTTGGCCATGAGGTTGAGCTCGCGCAGCAGTAGTGCCCGCTGGATACCGGGCAGGTCCTGCACCCGGCGCACCTCCTCCTCGGCCACGCGATACTCGGTGGGACGCACCTCCAAGCGGGTGGGTAGCTCCTCTTCGGCGAGCAGCCCGTAGTAGTGGGGCTCACGGGAGAGCTGGGCGAACAGCTGGTTGGCCTGGAAGCTTGCTCCCAGCGCCTTGTGCGCCCGTGCCCGCCAGTAGCGCCACACCGCCTCCTGCTGCAACTCCGCTGGCATCGCCTGGATGGTCTGCAACAGCTCGGCCCAGCGGCCGGCGCGCAGGGCCGCGCGAGCGCGCCAGGCATGCTGGGCCTCGCTATGGGCACCACCGGCGCGGGCGAACCATTCCAGGGCGCGCGGGTCGTGGCGCCGCGCCGCCTGCAGCGCCAGCTGGCCGAAACCGTAACGCCGCTCGGCCTCGCCGTAGCGCGTGTGCTCCGCCTCCCAAAGCCGCGCCGCTGTATCCAGGTCCTGCCGGGCCAGCTGGGTGAGGGCATAAAGGGCGATTTCCGCCTGTGCACGCGGTTCGGCCGGCCCGCTGATCAGGCGCTGGGGTACGCTCTCGGCCAGTCGCAGGGCATCGCCCTGCGGCTGCTCTTCGGGCGCGAGCTGGGCGATCAGCTCGCGGGCGAGGCGCAGGTTGTTGGCCTCCAGCGCCAGCCGCAGCCGCGCATAGCGGTCCTCGGGGGTGAGCAGGCCGTGCTCGAAGGCGCGCGCGAACAGGCGCTCGCAGCCCGTCGGGCGGTCGCTGCCGCTGCGATACAGCGCGAGCAGCTGCGCGCGTGTGAGCGACTCTCCTTGGGCCAGGGCGGCGGTGAGGTCCAGACACTGCAGCTCCTGGTCCTTGCGTTTGAGCTGCGCCGACCAGGCCTGATACAGCGGCCAGTCCCCGCGCCGGGCCGCCTCGCGGGCGATGTCGGCGCGCAGCTGCTCGGCCAGCGGGCTGTCGGCATAGCGTTCGATGAAGGCGAGCCTCGCCTGCTGGTCGTTGCCGGCACGCAGCCGCCAATAGGCGATGTAGGGCGCCAGCGCGTGGTCCGCCGGCAACCGGCGGGCGTGCTGTTCGAAACGCTCCAGGCGTCCCTGCTGGTGGGCCTCGCGTGCGGCGAGGAAGTCCTTCTGCCAGGCCGCCTGCACAGGCAGGGCAAGCGTCAGCCAGAAGACGACGTGCAAACGGCACCCGGCCAGGTCGCGCAACAACATCCGTATAGACAGCGGCACCTCGTTGACGAAGCGCGCACTGTATCAGGTGTCGGCCTGCCAGTGTCGGGTTGGACAGGGCAGATACCCGCCCAGTCGCCGCCGACCCCGGCATCGCCTCCCGCCACCCCCCTACCGCGTAAACTGTATCCGAAACTCAGTCCGCCAGCGTCACCTGCACCCGCACGCGCACCGTATTGCCCGGGTCGTAGGGCAAGAAGGTGGTGTATTCGCGCCCCTGATAGCGGTAGGTCACGCTGTAGCCGGTCAGGCGTCGCTCCCATTGGTCGTAACTGCGGCAGCGCTCCTCGTAGCGCGGGCGGCTGACGTAACGCTCGCCGCGCCAGTCGTTGTCGAGGTTGTCGCCGACGATCGCCCCGGTGGCGGCACCCACGGCGGTGGCCACGGTCTTGCCGGTGCCCTTGCCGACCTGGTTGCCGATGATGCCACCGGCAATCGCCCCGATGATGGCCCCGCCGTAGGAACGCTCGGGCGCTCGGTACTCGCTCTCATAGCCCACCCGCTCGGTCCAGCACTCGCGCCGCGGGGTGTTGACCTCCTCGTACACGGGGGT
>JANWZL010000112.1 GCA_025054655.1 Thiobacillaceae bacterium | reverse complement strand
TCGCCCAGCAGGATGTCCTCGCGCCGATTGTGGAACAGACGGTTGGCCTCCTGGCGGTACTTGCGCTCCTGCCAGAGGTTGTAGGCGACCACCGCGATGATGAGCAAAACGCCGACGATGGCCAGGGTGATCTGCAACGAGGTGATCATGGGCGGGCATCCTGCATGGTGTGGGCGGGCTCGAGCACCTGGACGAAGACCTCGTCCGGGCGGATCATACCCAGCTCATAACGGGCGCGCTCCTCCAAGGCGTCGTAACCGGTCTTCAGGTCACGCACCTCGGCCGCCAGCTGCGCATTGCGTGACCTGAGGACCTCGTTGGCCGCCCGTTGGTCGTTCAACTGCCGTTCCAGCTCGAAAACCCTCAACCAGCTGCCTTTGCCCACCCACAAGGGTATCTGCAGCATCAGGATCAACGCCAGCAAGACCCAGGTGAGCCCTTTCATGTCGCTTTCATCGGCTGATCCAGGTCAGCACTGCAACAGCACCGGGGCGCCTGTCTACCCTGCCCTGACGCACCCGCGGGCCGGTGGCGGTGCCTCGCTCAGCGCAGCGAGTGGAAGGCCTCCAGCCCGGGATAACCCCCGCGCTCACCCAGTTCCTCCTCGATCCGCAACAATTGGTTGTACTTGGCCACGCGGTCGGAACGCGACAGCGAACCGGTCTTGATCTGCAGCGCATTGCTGCCCACCGCGAGGTCGGCGATAAAGGCGTCCTCGGTTTCGCCCGAGCGGTGTGAGATGACGTTGGTCCAGCCGGCGCGCTTGGCCATGTCGATGGCGGCGAAGGTCTCGCTCAGGGTGCCGATCTGGTTGACCTTGATCAGCACCGAATTGGCGATGCCGCGGCGGATGCCCTCGCGCAGGATACGGGTGTTGGTGACGAAGACGTCGTCGCCCACCAGTTGCACCCGCGTGCCCAGCTTGGCCTTGAGCAGGGCCCAGCCGTCCCAGTCGTCCTCGGCCATGCCGTCTTCGATGCTGAGGATGGGATATTGGTCCACCCAGGCGGCCAGTTGGTCGGCGAACTCGGCCGCGGTGAGCTTGAGGCCCTCGGCGGCGAGGTGGTAACGGCCATCGCGGTAGAACTCGGAGCTGGCGCAGTCGATGCCGATGAAGGCGTGTCTGCCCGGTTCATAGCCCGCGGCCTCGATCGCGCGCAGGATGAATTGGAGCGCCTCCTCGTTCGACTTGAGATCGGGGGCGAAGCCCCCCTCGTCGCCCACGGCGGTGTTCAGGCCCGCCTTCTTGAGCAAGCCCCTGAGGGCGTGGAACACCTCCACCCCGCAGCGCAGCGCCTCACGGAAGCGGTCGAAGCCGGCCGGGATCAGCATGAATTCCTGCAAGTCTACGTTGTTGTCGGCATGCGCCCCGCCGTTGATGATGTTCATCAGCGGCACCGGCAGCTGCATGGGGCCCGCCCCGCCGAGGTAACGGTACAGCGGCAGCCCCGACTCCTCCGCGGCGGCGCGGGCGCAGGCGAGCGAGACCGCAAGGATGGCGTTGGCCCCCAGGCGCGACTTGTTCTCGGTGCCGTCCAGCTCGATCAGAGTATGGTCGATGAAGCCCTGCTCCTCCACGTCCAGCCCCATGAGGGCCTCGGCGATCTCGGTATTGACATGTTCGACGGCCTTGAGCACGCCCTTGCCGTTGTAGCGAGCGGCGTCGCCGTCGCGCAGCTCGATCGCCTCGCGGCTGCCGGTGGAGGCGCCGGAGGGCACGCTGGCCCGACCCATGACGCCGGACTCCAGCAACACATCGGCCTCTACGGTGGGATTGCCGCGCGAATCCAGAATCTCGCGGGCGATGACATCGACGATGGCACTCACTGTATATCCTTTGCTTGCGTTTCGGGGTGATCCTCAGGGCTGAGCGTGGCCGTCATTTGCGCACGCGGTCTTCCAGCAATCCTTTCTGCTTGACCAGGACGTCGATCTCCTTGACAGTCTCCAGCAGTTCGCGCATCAGCGGCAGGGGCCAGGCGTTGGGTCCGTCGGACAGGGCCCGGTCGGGGTCGGGATGGGTCTCGGCGAACAGACCCGAGATGCCGGCGGCCACCGCCGCGCGCGCGAGCACCGGCACGAACTCGCGTTGCCCGCCGGAGGCATGGCCCAAGCCCCCCGGCTGCTGCACCGAATGCGTGGCGTCGAACACCACCGGGCAGCCGGTCTCGCGCATGATCATCAGCGCCCGCATGTCGGAGATGAGGGTGTTGTAGCCGAAACTCACTCCGCGTTCGCACACCAGGATGGTGTCGGCCCCGCCGTTGGCGGCCTTGGCCTTGGCCACCACGTTCTTCATGTCCCAGGGGGCGAGGAACTGCCCTTTCTTGATGTTGACCGGCTTGCCGGTACGCGCCACGGCCTGGATGAAATCGGTCTGCCGGCAGAGGAAGGCCGGCGTCTGCAACACGTCCACCACTGCGGCCACGGCCGGGATCTCGGCCTCGGTGTGCACGTCGGTCAGCACCGGCACACCTACCTGGCGACGCACCTCGGCCAGGATGCGCAGCCCCTCCTCCATGCCCAGGCCGCGGAAGGAGGCACCGGAGGAACGGTTGGCCTTATCGTAGGAGGATTTGTAGATGAAGGGGATGCCCAGCGCCTGCGTGATCTCCTTGAGCGCCCCGGCCGTGTCTATGGCCAGCTGCTCGGACTCGATCACGCAAGGACCGGCGATGAGAAACAGGGGCTGGTCCAGCCCCACCTCGAAGCCGCACAGCTTCATGGCATGGCCTCCACGGCAGGTTCGGCGTCCAGGCGGTAAGACCGTTTGCGCTGGGCCAACGCCGCCTCGACGAAGGCACGGAACAGCGGGTGGCCGTCGCGCGGGTTGGAGGTGAACTCGGGATGGAACTGACAGCCGATGAACCAGGGGTGGTCCGGCAGCTCGATCATCTCCGCCAGCCCCGTGCCTGGTGCACGCCCCGACACCCTGAGCCCCTTCGCCTCCAAGTGGCCGAGCAGGCCGTTGTTGAGCTCGTAGCGGTGGCGGTGGCGCTCCAGGATCTCGTCGCGGCCGTAGATGGCCCGCGCCAGGCTGCCCGGCGCGAGCTGGCAGACCTGGGCACCCAGGCGCATGGTGCCGCCCAGGTCCGAGCTGGCGTCGCGCCGTTCGATGCGTCCGTCGCGGTCCAGCCATTCGGTAATGAGGCCCACCACCGGATAAGGGGTGTCGGGGTCGAACTCGGTGCTGTGCGCCCTGGTCATGCCGGCGACGTGGCGGGCGAATTCCACCACCGCCAGCTGCATGCCCAGGCAGATGCCCAGGTAGGGGATGCGCTGCTCGCGCGCGTAACGGATGGCGGCGATCTTGCCCTCCACCCCCCGTTTGCCAAAGCCGCCCGGCACCAGGATGGCATCCATGTTGGCCAGTGAGGTCGTGCCCTCGCGTTCGATGGCCTCGGAGTCGATGTAATGGATGTTGACTTTGCAGCGGGTGTGCATGGAGGCGTGGGTGAGCGCCTCGGTCAGCGACTTGTAGGACTCGGTGAGGTCCACATACTTGCCGACGAAGGCGATGTCCACCTCGTGCTCGGGGTGCTCCAAGGCATACACCAGCTCTTTCCACACCGTGAGATCGGCCGCGCGGGCGAGAATGCCCAGCTTGTGGCAGACGATCTCGTCCAGCATCTGCTCGTGCAGCATGGCCGGGATCTTGTAGATGGAGTCGGCGTCCAGGGCCTCGATCACCGCCTCCGGTTGCACGTTGGTGAACAGCGCGATCTTGCGCCGCTCCTCCGGCGGGATGGGCCGGTCCGCCCGGCACAGCAGCACGTCGGGCTGGATGCCGATGGCGCGCAGGTCCTTGACCGAGTGCTGGGTGGGCTTGGTCTTCAGTTCGCCCGAGGTGGCAATGAAGGGCAGCAGGGTGAGATGGATGTAACAGGTACGGCTGCGCCCCTCGTCGATGCCCATCTGCCGGATCGCCTCCAGGAAGGGCAGCGACTCGATGTCGCCCACCGTGCCGCCGATTTCGACGATGGCCACGTCGGCATCGCCCGCCCCCTCGCGGATGTGCAGCTTGATCTCGTCGGTGATGTGCGGGATGACCTGCACCGTCTTGCCCAGGTATTCGCCGCGCCGCTCCTTTTTGATCACCGACTCGTAGATCTGGCCGGTGGTGAAGTTGTTACGCCGCGTCATGCGGGCGCGGGTGAAGCGTTCGTAATGGCCCAGGTCCAGGTCGGTCTCGGCGCCGTCCTCGGTGACGAACACCTCGCCGTGCTGAAATGGGCTCATGGTACCCGGATCGACGTTGATGTAGGGATCGAGCTTGAGCAGGGTGACCCGGATGCCACGCGACTCCAGGATGGCGGCGAGCGAGGCGGCGGCGATGCCCTTGCCCAGGGATGAGACCACACCGCCGGTGACGAAGACGTAGCGAGGCATCGCAGACCGGGTTCGAAATGAAACTATTCTAGCGCAACTGCGCTGGGCCCAGAAGCGCAGCCGACGCAAACGAAAACGCGGCCCGCAGGCCGCGTGCAATAAGGTTACGGTATGGCTTATAAGCTGTCGTCGTAGCTTTGTCGCCTCCCTATCGTTGTGCGGATCGTCCTGGGAGATTTAGGTGCCGATCACACCGCCATCGTTCTTGGTGATCACCACCACCGCCGAGCGCGGCTTGGCGGGCGTGTTGCCGGTGAAGGTGGTGGGGCCGTTGGCGCGGTTGTCCGGCCAGGCGGAGATCTGGGTGTGCGACGAGGTCCACCCCTCACCGGGATGCTGGATGCCCACGAACATGGTTCTGCCGTCCGGGGTGGTGATGACACCGGTCACCTCGCAGCCCGGGGGCGCGGTGAGAAAGCGTCTGGTCTGCCCGGTGTTGGGGTCGGCACACAACATCTGGTTGCCGCCGATGTTGACGTAATCGCCCTGGGCCAGACCGGTGCTGTGGTCGGTCTGGATCCACAGCCGGCCGTCCTTGTCGAACCACAGCCCGTCCGGGGCGCCGTAATCGTCGCCGTTGATGTTGCCCGCGTAGAGCTTCTTGGCGAA
>JANWZL010000108.1 GCA_025054655.1 Thiobacillaceae bacterium | reverse complement strand
GAAGGCCGTATCCTGGGCTTGTCGGTGTTGCGCCTGGCGCAACAGGATGTTGCCGCTGATCGGCCCCTCCAGCCGGGCCTTGAAACGGCCAGCGTCGTCGAGCAACACAAGGCTTTTGCCCTCGTCGGCCAGCCGGTGCATAAGGGCGGGCGAGACCAGCACGTTGCCAAAGGTGACCACACTGCCGACATGATGCAGCGGTATCCGCAGCCGCGTTTGACGTTCTACGTCGACGCGGACGGTGTTGTTGTCCAGGTGCGCATAAGCGTTGGGTGTGAGTACATAGAGGGTGTTGAGCACGGTGTGCATGGCATCACCCTCTAGTCCACGGCGTAGAGGTCAGCCCGTTGCAGGCGCTGCACGTCGCGGCGGGCCAGCGCGTGGGGCTGACATACGGCATTGAGCGAGCATTCGCGGCAGCGGCCGTCGTCGACTGGTGCTGGCAACACGCCAGAGGCGAGCATGGCGCGGATGGCAGTCACGCTTTCTTCTACCAGGCTGCGCAACTGTGCCGTGATCTCGACCTCCCTACGTCGGCGGCTGCTGGCGTGATAGATCGCCCCGCGCGGCACGCTTCGCCCCAGCATCTCCTCCAGGCACAGGGCCTGGGCGGCGAGCTGGAGGTCGTCATGCAGCCGCTGCCGCTTGCGGCCATATTTGAACTCTACGGGGAAGACCGTGCCGTCGGGGTGAAACTCGACCAGGTCGGCCTTGCCGATCAGACCGAGGCGATCGGACCACAGGGGCAGCGCCCGTTCCACCCTCACCCCGGACTTCGTCTCGTAGCCCGGTGCGTCCACCAGATGGTGCACGGCCTGGCCCCGGACGGTGTGGAGGTTGTCCTCGAAGACCTGCTCCAGATAGATCAGCCCGCACTGGCGCGGACAATAGGCCCAGTGCTGCAGGGCGGAGAGGGGTACGGTGTCAGTTTCCACCGTCAGGGCTCGGGAATCGGCGTCTACGGACACCACGTTCGCTGACCACGAGCAGGCAGCCCTCGGCCATGTCGGGCTCCGACAACAACGCGAGCACCAGCTCCGCCGGCCGGTCCGGGGGATAAGCTTCCTGGCGCAGATAGACGATGGCCGGGGGAGGTTCCAACCCACGCTTGAAGACCAGTTCACCATAATCGCGGTCGAAGGTGATGATCCAGCGTCCTGTTGCTCGGGCGTACTGCATCACCTGCACATCCGTGGCGGCCGGCATGGCCTGCGTGACCGAGATCACGTCCACACCCTTGTCGCGGAGCATGCGCAGGGCGGGGACAGGGAAGTTCTCGTCGGTCAGCAGGCCGATGCTCATGCGGTGATCTTGGGCAACGGGAGGTATTCGTCCTCCCGCAAGCGGGCGGCCGCGTAGGCCAGCGCGGCCTGGATATCCTCCCGCGTGATGTGCGGATAGGCTTCGAGCAGCTGGTCATAAGTCCAGCCATTCGCCAGCCAGCCCAGGATCAGTTCGACGGAAATCCGCGTACCCTTGATGACCGGTTTGCCGAGGAGGATATCGGGATCGCAGACGATGCGCTCTTGCCAGTCGGTCATGGGCGGCTCCTTTTCGATGCTCAGGCCATACGCAACAGGGTAACACCGTTACCGAGCGGCCGTTCATCGCCGACGGCGATGGGTGCACCGTCGAAGGTGACACTGTAGTCC
>JANWZL010000045.1 GCA_025054655.1 Thiobacillaceae bacterium | reverse complement strand
TGGTGGTGCTGATCGCGCTCGGTTTCGTGCTGATCGCGCTCGACCCGCCGAGCGTGCTGTTCGCCCTGTTCCTGGGCTATGCCCTGTCGGGCTATGCGGTGAGCGCTTGGCGCTGGTACAAGGCCCGGCGCACGCGGGGCTTGCCTGGCGCGCCGCCGTCGAGTAAAGTTTAGACATGGTCCAAATACGTGTCCGTCGTCCTCTCACCCCCCGGCGGCCCGGCCTGCTGCCGCTGCGACTGCGCCTGCACGGGCGCTGAAGACACGTTTTCACCCCTGGTTCCCCTTTTCCGTTAGCATTCCCCTTTGTACGCCCGCACCCGGCGGGCCTCAGGCACGGAGCAGGCCATGAAAGAGCAGCTGATCATCTTCGACACCACCTTGCGCGACGGCGAGCAGAGCCCGGGCGCATCCATGACCAAGGAAGAGAAGGTACGCATCGCCCGGCAGCTGGAGCGCATGCGCGTGGACGTGATCGAGGCGGGTTTCCCGGCCGCCAGCAACGGCGACTTCGAGGCGGTCAAGGCAGTGGCCGACAGCATCAAGGATAGCGTGGTGTGTGGGCTCGCGCGCGCCCTGGAGGGCGACATCAACCGCGCCGGCGAGGCCTTGAAAGGCGCGGCGCGCGCGCGCATCCACACCTTCATCGCCACCAGCCCGATCCACATGGAGCGCAAGCTGCGGATGACGCCCGAACAGGTGTTGGAGCAGGCGGTCAAGGCGGTCAGATGGGCGCGGCGCTGGACCGACGACGTGGAGTTCTCGCCCGAGGATGCCGGCCGCTCCGACCCCGACTTCCTCTGCCGCGTGCTGGAGGCGGTCATCGACGCCGGCGCGAAGACGCTCAACATCCCCGACACCGTGGGCTACAGCCTGCCCTGGCAGTTCGGCGAGCTGATCCGAGTGCTACGCGAACGCATCCCCAACTCGGACCGCGCCGTCTTCTCCGTGCACTGTCATAACGACCTCGGGCTCGCGGTGGCCAACTCGCTCGCGGCCGTCATGAACGGCGCGCGCCAGGTCGAGTGCACCATCAACGGCCTGGGCGAGCGGGCGGGCAATGCCGCCCTGGAGGAGATCGTCATGGCGGTGCGTACCCGCCAGGACGTCTTCCCCTGCGACACGCGCATCGACACGACCCAGATCGTGCCTGCCAGCCGCCTGGTGGCGGGCATCACCGGCTTTCCCGTGCAGCCCAACAAGGCCATCGTCGGAGCCAATGCCTTCGCGCACGAGTCCGGTATCCACCAGGACGGGGTGCTCAAGCACCGCGAGACCTATGAGATCATGCGCGCCGAGGACGTGGGCTGGAGCGCCAACCGCATGGTGCTGGGCAAACACTCCGGCCGCAATGCCTTCAAGACGCGGCTGGCGGAGCTGGGCATCGTGCTGGAGTCGGAGGAGGCGCTCAATGCCGCCTTCGCCCGCTTCAAAGACCTGGCCGACAAGAAGCACGAGATCTTCGACGAGGACATCCACGCCCTCATCTCCGATGAGGCCACCTTCGCCCAGGCCGACCGCTACAAGCTGGTGTCGCTCAGGGTCTGTTCCGAGACCGGCGAGACACCGCATGCGGTGGTGGTGCTCGCCGACCACGGTGAGGAACGGCGCGCCGAGGCTGACGGCAGCGGGCCGGTGGACGCCGCGTTCAAGGCGATCGAGCGTATCGTCGAGTCTAGGGCCGACCTGCTGCTGTACTCCGTCAACAACATCACCACCGGCACCGACGCCCAGGGCGAGGTGACGGTGCGGCTCAACAAGGGCGGGCGCATCGTCAACGGCCAAGGTGCCGACACCGACATCGTCATCGCCTCCGCCAAGGCCTATCTGAACGCGCTTAACAAGCTGATGAGCGGCGAGGTACGGGCCCACCCCCAAGTGACGCCCTGACCGTGGCTCAGCACCGCCGAGCGGGTGCGGTGCCCGCGCAACGGCATGCCTTCGCTGGGCCGGAGGTGGTTGCTGGCTGACGCGGCCTGAGCCGGGCGGCGGTCGTTCTCCGCTACAGGCGCGCGGCAGCCGGTTGCAGCCTGGGCAGCCGTCCCTCGTTCTCGACGACCTCCTGGGGGATGCGAGCGAACCACATCTGCCAGATGGAGATCACCCACATGGCGGCGAAGGAGATGCCCATCACCCCGCCCGAGGCGATCACCACCCAGGCGAAACCCGTCCACACCTTGGTCAGATACCAGGAGGCCACGTCGGTGATCAGCACGGCGAATGGGGCGGCGATCAGCACGCACTTGAGCCACACCGGCCGCACGTAGGCATGGGTGAAGATGTAACCGACGATGAAGAAGATGAAGGTGATGGAGAACAGGTGGATGTGCGACACCCGCACCAGGGTGGCGATGGTCATGCCGGTGTCGCGTTGGGCGACCGCCTGTATACCTTCGATCGTGGTGAGGTCGGGCAGGTGCGGGTTGGCCTCGGGACTGTGACAGGCCGTACAGTGCTCGTCCATGATCGGTTTGATGGTGCCCTCGATCAGCTCCGGTTTGGCCCCATCGTGCAGCCAGTCGAACACGACCTTCTTCTTGTTCTCCGGCAACATGTCCGACATGGGCCCGCGCAGGGCGCTCTCCAGCTTGGTCCCCTCGGGGTTGCCACTGTAGGAGATCATCAGGTCCTTGCCGCTCAACATCGGCTTGCCATCCTTGCCGGCGTGGGATTCCCATACCTGGATCATGGCCATCAGGTAAGCGAGGCCGAAGGTGAGCAGGACCATGGTGAACAGCACCCGCACCGACATGGGCAGGTAGCGGAAATGAATCACTTGGGTCGAGTTCATGATGTGTACGGGGTTGAAAAAAGTCAGCGCGAACAGAAACAACTGATGAGTGTATTAACGGATTCGAATATCGTCAAACAGTTCCATTATCTGCAGCCCACATGATTTCATCCCCTGTGCTATGGAAGCCAGACGCTGTCGCGGCTCAAGCGCGCGCGCTGCGGATGTGGATCGCCGCGCTGACGAAGAAGACCAGGCACAGCACCAGGCTCACGCCGGCAAGCCGTGCCGAAGGGGCGGGATCGCTCGTTGCGCGCACCAGCGCCTCCAGCACGTACAGCCAGATGAGCAGGCTGGCCCAGCGGTAGGTGTACAGCCGCCCGTGCAGGATGCCGCGCAGCGGCGCGAGCAGCGGCAGTACCTTTAGCACCAGCCAGGAGCCGCCCGGCCGCAGCGGGGCAAGCCACAGCTCCCAGGCCAATCCGAGCAGGATCAGGGCGATGAGGCTGCTCGCGGCGAGCGCCCGACTCAGGCGCGGCATTGCCGGGCCAGTTGCACCAGCGCTGCGCGCGCCGCGTTGGCGTCGGCGATCGGTGCGGGGAAGTCGAAGCGCAGCAGACGGCCGTCTGCGCGCACGTCGAAGCCGTCGGGGTCGATGCCCACCATTTCCACTGTCTGCGGCTCCACGCCGTGCACGTGGCGGCAATAGTCACGCAGGTTGTGCGGGTGGTCGGCGTTCATGTGGGCGAGGATGCCCGCCTCCTGTTCGGCCAGGGGGCCTTCCGGCAGCAGGTAGTCCTGCGGCTCCACCCAGTGGATGCGGCCAAAACCGCCGATATAGCGGATGCGCACCGGTTCGATCCGCCAGAAGGCGAAGTCATGCATGGCGAAGTAGTCGCCCGCCTGCGGGTGGTAGCGCAGATAGCGCGGCGCGAGCGCCGTTTTGTCGTCGAGGGGCGCGGCCCGGCCCACCACGGTCACGCGGCCGGCCGTCTGCATGTCAGGGCTAAAGGGCTGCACGATGAGCGAGCAGCGGGCGTCCGCTCGCAGGTTACGCGTGTGCTCGGCCAGTTCGGAGATGAGGATCACCGGCCGCCCGCTGTGATCCAGCACGAAAGGGGCCACCGAACCGAACGGATAACCCTCGAGCCGCTGCGACAGGGTGGACAGCACCGCCTGCTGCTGGCGGCGGGTGAAACGCCGCGCCTCTGCCCCTAGATCGCTCATGCTGCCAATTTAAGCGCTATCTCGGCCAGCCTTCGGCCTTGCGCGTAGGCAAGGCGCCGTTCCTCCTCGGTGATGGGCTGCTCGCCCTGGGCGCCGGCGAAATGGCTCACCCCATAGGGGGTGCCGCCGGAACGGGTGGCGGTGAGTTCAGGTTCGCTGTAGGGCAGCCCGACGATCACCATGCCGTGGTGTAGCAGCGGCAGCATCATGGAGATCAGGGTGGTCTCCTGGCCGCCATGCAGGCTCGCGGTGGAGGTGAACACACAGGCCGGCTTGCCGATCAGGGCGCCCTTGAGCCAAAGGCTGGAGGTTCCGTCCCAGAAGTACTTCATGGCGGCGGCCATGTTGCCGAAGCGGGTGGGCGAGCCCAGCGCCAGACCGACGCATTGCTCCAAGTCCTCCAGGCTGGCGTAGGGGGCCCCCTCGTCCGGCACCGGTTTGGCCGGCCCCTCGATCTCGCTGGCCACCTTGGGGACGGTGCGCAGACGCGCCGCGCAGCCTGGCACGGACTCCACCCCGTGCGCCACGTGGCGGGCGAGGTCACGCACGGCTCCGTGCAGGCTGTAGTAGAGGACGAGGATCTCCTTCATGGCAGGGCCGCAGGGTCCATGGCTGGTGTAGTCCGCCGGGATCATAGAGCATGCTAGCGCATCTGAACAGGTCGGTGGATTTGGCGCGCCGGCGGGATCTCGACTTGCCTGCGGCCGGATGTTGGCCGGATGCTGACGGATAGAGCGAATGCGCCAGGGCCCTAAGGCCTGGTCATGCCGTCACACGGCATCGGCCATGCCTGGGCTCAGGCCTGTAGGTGACGCCGGCCGGTCAGCGCCATCGCCAGCTCCAGCTCATCGCGCAGCAGCCGCAGCACATGCGCCGCCCCCATCGCTCCGGCCACCGCCAGCCCCCACACGTAGGGGCGGCCGATGAGCACTGCATCGGCCCCGCGCGTCAGCGCCACAAGGACGTCGGCCCCGCTGCGGATGCCGCCGTCGAACAGAATCGGAGCGCGGCCGGCCAGGCGTGCGACCACCAGCGGCAGGGCGTCGAGACTGGCTGGGGCGCCGTCTAGCGACCGTCCACCGTGGTTGGACACGATCACCCCGTCGGCGCCGCAGTCTAACGCCCGTTCGGCGTCGTCGGGGTGCAGCACACCCTTGATCAGCAGCGGCAGACGGGTGTGCGCGCGCAGCCACACGAGGTCGTCCCAGGTTGGGGCGCGCGTCATCCAGCCGTCGAACACGGCGCTCCCGCCCTCGGGTATGGCTGCGGCTGCAATAGGGTGTGGCAGATTGACCGCATCGACCCCTGCGGGCAGGCGTGCGCTCGCACTCTTGACCGGCACATCGACGGTGAACACCACTGCCCCATAACCGGCCGCCTCGGCGCGCGCGAGCAGCTGTGCCGTGGGTTCGCGTTCGCCCAGCCAGTACAGCTGGAACCAGGGGCGCGGTTGGCCCGTTTGTACTACCGCGGCGATGTCCTCTAGCGGTTGGCTGGCCAGGCTACTGACCACGGCCAGTGTACCCTGGCACGCCGCCGCCAGCACACTGGCCTGCTCCCCATGGGGGTGGAACCAGCGCTGATAGGCCAGGGGGGCGAGCAGGATGGGGTGTGCAAGCGGTTGACCGAACAGCGTCACCCGCGTGTGGCCACCGCGTACATCGGCCAGCACGCGCGGCACCAAGACTGCCTGTTCGAACGCGCGCCGGTTGGCGGCCAGGGTGCGCCCTGTACCGGCGCCCTGGCTGAGATAATCCCAGGCCTCAGGGTGCAGTCGAAGGTGGGCGAGCGCCTCGTAGTCGGCCGCGGCCCGGACTTCAGGTAAGGGCATGTGCTGATTGCTCACGTGGGGCAGGCCCATAGGCGCAGCAGGTTGTGATACACACCGGTGAGGCGCAAAACGGAGCCATCGGCCTCGCCCAGGCGGGCCCTCAGGTCGATGAGCGCCATGTCCATGTCGAACAGTAGTCGGCGCCGTTCGGCCTCGCGCACCAGACTCTGCATGAACATGAAGCAGGCGATGCGCTCGCCGCGGGTGACCGGGGTGACTTCGTGCACCAGGGCGCAGGGGTAGAGCACCAGGCTGCCGGCTGGCAGTTTGACGGCATGGTGGGCGTAGGTGTCATGGATGACCAACTCGCCGCCGTCGTAGTCGGCTGGGTCGGACAGGAACAAGGTGGCTGAGACGTCGGCACGTACATAGCCCTCGGCGGTGGCACGGATGGCGTTGTCGACGTGCGCGCCATAGGCGTTCTCACGGCCACCGTAGCGGTTGAAGAAGGGCGGTAAGATTCGCGCCGGCAGTGCTGCGCTCATCACCAAGGGGTTGCGATAGAGGGCGTTGAGCACGATGCGGCGCATCTGCTCCAGCTCCGGGCTGTCCTCGGCGATCTGGCGGTTGTTCTTGACCACCGCCGCCTGCGGACCGGCAGTGGCAAGTCCGCTCTCCCAGCGCGCCTGCGCCGCCAGGCTGCGCAGACGCGCCAGTTCCGCCGCGTCGATCACATCTGAGATGGTGAGTAGCACGTCACGCCTGTCAGAACTTCAGCTCCCCGGTCAGGATGAAACGACGCGCCTGGCCGGGGACGCTGAAAGCGCCGTTGTCGTAAATGGCGTCGAAGTACTTCTTGTCGAACACGTTCTGTACGTTGAGCCGCAACCCCCAGGTCTTGCGTTCATAGGCCAACATCGCATCCCAGCGGGCATAGGCCGGTGCCGTGTTGGGATGGAAGGTGGTCTGTCCGGGTAGGGTGGGGATAGGGCCCGTGCCCGCCGGGTTGTAGCCATAGCGCTTGCCCTTCGCCTCCACGCCGCCGCCTAGCTGCCACGGGCCGATCTTGTAGGTGGTCCACAGGTTGAAGGTGTAAGGTGGGGTGTTGCGCGCCCGCTGCCCCTTGTAGCCTGGGTTGGCGCTCACCAGGGTGGGCGGGTTGCCCTGGTAGTTCTGCGCCACCTCCAGGATCTCGGCGTCCATGAGGGCGAGCCCGGCGAACAGCTCCCAGTATTCGGTCAGACGCCCAGCCGCTTCGAGCTCCAGACCATCGGTGCGGCGTTTCTTGGTGAGGATGGCGGCAGTGGATTCGAGATCGGTGTTGCGCTCCCAGTATTTAGTGGCGCGATACAGCGCCACACGCAAGGCCAGATCGCCCTCGAATAGCTGCCACTTGGAGCCCAGTTCCAGCACCTTGCTGGTCTCCGGCGGCAGCGGCACCACGGTCAGCTGATAGAGGTCGGCCGTGGGACTGAAGGAATCGGAATAGGCCAGATAGTAGTGCTGGGTGTCTGCGGGCTGCCAGGACAGGGCGGCGCGTTTGCTGGTCTCGCCATAGCGCAGGCGTGGCGAGGTGGCGCTGGAATAGGTGGCCTTCAGCTCATCGCGGCGCAGGCCCAGAGTGAGTTTCCAATCGGGGATGAATTCCACCGTGTCCTGCACGAAGGCGGCGTAGGAGTTGCCGCGGAACTTCACCGGCGTGCCGGTGTTGCTGATGATGAAGGGATAGACGATGGGGGGGTTGGCATTGGTGGTGCCGCCGAAGTTGCGCAGTGCGTGCCGGAAACTGTCTTCCCATAGGTATTCCAGGCCGGCGATCAGCTCATGCCGCATCTGCCCGGTACGAAATCGGGTCGTGTAATCCAATTGAGTGGTGAAGGTCTCGTAGTCCATCGCCCGCGTCACCCCGGTACCGCCGGTGCCGTTGGCGTGCAGCCCGTTCGTTCCGGGGGCGATGGTGGCGCTGGGCTGGCGCGCCCAGTAACTGCGCTCGTAATCGGCGCTGCGCAGACTCAGGCGTAAGCTGCTGGCGTCATCGAGCTGCAGGTTCCACACCAGGGTGGTGATGTTGACGTCGCTGTCGTCGAAGTTGCCGGCAAAGCCCCAGAAGGTCTTGACCGGGAAGTTGGTGTTGGGCCGGCGGGTGCTGGTGTCGAAGGAGAAGCCGTAGTCGGGGATGTCGCGGTTGCGCACCCACAGGTGTGACAGCACGACTTCGTTGTCGGTGCCCACGCCGTAGCCTAGGGCCAAGTGCGCCCCACCGCGGTCGATCTCGGGTTCGGTGCCGGTGGATGGGTTTTTGCGCCAGCTGCCTTCGTCGCGTTTCATCAGGTTGAGCCGGGCTGCCCATTTGCCAGTAAGCTGTTTGTTCAGGTCGGCCGTGAACTCGGTGTAATCATCGCCGCCTACGCTCGCGCTGAAGCTGAGGGCATCGGCGCGTTTGGGTGTCTTGGACACCAGGTTGATGACGCCGCCGGCCTGTCCGCGCCCGAACAACATGGATGCCGAGCCACGCAATACGTCGACCTGTTCGAGGAAAAAGGTCTCTCGGTTGTACTGGGCGGTATCGCGGATGCCGTCCAGATACATGTCGCCAAAGGTGTAGAAGCCGCGCAACATCATGTTGTCGCCGGCGCGGCCGCCCTCGGCGGCGTTGAAGGTCAGGCCCGATACATTGCGCAGGGCCTCGCGTAGGCTGCCCACCTGCTGCTCGTCCATCAGCTGGCGGGTGACGGTGGTCAGCGCCTGCGGCACGTCGTGCGGGTTCTGCAATGTCCGGCCCACCCTGGTCTGTGTGCCAAGGTAGCCCTCGTTCACCTGCATGGGGTCGCGCGCATCACGCACCTCGACGGTGGCGAGCGTTTTCTCCTGCTGGGCCTGCGCCATTGGGGTGAGCATCATGCAGGCCAGAGAAACCACCTTGGCCGGGGTGAACGCGCGCTGATGGCGGTCAAGCAGGTTGAGCAGCAAACGCGAAATCTTATTACTTCTCATTCACATCTCCATAGTCGATGTCGTTCTTCAATCCCTGGTGGGTCGAGACGGGTATGCCGTGCCGGCTCAGGACAACGCGAGCGGCAACACCGAATTCAAGGCGCCGGGCGCGGATCGGTGATGAAACCGATGCGGGTCAACCCTACACGGGCGGCATCCGCCATGACGGTGGCCACGCGCTGGTAGGCGATCGCCCCGTCGGCGCGGATGTGCACTTCGGGCTGCGGCTCCTGCGCGGCCGCCGCCTGCATGCGCGTGCGCCAGCCGCCTTCGGGCAGGGCCTCGCCGTTCCAGTACACGGTGCCGGCCGCGTCGATGGACAGGTGGACGTGCTCGCGCTGGACCACGTTGACCTGGCTCGCCGCCCGCGGCAGGTCGATCTTCACCGCGTGGGTGAGCAGCGGTGCGGTGATGATGAAGATCACCAGCAGCACCAGCATGACGTCGATGAGCGGGATCATGTTGATCTCCGCCAGCGGGCGGCTGGCGTTCGTGTGGGAGAAGCCGCCGAAGGCCATCAGGCACCTCCCGCCGCCATGCGCGCTTCACGCACCACCGCGAGCCTGCCGGCGCCCCGCCCGGCGGCGGGCTCGGCACGGCTGCCGGTGGACAGAAAGGCGAACAGGTCGTGCGCGAACCCGTCCAGCTCGGCCAGGATCATGCGGTTGGCGCGGGTGAAGGCGTTGTAGGCGAGCACGGCGGGGATGGCCACAGCAAGCCCCAGGGCGGTCATGATCAGCGCCTCGCCCACCGGGCCGGCCACCCGGTCGAGCGTGCCCTGGCCAGACAGCCCGATGGCGATCAGGGCATGGTAGATGCCCCAGACCGTGCCGAATAGCCCGACGAAGGGGGCGCTGGAGGCGACCGAGGCGAGCACCGTATGACCGTACTCCAGGCGCGCGGTGTCCTGTTCGATAGCCCGGCGCAGGGCGCGGGTGAGCAGTTCGTCGGCGCTCACCGCGTCGATCAGGCGCTGGCCGTTGCGGTTGTGATGTTGGTCGAGCGCCTGTAGGGCGTGCAGCACCAGATGCGAGTAAGGGTCGCGCACCCCGTGCTGCGCGAGGTCCGCCGCCACGGCCTTGAGGTCCGGTGCCTCCCAGAAGCGTTGCAGGAAGGCCCGCGAGGCGCGCCGCAGGCGGTGGTAGCCCCAGGCCTTGGTGATGATCAGATACCAACTGGCCACCGACATCAACAACAACACGGCCAGAATGAAATGGGCCACACCGTCGGCCTGGCTGATGAAATGGGCAAAGCCCAGGGTCTGCTCGTGCATGCTCAACTCCTCAGACTGAAGGCGATGGGAACCAACACCCAGGCGGCCACCGGTTCCTCGCCCTGGCGCGCGGGTACGAACCGCCAGCGGCGCACCGTCTCCAGGGCGGCGCGGTCGAGCCGTTCATGGCCGCTCGATTCGCGCACCTGGACCTGACCCGCGCTGCCATCGGGCAGGACATAGACGCGTAACAACACCCGCCCCTCCTCGCCCAACCGGCGGGATAGGGCCGGGTAGGGTGGGGCCGGGTTGTCCAGGTAGTCGGCATCGAAGCGCGGCGGTGTCACCGGCGGCGGCGC
>JANWZL010000034.1 GCA_025054655.1 Thiobacillaceae bacterium | reverse complement strand
GTACTTCTTCGCCTGCCCACCGTAGCGCTTCGCCAATATGGTCGTAATCGCCGCCGTCAGCGTCGTCTTGCCATGGTCCACATGCCCAATCGTGCCCACGTTCACATGCGGCTTCGTACGCTCAAACTTCTCCTTGGCCATTTTTCACCCTCTCGCGCTCAAGATGTTGCGAAACACTACGGTCCGATAGCGAATTGCGATGATGCAAATTGCGATGATGCGAACTGCGATGATCTGGTGCCCATGGCGCGGATCGAACGCGCGACCTCTCCCTTACCAAGGGAGTGCTCTACCACTGAGCCACATGGGCGGGTCTGATTCGACTCGTCACTACGTCAACGACACCTCACGACCTGGAGCGGGTGATGGGAATCGAACCCACGTCATCAGCTTGGAAGGCTGAGGTTCTACCATTGAACTACACCCGCCTACGGCCCTGTCCAACGGCCTGAACTCTGTTCCGTCCCTATGACCTGCCATGCCGAACACGGCGCGATGCCGCATCCACCTGCCATACCGCATCCTGGTGGAGGGGGTAGGATTCGAACCTACGAAGGCAGTGCCGGCAGATTTACAGTCTGCTCCCTTTGACCGCTCGGGAACCCCTCCGCGAAAGCACGGAATTCTGACGGCCATCGGCACCGTTGTCAATGGCCAGGTGGGGATGATGGCGTCGGGCCGCCCTCAGACGTTGAACAAGAAGTGGATGACGTCGCCGTCGCGTACCACATAATCCTTACCCTCGGCACGCTGCCGGCCGGCTTCGCGCGCACCCTGTTCGCCGCCGCAGGCGACGAAGTCCTCATAGCCGATGACCTGTGCACGGATGAAGCCGCGCTCGAAGTCCGAATGGATCACGCCGGCGGCCTTGGGTGCGGTGTCGCCCTTGTGTATGGTCCACGCGCGCACCTCCTTGGGTCCGGCGGTGAAGAAGGTCTGCAGTCCTAGCAGGTCGTAGGCGGCGCGGATGACCCGGTTGAGTCCGGGCTCGGCGAGGCCCAAGTCGGCCAGGAATGGGGCCTTCTCCTCGGCGGGCAGCTCCGCGATCTCCGCCTCCAGCGCCGCACACACCGGCACCACCGGGGCGCCCTCGGCAGCGGCATGGGCCTGCAGGCGTGCGAGCAGTGGGCTGTCGCCTTTGAGTCCGGCCTCGTCCACGTTGGCCACGTACATGGTCGGTTTGGCGGTGAGCAGGAACAGGGGGCGCAGCAGGGCGCGTTCCTCGTCGTACAGGTCGAGCGCGCGCACCGGTCGGCCGGCGTTGAGCCCGGCCAGGACCTTCTCCAGCACCGCCACCAGCCGCTGCGCCTCCTTGTCGCCGCCGGCACGGGCGGCCTTGCCGTGGCGGGCGAGGGCCTTCTCCACTGTGGCGAGATCGGCCAGCGCCAGTTCGGTATGGATGACCTCGACGTCCGCCACGGGATCGACCCGTCCGGCCACGTGCACCACGTTGGCATCCTCGAAACAGCGTACCACGTGGGCGATGGCGTCGGTCTCGCGGATGTGGGCTAGGAATTGGTTGCCCAGGCCCTCGCCCTTCGATGCCCCGGCCACCAGCCCGGCGATGTCCACGAACTCGACGATGGCGGGGACGACCCGCTGCGGTCTGACCAGGTCGGCCAGGACCTTGAGCCGCGGGTCGGGCACCTCCACCACCCCCACGTTCGGTTCTATGGTGCAGAAGGGGTAGTTCTCGGCAGCGATGCCGGCGCGGGTGAGGGCGTTGAACAGGGTGGACTTGCCCACGTTGGGCAGTCCGACGATGCCGCATTTGAGGGTCATTGGGCTAGGGTGAAGGGTGAGGCGTTAGGGGTGAGGGGAGGGGGTGACACTGGTGCGGGTGTTGGCGTGCTGCATGGCGGCGTTGAAGTCGCCCCTGGCGATCAGCGGCCAAAGCTGCAGGGCGCGGTCGATGGCGGCGTCGATGAGCGCGGCCTCCTCCCGACGCGGCGGCTTGAGCACGTAATTGACCACTTCGTTGCGCTCACCTGGGTGACCGATGCCAATGCGCAGCCGCCAATAGTCCTGACTGCCCAGGTGGGCGCTGATGTCCTTGAGCCCGTTGTGGCCGCCCAGACCCCCGCCGAATTTCAGCCGCAGCTGTCCCGGCGGGATGTCTAGCTCGTCGTGCACCACCAGCAGGGCGGCCGGCGGGAAGCGGTGGAAGCGCATGAAGGCACCTACCGCGAGGCCCGAACGGTTCATGTAGGTCTGCGGCATGAGCAGCCACACGCCGGCCTCGCGCGCATGCCCGACCAGGGCGTGAAAGCGGGCCTCACGGCTGAGGTGCACGCCCAGGTTGCGGGCCAGGCGCTCGCAAAACCAAAACCCGGCATTGTGCCGGGTCTCGGCGTATTCGGCACCCGGATTGCCCAGGCCGACAACCAGGCGGATGCCCGCTTGCATGGCTCGAGCTCAGGCCGCGCCCTCCTCGCCGCCCTCGGCCTCGGCCTTGGCGCCCAGGATGGTGGCCACGGTGGGGTCCTCGCCGCGCGCCAGTTGCGGCAGCTCCACCCCCGGCGGCAGCTTCAGGTGCGACAGGTGCAGCGAGTGACCGGCAGAGAGGTCTTTCAGGTCCACCTCGATGTACTCGGGCAGGTCCTTCGGATAGCACACCACCTCGACCTCGGTCATCACGTGGCTCAGCACACCGCCTTGCAGTTTGACCCCGGGCGCGATGTCGCCGTTGATGAAGTGCAGGGGCACTTTCACGTGCACCTTGTGGGTGGCGTCCACGCGCTGGAAGTCCACGTGCAGGATCTGCTGTTTGTAGGGGTGCAGCTGCACGTCCTTGAGCAGCACCGGCTGCGCCTCGCCGTCGATCTTGAGGTCGAGCACGGAGGAGTGCGAGGCCTCCTGGCGCAACACCAGGTACAGCTCTTTGTGGTCCATGGAGATGGGCAGTGCGGGTTTGTCCCCGCCATAGACGATGCCGGGCACCCGGCCGGCGCGGCGCAGGCGGCGGCTCGCACCGGTGCCCTGCTGATCGCGCTTGCTGGCATTGATCTCGAAATGCATGATGGCTCCTTGCAGTGGTTGTAAAAGACCGCCCGCGACCAGGCGGTCAGGGATCAGGTTACAGGGATCAGGGATCAGGGGTCAGGGATCAGGTCACAGGTTTCAGCAGCGGCATACCCTCTCCCGTATCCTGTAACCTGATCCCTGTAACCTGTAACCTGAAACCTGTAACCGTCATTCCATGAACAGCGAGCTGACCGAATCCTCGTTGCTGATACGGCGTATGGTCTCGGCGAACAGCTCGGCCACGGTGAGCACGCGGATGCGGCTGCAGCGCTGCGCGTCCTCGCGCAAGGGTATGGTGTCGGTGACCACCAGTTCGTCGAGCTGGGAATGGTTGATGCGCTCGACCGCGCTGCCGGACAACACCGGGTGAGTGATGTAGGCCACCACGCGGCGTGCGCCGTGCGCCTTGAGCGCCGCAGCGGCCTCGCACAAAGTGTTGGCGGTGTCCACCATGTCGTCCATGATGATGCAGGTGCGGTCCTTGACCTCGCCGATGATGTGCATGACCTTGGCCACGTTGGGCTTGGGTCGGCGTTTGTCGATGATGGCCAGGTCGCAGTCCAGCCGCTTGGCCACCGCGCGCGCGCGCACCACCCCGCCCACGTCGGGCGAGACGACGATGAGGTTGTCGTAGTTCTGTTTCCAGATGTCCCCCAGCAGGATGGGAGTGGAATAGATGTTGTCCACCGGGATGTCGAAGAAGCCCTGGATCTGGTCGGAGTGCAGGTCCATGGTGAGCACCCGGTTGACCCCCACCACCGTCAGCATGTCCGCCACCACGCGGGCCGAGATCGGCACCCGTGCGCTGCGGGCGCGGCGGTCCTGGCGGGCGTAGCCGAAATAGGGGATGGCGGCGGTGATGCGTCCGGCCGAGGCGCGCCGCAGGGCATCGGCCATCAGCATGATCTCCATCAGGTTGTCGTTGGTGGGTGTGCAGGTGGACTGCAGCACGAAGACGTCCTTGCCGCGCACGTTTTCGAGGATCTCCACCAGCACCTCGCCGTCGGAGAAACGGCCCACCGTCGCGCGGCCCAGACGGATGTTCAGATGGCGCACCACGTCCTCGGCAAGCCTGGGGTTGGCGTTGCCGGTAAACACCATCAGGCTGTCATAGGCCACCGATCCACCCCCTATGCGAAAAACCGCCGATCAGGCGCGTGCCGACAAAACAAAAAGCGTGCAGCGGGTTGCCACACGCTCGTAGCCATACGCTCGAATAGGGCTGGGGAGGTAGGATTCGAACCCACGCATGCCGGAATCAAAATCCGGTGCCTTAACCAGCTTGGCGACTCCCCAACGTCAGACGGCCTCGAACAGGGGATGCCTGTCCAGACCCTCTGCGATGAAACCGTCCCAGCCTGCCGGCCTGCACGACCACACCGCCTCGGCCGCCGCGCGGTCGGCGAACGGGGCGAACACGCAGCCACCCGATCCGGTCAGCCGCCCCTCGGCATGACGGCGCAGCCAACGCAGATATTCCCCCACTACGGGGTGACGCTCGACGACCACCGGCTCCAGATCGTTACGACCGTAACCGGCCGGGAAGTCTGACATTTTGATCTCGGTCGAGTTCCTTGTCAAGGAGGGCGCTGCGAAGACCTCCGCGGTACAGACCTGGACCGGGGGCGTGAGCACCAGGTACCAGGCCGGCGGCAGGTCGATCGGCTGCAGCCGCTCGCCCACCCCTTCGGCAAAGGCGTTGCGGCCGAACAGGAAGAAGGGCACGTCGGCCCCCAGGGTTAGCCCCAGCGCCTGTAGCTCAGCGCGTGTGAGCCCCAGGCCCCACAGGCGGTTGAGCGCCAGCAGGACGGTGGCTGCATCCGAGCTGCCGCCGCCCAACCCCCCGCCCATGGGCAGGCGTTTGTCGAGCCAGATGTCGGCCCCCAGCTGGCAGCCCGTATGCCGGCGCAGAGCGGTGGCGGCGCGCCAGGTGAGGTCGCGCTCCTGAGGCACGCCCGCAAGCTGCGTGTGCAGCCGGATGTCGCCATCACGCCGCACGTCGAAATACAGCATGTCGCTGCGGTCGATCAGGCGGAACACGGTCTGCAGCAGGTGATAGCCGTCGGCGCGGCGCCCCACCACGTGCAGGAAGAGGTTGAGTTTGGCCGGGGCGGGCCAGGCCGGACCCGGTGGGCTCAGGGCAACTCCCATTGGTCCACCACCAAGCGCAGTTCCAGCTCCTCGCCGCGACGCGCGAACAGACGACCGGCCAGCCAGCGACCGGCCTCGAACCGATAGCGTCCATATTCCAGGCGCCAGCCGTCCTGTTCGAGCCGCTCGACCCGGCCCTCGGCATCGCGCACCAGGGTGTGCGCCGCACCGGGACGGGGTCGGCCGCTCAGCCAGTACGTGAGTCCCTCCAAAGGCAAGCGCACGCCCAGCACGTGTTCGGTCAGCTCCTCTGCACTCGGCGCGGTGTATGACCTGCCTTCGGCCGTGGTGAGCACCACACCACCCGGCTCGCGGCGCAGCTGGGCTAACCCTTGACCGGTGGGGGCGGTGAGCAGGATCTCGTCCTGCCCCGCGTCATGCGCCCAACGGATGCCGCCGGTATAGGCTTGCTCGGCGTTCTTCACGGAGAAACGGCCCTCCAGCCGGAAGTTAGTCAGCGGCGCCGGCTGCGCGGTGGCGGCCGGCGGGGGTGGACGCAAGGGCGCGCAGCCGCCCACCACCAGCACGGTGAGCAGCAAGGCGAGAGCACGCGCACGGCGGCCACCGACGCACCGTCGCAGGGATAGTGCTAGCGGCATCAGGGCAGCAGGCGGCCTACCGTCTCGCGCAGGCTCTCGTTGTCCGGGTGTTCGCGCAGCGAGCCCTGCCAGATGCGGCGTGCCTCCTCACGGTCACCGCGCACCCACAAGGCCTCGCCCAGATGGGCGGCGATCTCGGGATCCGCCCGCAGGCTGTAGGCCCGGCGCAGATAGTCGATCGCCTCGTTAAGGCGCCGTGCCTTGAACAGCGCCCAGCCCATGCTGTCGAGGATGAAGGGGTCGTCGGGCGCCAGCTTGAGGGCCACCTCGAGCAGTTCGATCGCCTCTGCGATGCGCTCGGTGCGGTCGGCCAGGGTGTAACCGAGGGCGTTGTAGGCATGGGCGTGGTCGGGCTTGAGGGCGATCAGACGCCGCAGGTCCTGTTCCAGCACGTCCAGCCGGTTGAGCCGCTCGGCGGCCATGGCGCGGTCGTAGAGCAGTTCGGGCGAGTCCGGCATGGCCTCGAGCGCGCGGCTGAGCAGATCGAACATCGCCTGGTAGTCCTTGGCCTCGCGCAGCATCTGCGCCTCGGTCTGGATGAGCTGCACGCGTTCGGCCTCGCTCTCGGCCGGCAGCGCCGCCAGCACCCGCCGGCCCTCGTCGATGCGGCCGAGCTTGCCCAGCAGGACGGCCGCGCGCATGCGGGCGTCGAGGTAGTGGCGGCCTTCGCCCACTGCCAGGTACCACTTCAGGGCCTGATCGTGACGGCGTTGCGCCTCTGCGACCTGGCCGAGATAGAGCCGCAGTTGGTCGGCATCGCCCTGTGCGCTGTCGAGGGCCTGCAGATAATAGCGCTCGGCGGCCGCCCAGTCGCTCATCTGCTGCGCCATGAGGCCCAGGGCGACCAGGTGTTCGACCTGAGCCGGGTCCTGCGCATGCAACACCTCGAAATGTGCACGCGCCGCGGCGAAGCGCCCCATGCGCGCAAGCTGCCGGGCGAGCAGCTGACGGACCTGGCGGGCATCCGGATGCCGGGCGAGGAAGCCCTGCCAATACGCCACCGCCTCGTCTTCACCGCGCCGCTGCAGGATCTGGCCCTTGAACAGGGCGGCCGACTCCCAGCCCGGTCTGAGTCGTAGCGCCTCGTCCACCGCTGTCAGGGCCCGTTCGCTCTGGGCGGCGTGCCATGCGACCTGGGCAAGGGCCAGGCTGGCCTCGGGCAGGGAAGGATAGGCCGCGGCCAGTTCACTCATGAGGGTGAGCACGGCCTGTTTGTCCTGGTGCCGCAGCAGCAGCTGGGGCAGTTGCAGGAAGCCGGCACCCAGCTCGCCCAGCCGCAGAAAGGCCTCCAGCTGCGGGCGTGCGTCGTTCAGCCGCCCCGCCCCCAGCAGCAGCGAGATATAGGTCTGCCGTGCGCGCGCCGAGTTCGGCTCGCGCTCCACCCACAGCTGCGCCGCGCGCAGGGCTTGGGCCGGCCTGCGGGCGAAGATGGCCAGCTCGGTGGCACGCTGGGCGATACGCGCATCGCGCGTCTTCACGGCCAGGTCGAGCATGGCCTCGGCCGCCACGGCGAGCTCCCCGCGCTGGGCGGCGATCTCACCGAGCAGATACTGGTAGAGGATCTGGGCGGTGAGTTCCTGGCGCGCGGGTGCGCCGACCGACGCCTCCGCGGTGGCGGCCGGGCGCACACCACTGCTGTTGGCGCAGGCGGTGATGGTGGCCAGCCCCAGCACGAGACTGATGAGGGCCTTGACGGTCATGGGCGTCTCCATGGATCGTGTACGCATTATGCAGAAAGGCGCATGGTCAGAGAAAGACCGAACCAGCGCAGCCACATTGGCTTTTGACCGAGCATGAGCCGATAAATGCCCGAATTGCCGGAAGTCGAGACGGTGTTGATGGGGCTGCGTCCGCAGCTGACCGGCGCACGTCTGGCCGGGGCCGAGGTGCGCGAGCCGCGCCTGCGCTGGCCGGTGCCGGCAGACCTGGACGAGCGTCTGCGGGGGCAGCGCATACGGGAGCTCAGGCGCCGGGGCAAATACCTGTTGGTGGAGCTGGAAGCCCGGACATTGATCCTGCACCTGGGCATGTCGGGCAGCCTGCGCCTGGTCGGCGCGGGCAGCACACCCGGACCGCACGATCACCTCGACCTGCTGCTCGCCGATGGCCGACGGCTGCGGCTGACCGACCCGCGCCGCTTCGGCAGCGTGCTGCTCGCCGACGAGCCCGAGCATCACCCGCTCATCGCCCGGCTCGGCATCGAGCCGTTGTCCGCAGCCTTCGACGGCGCTTACCTGTATCGGCTGTGCCGGGGGCGGCGCACCGCGATCAAACACCTGCTCATGGACGCCCGCCTAATCGCCGGGGTCGGCAACATCTACGCCAACGAGGCCCTGTTTCGCGCCGGCATCGACCCGCGTACGCCAGCGGGACGACTGGGCCAGGCCCGTTGCGCGCGGCTGGTTGCCGCCCTGCATGAGACCCTGCGCGAGGCCATTGCCGCCGGCGGCAGCACACTACGCGACTTCGTCGACGGGCATGGGCGAGCGGGCTACTTCCAGCTCAAATGCGCCGTGTACGGCCGCGCTGGACAGCCCTGCCCGCGCTGTGGCGGCCGTATCGTCCGCCTGGTCCAGGGCGGCCGCAGCAGCTACCTCTGTCCCCGTTGTCAGCGGAGCTGAATCGAGCAAACCCATCCTAACCTCATGGGTAGCGGTGTGATACCATCACACCGCTGCGTCAGCCGTATGAGCGCGATAGGAGGGGAAAAGATGGTCGGTGCACCGCTAGCCGCAGAGATCGAGTCTTACAGCCACTGGCGACACACCCTCGCCGAGCGCATCTCGGCCTATCGCGCGTGGCTCGGCCGCGAAGACCTGAACGACGCCCAACGCGACCTGCGGCTGCAGCAGCTCATCGACCGGTTGGCCGAAGACAGACTGCACGTGGCCTTCATCGCCGAGTTCTCACGCGGCAAATCGGAGCTGATCAACGCCATCTTCCTGTCCGATCTCAAGCAGAGGTTGCTACCCTCCACCGCCGGGCGCACCACCATGTGCCCGACCGAGCTGCTCTACGACCCGCAGCGCCCGCCGCGATTGGAGCTGCTGCCCATCGAGACGCGGGCGACCAATGCCACGGTGTCGGAGTATAAGAATTATCCGGAGGAATGGACCATCGTACCGCTGGAGGTCGGTTCCGCGGAACGGGTCACCCAGGCCATGCAGGAGGTCTGCCGGGTGAAGACCGTCAGCCGCGAAGAGGCCATCCGCTACGGCCTGTTCAACCCCGATGACCCCTCGCATTCCCTCGGCGTGGGCGAGGACGGACAGGTGACCATCCCGGCCTGGCGCCATGCGGTGATCAACTATCCCCATCCTTTCCTGGAAAAGGGCCTGGTCGTATACGACACACCGGGCCTCAATGCCATCGGCGTGGAGCCGGAGCTGACCCTCAACCTGCTGCCCAACGCCCATGCGGTGCTCTTCGTGCTGGCGGCCGACGCCGGGGTGACCCGCTCCGACATCGAGGTGTGGCGCAACTACATCCAGCCGCGCGGCAAGGCCCGCGGGCGCTTGGTGGCGCTGAACAAGATCGACGGGCTGTGGGACGAGCTCAAGAGCGAGGCCCAGATCGAGGCCGAGATCGCTACCCAGGTGAGCCATTGTGCCGAATTGCTGGGTATCGATACCAGTCAGGTCTTTCCCGTGTCGGCACAGAAGGGATTGTTCGCCAAGATCACGGGCGATGAGCGCCTGCTCCAGCGCAGCCGTCTGCTGGCGCTGGAACGGGCCCTGTCGGAGGAGCTGATCGCATCCAAACAGGCCATCGTGCGCGACCAGACCGCCAGCGAGATCGAAGACCTGCTCGCCACCACCGAGGCCCTGTTGTGCGCACGCAAGGCCAATGTCGATGAACAGTTGACCGAGCTGCGCGGACTGCAAGGCAAGAATCAGGACGTGGTGGCTCACATCATGGAGCGCATCAGCCAGGACAAGGAGGCCTTCGAGCGCGGGCTGCAGCAGTTTCAGGCCCTGCGCCGGGTGTTCGCGCAGCAGAGCATCAAACTGTTCGCCCACATCGGCAAGGACACGCTCAAGAACGAGGTGCGCACCGTGCGCGAGGCCATGCAGGGCAGCCGCTTCAGCACCGGCATCCGCGCGGCCATGAACGGTTTCTTCGCCCACATCGACGAGCATCTGAGCCAGGCCATGGCCCAGGTGGATGAGATCAACAAGATGATGGAGGCCATGTATGCCAAGCTCAACGCCGAGCATGGCATACAGCTCGTCGCCATCCCGCCTTTTTCCATGCTCAGGTACCGCAAGGAGCTCGAGCGCCTGGAGGCGACCTACAACCAGCACTTCAATACCGTGCTGACGTTGCTGACGACCGAACAGCATACGCTCACGCAGCGCTTCTTCGAGACCCTGGCCAGCCGGGTGGTGCAGGTGTTCGATAACGCCAGCCGTGAGGCCGAAAACTGGCTCAAATCCATCATGTCGCCGATGGAGACCCAGGTGCGCGAACACCAGCTGCAACTGAGGCGCCGACTGGAGAGTGTCAAACGCATCCACAAGGCCGCCGACACCCTCGCCGACCGCATCCGCGAGCTGGAACAGGTGCAGCGCGAGGTCGAACGGCAGCTGGGGGAGTTGCAGGGGCTGCGCCAGGACATCCAGCAATGTCTGCACGGCGTGGTGCCCGCGGAATTGCCCGTGGCGGCCTGAGTGTTGCGCGCTTGCGGGCGGGACGGCATGCAGTGTTGACACCGTCGGGGTGAGCGAATCTGGACAGGAGGTGACGCATGCGCAGCTGGATCGGCTTCTTCGTTCTGGTACTGACCCTCGGTGCGGCGCGGGCGGAGGTCCGTACCGAGGAGGTGACCTACAGCGACGGCCAGGTCACCATGAAGGGCTATCTCGCCTATGACGATGCCATCCGCGGCAAGCGTCCCGGCGTGCTGGTGGTGCACGAGTGGTGGGGGCTCAACGACTACGCGCGCAGCCGTGCGCGACGCCTCGCAGCCATGGGTTATACCGCCCTGGCGGTGGACATGTACGGCGATGGCCGTACCGCCGCACACCCCAAGGAGGCCGGGGCCTTCGCCGGCGAGGTGCGCCGCAACCTGCCGCTCGCGCGCTCGCGGTTCGAGGCGGCCCTGCGTGTATTGCGCCAGCACCCTACGGTCGCCGCCGAGGACGTGGCCGCCTTGGGCTATTGCTTCGGTGGCTCGGTGGTGTTGGAGATGGCCCGCCAGGGCCTGGATCTCGACGCGGTGGTGAGCTATCACGGCAGTCTGCAGCTGTCGACCCCGGCCGAACCCGGCCGGGTCAAGGCGCGGGTGGCGGTGTTCACCGGCGAGGCCGACCCCATGATCCCACCGACCCAGGTCGAGGCCTTCCGGCAGGAGATGCAGCGCGCCGGGGTCGACCTCATACTGGTGAGCTATCCCGGCGTGACGCACAGCTTCACCAACCCCGAGGCCGATCGGCTCGCTGCCCAGTTCGGCCTGCCGCTCGCCTACGACCGCAAGGCGGACGAGGATTCCTGGGCCCGCACCAGCGACCTGCTGCGGCAGGTCTTCGGCCGCTGAGTCGAGGCGCGCTGTCCGCGCCGATTACTTGGGGATGCGCACCTCGCGCTCGGGATAGCGTCCCTCGTTGGCGCGCGTATGACAGGCGCCGCAGTTGGCCGGGCTGCCGATCTTGGGCCGTTTCCAGATGTGCGCGGGCACCTCGTCGTGCTGGAATTTGAACAGCGGCGTCTCGGTGATGCGCTGCGGCATCGCTCCGCGCGGGATGGAGGCGGCGATGCGGCGCATGAGGAGGTTGGCGTTCGCGCCGTCGGCCGCGTAATCGACCAGCCAGCGCAGGATGGCGAGCCGCTCGGGCTCTTCCAGGCTCGCGTCCTCGCCGAAGTGGTTGTCCAGCTCCGCCATCATCTTCTGCCAGGAGCGCGCCGGCAGCAGCCCCGGCGCATAGGCGGTGTGGCAGCTGCCGCATTCCTTCACGTATAGCGGCCCCGGCGGCATGGGAAAGACCACCTCGCTGTCCGCCTGCCCCTGCGCGATCCAGCTACCCGCCAGGACGAGGGTGGCGGCCAACACGCCGAGGTTCTTCCAGTTCAGTTCCATGCGGCGCCCCGTCTATTTGACGCTCAGCACATAGGCCGTGAAGTCGGCCTTCTCCTGCGGGGTGCATTCCCTGCCCAGCACCTCGCGGCAGTTGCGGCGGAACCACTTCTCCACGTGGGCTGGATCGGTGAAGCGCTGACGGTTCACCACCGGGGCGAGCGGTTCGACCGCTTTGTGGGTCTTGACGTGCTTGCCCTCGGCCTTGGGGTTGTCGGTGTGGCAACTGGCGCAAGAATCGGCCACCTTGCCGCCCGTCTGTCTGGCGCGGTAGAACTGCTCGCCGCGGCTGGCCGAGGGGCTGAAGCCCGGCTGCACCTGCCGTGCCTGCTGCACCAGGGCGTCCAGGATCTGCTCCGGCGTGGCCGTGGCGGCCTGCGCCGCGCCGCTGCAGGCAACATACAGCAGCAGGCTCAGTTTAAGTCGGGTTCGATTGCCCATCGTTGTCCTTCCGTTCGCTCTGCAGATACTGATAGCCGCTCACCATGGCCTGGGCCATGGGCACGCCATGCCACCGCTCGTGCAACACGAGGGCGGCCAGATGCAGCAGCACGTAGGCGAGGATGAGTTCCTCTAGCCAGTCGTGCGGCCGCCTGAACCAGTCCGTGCGCAGGAAGTCGTAGCCGAGGACGAAATACAGCGGCCCCACCCCCTGATCGATGGCGGCCAGGCCCAGACCCGTGATCACCATGAGCCAGGCCAGGGCATAGAAACCGACATAGCCCAGGGTGGCGGGCGGATGATGGCCGAAGCGTCGGGGTGGCACAAAAAACCGCCGCTCGCGCAGGGCCTTAAGCCAGGCTGCCGGCTGCCACAGTTCGGTCAGGCGGGCGTGCCTCGGGCCCGCGAGCCCCCAGGTGAGCCGGGCGGTCAGGCCCAGGAACAGGAGATAACCGCACCACAGATGCAGCCGCCACAGGGCCGGCACCGGCCAGTCGTGCTGCAGCAGGGCGGCGAGCTGGCTGCTGACCAGCAGCAGCACCACCATCAGGGCGTTCCATGCGTGAATGAGCCTCAGCACCGGGTCGTACACGCGCTGGCGGGTGAGGGCGGGCGTGTGCACATCCCCACCCGCTGCGACCCGATCGGGCTCAGTTGGCCCTGGCCGCTGCAGCGCCCGTGGCCGGTTCGTCGTCGTCACCGGCGATCTTGATGAACGGCGGCACGAAGGCCGGCTTGCCCAGCGACTGATAATAGGCGGAGATGTCCGCCACGTCCTTGTCGGACAGACCCACGGTGAAGAAATTCATGATCGGATGCAGGATCTTGCCCGTGCGATACTTGTTGGTCTTGATGGTGAGCTTGTCGGCATTGCGGCCGGCGAGCTGGTAGGTGTAAAAGATACCGGGGAAGTTCTGATCGCCATGACAGGCCACACAGGCGATGGCCTTCTGGCGTCCGGCCTCGATGTCGGCGGCGAGGGCCGGCGAGACGGTACCGGTGGCGGTGAGCAGGCCAACGAGCAGGGTCTTGCGCATGATGCACTCCTTCCGGTCAGTTGAGATCGTAAGCTCAAGAGGTCTTTCGATGCCATTGTATATGAATTCTCTAATTTGCTTATTCACTCGGTGTGACGGACCTCACCCATGGCCATCGGGCCGGGTCCGAAGGCACCGCTGTGGGCTGCGGACCGCGCCCCACGGTGACGTCGGTGAGCAGACTCCATGCTGACCCATTACCAGCGCATCGGCGGTGAGCCCAAGGTGCGCGCCCTGGTGGAGCGGTTCTACCAGCTCATGGACGAGCTGCCGGAGGCCTGGGAGATCCGCCGGCTGCATCCGGCCGACCTCACACACTCGCGGCAGAAGCTGTTCGAGTTCCTGAGCGGCTGGATGGGCGGGCCGCAGCTGTTCGTGGAGAAATACGGCCACCCCATGCTGCGCCGCCGGCATCTGCCTTTCCCCATCGGCACGCGCGAGCGCGACCAGTGGCTCATGTGCATGCGTGCCGCCTTGGACGACGTGGTGGAGGACGCCCGGCTGCGCGAGGAGTTGTATGCCGCCTTCGTGCGCGTGGCCGACCACATGCGCAACCGGGCCGACTGAGGCCGCCGCCCGGCCGACTCGTCACGGCGGCGCGCTTTTCAGACCGCCGCGGCTTGCATATGCTTGGCGGACCGTAACCCAAACCATGGAGGTCAGACCATGCCCGCTCAGCTCACGCCGCGCCCTCGTCCCCTGCTGCTCGCCTGGCTCATCCCGCTCGTGCTGGGCGGAGGACTGTACGGCTGCGCCACCAAGGAGTACGTGCAACAAGAGGTCGGCGGCGTCAACAAGCGTATCGACGAGTTGAACGCCCTCGTTGCCAGCGCCAGCCGCCGCATCGACGAGAACGCTGCCCGCATCGGCACCGCCGAGGGCCGCCTGACCAACACCGAACAGGTCGCCGCCTTCCTCAACCGCCGCTTGGAACAGGCCCAAGGGGAGCTCACGGAGGCGCACAGACGCATCGATGCCCTGGGGTCGCGCATGGAAGGGGTGGAGCGCGATCTGGGCGAACAGCGTGGCCAGCTCGCACAGGCCCGACAGCGGCTGGTGGCCATCGAGTCCCGCTTGGGTGGGGTGGATGCGCGCCTCGATCGGACCGAGGCGCGGCTCGGCACCCACGAGGGCGAGCTCGCCCAGTCCCGCGCGCGCCTCGACGCAGCCGATGCGCGACTGACACAGACCATGGGCGTGCTGCAGGAGGTCACCCAGCGCCTGCTCGATGTACCTGCTGCCGCCCCGGCTGCAGCCGCGGCCACCGGACCGGCCGCCAGCCCAGGTCGGGACGCCACGGCGGCCGCTGCCGTGGGTCAGGACCCGCGTCTGGAGGCGATCAGCGCCTGGCTCATGACCGCCGACCAGCGGCTCGCCACGCACGAGCGCGCACTCGAGGTGGCCGCCGGCCGCATCGTCGCCCTCGAGCAGGGGCTGTCTGAGACCGGCCGCCGTGTCGGCGAGGCCGAAACTGGGCTGGCCGGGGTCGGTCGCCGGCTCGACGAGGGCGACGCCCGCCTGGTTGCTGCCGAGAAAGGCATTGCAGGACAGGCCCAGGCCCTCGCCGAGGCGGCTGGGCGCATCGCCACAGCGGAAGGCCGGCTGGATCAGACCGAGGCGCGTCTGCAATCCCAGCAGCAGGCCCTCGCCCAGACCCAGACGCAACTGGCCGCTCTGCGTCAGGAGGGCGAGTCACGCCTGATCCGCGCCGAGCGTGCGCTCGACGCCCTGCACACACGTGCCGAGGAGCACGCCACCGGGCTCAATGACCATGAGCGCCGCTTGATCGCCCTGCAGACGCGTACCGAGACGGCCGAGCAGTCCTTGCAGACCATGGCCACAGCGCAGGCCGAGCTCACTGGCCGCCTAGAGCGCGCCGAGGAGCGCCTCAGCGACACCCGCTCGCGCCTGCGCGACTTGACGGCGGGGCAGGAGCAGACCAGCCAACGGCTGGACCAGGTGCAGGCCGTGCAGCAGCAGCAGACGCAGCGCCTAGGGCAGCAGCAGGCGGAACTCGACCAGCTCAGCCAGACCGCGCGCGAGGCCCTGGATCGGGCGCTGGCCGCCGGCAAGCTGGCCGAGGGCAAGCTGGTTTACGAAACGGTGCTCAGCGAGACCTTCCTCGGCTTTCGCCTTAACCGCGCCAACCTGTCGCCCGAGGCCAGGCAGGCCCTCAAGGCGCTGGCCGACAAGCTCACCGCAGAAAACCGCAACGTTTTCATCGAGATCCAGGGCCACACGGACGCGAGCGGCCCGGCCGAATTCAACCAATGGCTCGGGCTACAGCGGGCGCTCGCGGTGCGCGATTTCCTGCACGCCAGCGGCATCCCTCTGCACCGCCTGTCCCCCATCTCCTACGGCGCCCGCCTGCCGGTGGCCAGCAACGCCACCCGCAAGGGCCGCGCGCAAAACCGGCGGGTGGTGCTCGTGGTGCTGAAGTGACCCACCGGGCGCGGGCGTCAGCGTCCCGCGCCGACCGGGCCGTAATGGCGCACCAGGTAGTCGAGGATGATGGGTTTCTCCTGCGGCTCGATGGGTGCGCCACGGCGGATCATCAGCTCCACCGTGTCTTCCCAGGCCGCACGGTCCTGTCGCAGACGCACGAAGTGGCCCGCCTCGTGGCAGAGCGTGCAGCGCGCCTTCACCAGCTCTGCCCCGGGCACGTTGAGTCTCATCTCCTCGGCCCCGACCGGGCCCGCCCACACCAAGGCGCACAGGGTCAGCGCCAGCGGCCTCATGTCCATCACGCCGGCTCGACGTTGATGCCCAGGCGGTGGTACCCGTTCCAGTAATAGCCCAGCGGGTTCCAGGGGCTGATGATGGGCTGGGTGTTGCCGGCGGTGTCAGTCGCCCGCGCCAGGATGGTGATGTAGCCGCGCCGGCGCGGGGTCCACTCCAGATAGAACGGGCGCCAGGCATAGCGGTCGTTGGGGCGCACCAGTGTGCAGCGCTGCCAGCTCACCCCCTCGTCGAACGACAGCTCGACGTGGCTCACCTCGTTGTCGCCGGCCCAGGCCTTGCCGGCGATCACCGTGGGACGGTTCAGCTCCAGCGTCGCCCCCGGCGCATGCGAGGTGATGATGGACTTCACCGGCCAGGCCTCGGCATAGACGGTCTCCTTGGGCATGCGCGCGCCGGGCGCGACCGGATAGGCCGGCATGCGGTAGCTGTCGTCCATGTAGGTGCCCTTGAAGGGGGCGTCCAGGACTTCGATGCCCACCAGCCACTTGATGGAGGCCGAGCCGGCCCAGCCCGGCACCAGCGCCCGCAGCGGGAAGCCGTGCACCTTGGGCAGCGGCTGGCCGTTGACCGCCCAGGCGAGCAGGGTGTTGGGCTCGACGGCCTTGTCCAGCGGGATGGAGCGCACCACCGGCGGGGCGGTCTTGACCTCGCCGAAATCGGCGGCGAAGAAGGCCACGTGCACGGCATTGGACTTCACGCCCGCGGCCGCCAGCACGTCCCGCAGCCGCACCCCCGTCCAGCGCGGGCAGGCCATGCCGCCCGTGGCCGGCCAGGGCGTGCCGCGCGGCACCGGGTTGTAGGCGGTGCGCCCCGCGCCGGCACACTCCAGCATGGCCTGCAGGCTGACCCTGGGGAAGCGCGCCTTCAGCTCGTCCAGGCTCAGGTCCAGCGGCCGATCCACCAGGCCCGTCACCCGCAGCCGATGCCCGGCCGCGTCTAGGTCCGGGGTGAGCAGGTTGTTGCGGATGAACAGCCGGCTGGTGGGGGTGACCTCGTCGTGCATGAACTCGGCGGTGGTGCTGGCGGTGAGCGGCCGCGCGGTGAGCACCTTGACCGCAGGGTCTTTGTCCGCCATGACGACCTCGTTCGGGACGGTGCCCGGGATTGGGGTCGGGGCGGCGGCCTCTTGCGCTTGCACAGACTCGCCCAGCCAGGCACCGCCCAGGGCGAACAGGCCTGTCATGCCAACACGTTCGATGAATTGCCGGCGAGCGAAGTCCGGCGGCTCTGGTTCATGGTGCAGCGTCGTCACGAGCCTGCTCATGGTGTTTCCTTTCCTCCATCCTCGATCGAAACCGGACTCTTCAAACTAGGAAACGCCCATCAGGGTGTCAAGCCAACGGCCGGCTGAACTGGGGCCAGAGGGTCGCCCGAGCACGGTCGGGGCTGATCGTGTGACTGGCGGAGGCGGTGAGATTCGAACTCACGAGGGGGGATGCCCCTGGCGGTTTTCAAGACCGCTGCCTTAAACCACTCGGCCACGCCTCCGTTTGCTGTCCCCCTGGCGGTTTTGGCTTCGGC
>JANWZL010000037.1 GCA_025054655.1 Thiobacillaceae bacterium | reverse complement strand
TCCGCGCGCAGCTGAAGGCGGCCGGTATCGTGCTGGAGGACGGCCCCCAGGGCACCACCTGGCGGCGGCTTTGAACCGACCCCAAGGTTTAACCCAGATCGTCCATTAGGACGCGGGCAAGCGCGAAGCGCATGATCGAGGCAGGTTGTGCGCGACGGCCGCAGGCCAGGTTGAACACCTGGCCGAGTGCTCGCGCGCAAGATGGCCGAGCAGGGGCAGCCGAGGCCCGCGTAGGCGGTGAAGCGGTTTCGGCACGCGGCTGCGGCGGCATAGGCAGTGCCCTCAGCGCAGGCAAAGCCGGTCTAATGGACAATCTGGGATAACCCTGCATGTCCCTGGTCGAGCACCTGCAGCAGCAGATCTACGACGCCATCGCCGTGCAGGAGGAGGCGGCCGAGGCGCTGTCCGCACCGCTCGCCCAGGCCGTACAGCGCATCGTGCACGGCCTCATGAACGATGGCCGCATCTGGGTATGCGGCAGTGGCGCCACCGCGGCCCTGGCGCAGCTGTTCGCCCTGTGTCTGGTGCACCGGCTGGAGGCCCAGCGCCCGGCCCTGCCGGCCGTATGCCTGGCCGGCGATGCAGCGCTGCTCACGGGCATCGCCGGCGATGGCGGGTTGGAGCGCATCTATGCGCGTCAGCTGGAGGCCCTGGGCGCTCCGGCCGACCTCCTGCTCATCCTGGCCGAGACGGGTGAAGAGCCGCCGTTGTGCGCGGCCTTGCAGTGCGCCCAGGACAAATCGATGGGGGTGATCGTCCTCACCGGCCATGCTGGCGGACGGCTGGCCGAGGCGCTGCGCGCCGAGGACCAGCTCATCGTCCTGCCGGCGCACGCCCCCGCTCGCGTGCGCGAGAGCATGTTGCTCGCCCTCCACTGCCTGTGCGAGGGCATCGATCATTCATTGCTGGGAGCCTGAACATGCGCAAGACCGTGTTGAGCGTGATTATCGGCCTGGGTGCGGCGCTGCCGCTGGCGGGCTGTTTCCCGGTGGTGGCCACCGGTGTGGGGGTGGGCGCCATGATGTTGGACGACCGGCGCTCCACCGGCGTGTATCTGGAGGACGAGGAGATCGAGCTGAAGGCGGCCAGCCGGCTGCGCGAGGCGGGCATCGAGGGCGTGCGGGCCAATTTCACCAGTTTCAACCGGCGCCTGCTCATCACCGGCGAGGCGCCGACCGAGGCCCTGAAAGGCCGCGTCACCGAACTGGCGCAGGCGGTGCCTGAGGTGAAGGAGGTGTTCAACGAGATGGCCCTCAAGGCCCCGGTGGGTATCGCCACGCGCAGCAACGACGGCCTCATCACCACCAAGGTCAAGGCGCGGCTGATCGACGACGCGCGCGTGAACGCCAACCACGTCAAGGTGGTCACCGCCGACGCGGTGGTCTACCTGATGGGCTTGGTCAAGCGCGACGAGGCGGCGGTCGCCACCGAGGTGGCGGCCCGTACCCAGGGCGTGCGGAAGGTGGTGAAGCTGTTCGAGTATCTGGACTGAACCGCGTCCGTCCCGATCGGCGGGGCATCAGCGGAATACGGGCCGGTCACCGTGCACCGGCGATCAGCCCTTTACTCGCTGGTGATCTGGTCGGAGCGGGTGAAGGTCCAGGTGCGGGTGATGCCGAGGATGTCCACCTTGGCGCGCATCTCCTCGGGAAAGGGGGCGAACGGCGCGGCCATCTCGACGATCTTCACCGCGGCGGCATCCAGGATGCGGGAGCCGGAGGAGCGGTCGATGTGGATGGATTCCACCGTGCCGTCGGCGTTGATCGACACGGTGAGCACCAGCGAGCCGTAGATCTTGTTGCGCCGCGCCGCCTCCGGGTAGTTGAGATTGCCGATGCGCTCCACCTTCAGCCGCCAGTCCTCCACATAGCGCGCGAAGGTGAATTCCACCGCGCGGGCGCCCACATACATGCGCCGCGGCCGCTTCTGGTAGGCATCCCAGTCCTGCTCGATGCGTGCGGCCAGACGCGCCATCTCCAGGCTGCGTGCGGCCAGTTCCGCCGCGGTCGGGCTGGGCGGGTGCGACTGCGTATGTGGCTGCGGGCGCGGTGGGGGCAGGCTGTAATCCGCCCTGACCCGTTGCATAAGCTCCCGTGTCTGCCGCTCCAGGGCCTGCACGCGCGCCTCGGCCTCGGCCGCGGCGGCGCTGTCCATGGGGCTTACGGGCAGCGGGCTTTTGGCCTGGCGCGGTTCGTCCACCGTACCGCCGCCGTCGAGGTTAACCTGGGCCAGCAGCTCGGGGTTCAGGGGACGCGACTCGGTACGCGTGTTGACCAGCACCACCTCCAGCGGCAGCTGCGGCTCCTCGAACACGCGCGGGTCTAAGGGTGTCATGGGGGCGAGGCCGAAGACGATCACCACATGGATGAGCGCCGAGAGGACCAGCGCGCTGTTGAGGTCTGCCACCGCCATGGCCAGGAACCCTGTGAGCCGGCGCCATGGGTTGACCGCCGCGGGTGTGAGCGGCACGGGCCCTAGCCGGCGGGGCTGGGCTCGAGCTGGGCGATGAAGCGGCAATGACATTCCAGATTGAGCAAGTCGATCTCACCGATGCCCACGCGCAGGCGCTCACCCGGCCCCAGGGTGGGGGCGCCGGTCACCCGGGTCACCAGCGGCAGGCCCTCCAAACGGATGAGGTTTTCCTTCAGCACCACCGCATCGATCTGCGCCACCCCTTCCTGGATGAGCCAGCGCAGGCACCAATAGCGCTCCATGCGGCGCTGGAATTCGGCATAGGCGTCGTAGGCCAGTTCGAAGTCGCGCACGATGGCCATCAATGTGGTGTCGTTGCTCCTGTACACCGGTGGCCGGCCCTCGATGGCGGCCAGGATCTGGCGCTGATTGATGAGGTCCACGTAGCGCCGCAGCGGCGAGCTGGACCAGGCATAGCAATCCACGCCCAGGCCCTCGTGCGGCGCGGGTTTGAGCGACATGCGCACCTTGCCTTGGGTCTGCACCCGGTACACCCCGGCGTAATCGCGTTCGGCGAGCAGCATGCCCCAGCGGCTGTTGGCCAGGATCATCAGCTCCGAGACCACCCGGTCGATGGGGTTGCCGCGCTGCCGGGGGGTGATGCGCACCCGCCCGTCCTCGACCTTGACCACGTAGTCCATCCGTCCGGGCGGCTCGACCTCGCCGCGCGCGGCCTGCAGATGGCAGGCGAAGCCCCACAGCCACTCCAGTTCGCGGCGAAAAGGGTAATCGGGCCCGCCGGCGCCGATGGTGTCGAGGTTGAAGCAGGATTCCAGCTGCTCGTGACGCAGGTTGGCGGCGATGTGCACCTGCTCGGCCACCGTGCTGAGGTCGCGGATGGCGTAGTCCGGCCCCACCTCGACGTAGAGCGACAAGGCGGGGCACTGCCTGGCCTCGGCCAGGGTGTACTGACCGATGAGGGTCTCCGGCAGCATGGTGATCTTGCCGCAGGGCATGTACACGGTGGACAAGCGGCGCGCGGCGATGGCGTCCAGTTCCGAGCCGGGCGCCACCCCCAGGGCCGGGGCGGCGATGTGAATGCCCACACGCACCGAGCCGTCCGGTCGGAAGCTGACAGAGAAGGCGTCGTCGATCTCGGTGGTGGTGGCGTCATCGATGCTGAAGGCAGGGGTTGCGGCCGACGGCAGCGCGGGCGGTGGCGGCGGGGGGGCGAGCGGGGGAAAGTCGGTGCCGCGCGGAAAATGCACGAGCAGGAAGGCCTGCAGGTGATACTCGTGGCTGGAGGGGATGGCCCCGCAGCGGTCCATCAGCGCCACGGGCGTGAGCCCCGTGGCGGCGCAAGCGTCCATCATCGCCTTGTATTCCAGGCCGTTCTTGTCTGGCTGGTGCAGCAGCTGGAACACCTTGGGCCGCAGGGCCTCGGGCAGCTCGCCGCGGCTGAGCTGTTCGACCCATAGCGCACGTAGCGCCGCTTCGCGCGCCTTGCGCTCCAGGGCCGCCTTGGCGGCGGCGAGGGCCTCCGGCGGGGCGGCCTTATACCGGCCCCTCCCCTTCTTGTAGAAATAGATCGGTGCCCCGTGCAGCCGCTGCAGCACCGCCACCGCCTGCGGTGCGGTGGGGGTGCCGCCGTAGTACTCCGCCGCCAGGGTGTGGAAATCGAATTCCTCCGTGCCGGCCACCTCCCACAGGAAATCGAGGTCCAGTTCCTCCGCCAGCCGGCGTGCCTGCTCCATCGTCTCGGCCGGGGAGGGCGAGCCGAAGCGCAACAGGACATGGCTGGTCTTGACCTTGGTGCGCCGCCCATGCAAGGACTCGACCTGCAGCGACCCTTCGTGCTCGCTCAGGATGGTGCCGGCCTTGAGCTCGCCGTCTTCCTCGTAGATCAGATGCATCGATGGACCCGCTCAGAAAGCGACGATGGCGGGGATGTACTCCGCGAAGCGCGTAAAACTGTGGTCGCCACCGGCCAGCACGTGCTGCTGCGCCCCCTGGTAATAGGCCGCCGCCTCGCGCCAATCGAGCACTTCGTCGCCTTGTTCCACCAACAGCAGATAGCGTCCAGGGTCGCTGATGGCCGGCAGGGCGAGCGACCGCAGGGCGGCGAGATGTTCCGCGGTGAACAGGTATTCCGAGCCGTCGTGCCAGTTCTTCTGCACCCGGCCCACCTCGCCGGCGAGCTTTTCGTGACAGGCGACACAGGGGTTGATGAGCACTGCCTTCAGGCCATGGCGCTCGGCCAGATAGGTGGCGTAGAAGCCGCCCAGCGAGCTGCCCACCAGCTTGGCGGGCCCCTTGCTGGCGGCGATCAGGGCCTGCAGCCGTTCGATGGCCGCCAGTGGATGCGGCGGCAGGTCCGGGCAGACATAGGCCTCGCCCAGCCCGCGCGCGGCCATCCAATCGGCCAGCTGGCGGGCCTTGCCCGAGCGCGAGGAGCTGTTGAAACCATGGATGTAGAGGAGCATGTCACCACCCCTTGCGCCGCCGGGACAGCGGCCGAACCGGTCCTGAGTGCCCAAAAGGTGGATTTTACCGGGACTCGTTGGCCATGAGCCGCGCCAACCACAGGGTCAGCTCGTCGATCGCCGTATTGGCCGCCCGGCCCAGCGCATCGGTGGCGCCCTGGGCATCGGCCTGGTCCAGGGGCGCACGGGCGACGAAGATGCGCCGCTCGATCAGCCGAGCGTCGCTGCGCCGGACGAGCTCGGCCTCCAGCAGGACCAGGGCCTCGCCCGGCACGTTGGCGGCGTCATGGTAGAAGTCGATCAGCCGCGTGTTGAGCTGGTAATCGCCACGCACGCTGCCGCCCAGGGGCGCCACCGTGCGGAACACGCGCGCCGCCTCCAGCCGCTGGCGGATGAGCCAGGTGAGCCGTTTCGCCGGCGGTTCGCTGAAGCGCGCGTACTGGTAATAGGCGCGCGTGCCGGCAGAGCGGCTGAAGACGGGGTTGGTCACCTGGTAGAGCGCGGGGGCCTCCATCTCGCGCACCAGGAGCGTGGACGGATGGGCGGCAGGGCTCGCCGGCACCGGGCCGGGGTCGGTCAGCACGTGGTAGGTGATGGGCTGACCGGGGGTGGGCAGCCGCACGCAGGCGGCCAGCAGGAGGGCAGCGCCGAGCAGGAGCGCTCCGTTCATGGCCGCACCTCCCCGGGCCCCAGCTCCTCGCGCTGGGGACCGTGCAGCAGGCGCAGGGGTTCGGCGAAACCGCGGCCGGCCGCCTGCAGGGCCTCGCTGGCTTGGCGCAGCGCCAGCCCGGTGGCCTCCACCTCCTGGCTGGCCAGCTCGGCCGAGAGTCTGAGGCTCGTGCTGACGCCTGTCAGCTCTTGCTCCAGGCGCGCGAGGGCAGCGCGGGTGTCCCTGAGGGTCTGGTCGGCCTCGCTCAGGGTCTGCTCCGCCTGCTCGGCCACGCGCCCCAGACGTCGGCCACCATCGCGCACGGCGGTGTCGAATGCGGCACCGCTCGCCCTGACCTGCTCTGCGGCACCGCGTGCGGCCACCAGGGTGGCGTTGAGCTCGGGTATGCTCGCTTCGAGCGTGCCGCTCAGCGTCTGCAGGTTGCGCAGGGTGGCGGCGAAGGCCTTCTGGTTGTCGTCGGACAGCAGGCGGTTGAGCCGCGCAAGGCTCTCGTAGCCCGTGCGTCCCAAGTCCTCGACCAGGGCGGCCATGCGGCTTAGATCCGCCTCGCCCTCGGCGATGACCGGACCGATCTCGCCAGCGGGGGCGTCCGTCAGGGGGGCCTTGCCGTCGGCCGGATTGGTCAGGTCGATGGCGGCGAGTCCCGTCAGCAGGTTGCGCGAGATCTCGGCCTGTATGCCTTGCAGCACCGGGGCACGGCGATCGATCTCCAGCACCACGCGCACCGTGCGCGGCCGGTCGGTCAGGATGGTGTAGTCCTCCACCCGCCCCACCCGTATGCCCTGCATGCGCACTGGGCTGCCGATCTGCAGGCCCTCCAGCGACTGGTTCTGGAAATAGACCACATAGCGCTTGGTGGGCAGCCGCTCGGCCGCCCCCGATAGCCAGTACACCCCCCCTGCGAGGATCAGGACGAGCGCCAGGATGGCCGCACCCACCCAGACATAGCGTGCCTCGGACTCCATATGGCCTCACTTGCGCGTCGAGAAGTACGATCGTAGCCATTCGTGTGGCTGTCGCGCCACCTCCTGCACCGAGCCGTCGGCGATCACCCGTCCTTCGTACAGGACGATGACGCGGTCGGGCAGCTCGTAGAGTGTGTCCAAGTCGTGCGTGACGACCAGCACGGTCAGCCCCAGGCTGTCGGCCAGGGTGCGCAGCATGCGGTCGAATTCACGCGCGCCGATGGGGTCGAGCCCCGCGGTGGGCTCGTCCAGGAACAGCAGCTCCGGCTCCAGGGCGAGGGCGCGGGCCAGCCCCGCCCGCTTGCGCATGCCGCCCGACAGTTCGCTCGGGCGTTTGCCGGCCGCTTCCGCCGACAGCCCCACCAGGCCGAGCTTGAGCCCCACCACTTCGCACAACAGGGGCTTGGGCAGGCGGTGGCGCTCGATGATGGGGGCGGCCACGTTCTCGGCCACGGTGAGGTTGGAGAACAGCGCCCCGTCCTGGAACAGCAGGCCGAAGCGCTGACGCAGGGCGTTGAGCTGCACCGGCGTGGCGGCGGCGAGGTCCACGCCGAACAGCCGCACTGTGCCCGCGGTGGGCCGGTCGAGCCCGACGAGCTGGCGCAGCAACACGGTCTTGCCTGTGCCGCTGCCGCCGATCAGGGCCACCACCTGTCCGCGCGGGATGGTGAAGGAGACCCCATCGTGTATCCAGCGTCCTGCCAGCCGGGTTCGCACCTCAACGACCTCGACTACGGCCGCCGTGGCCTGGTCGTCCGGTGGACATCCAACCCGGGGTTGCGGGCCGGTGTTCATTTGATCTCCGGATAGGCCACGGCGAAGGCGGCGTCGATCAGGATCACCATGACGATGCTGTGCACCACCGTGGCGGTGGTGGCGAGTCCCACGCTGCGCGCGTCGCGCGCCACCGTCATGCCGTTGTGACAGGCGATCAGACCGATGACCAGGGCGAACACCGGCGCCTTGCTCAGGCCGAACAGCGCGGTGGCGAGCGGCAGTCGCTCCTGCAGCCGTTCGAAAAAGGTAGTGGGGGTGACCCCCAGGTGCCAGTCGGCCACCAGCGCCGCCCCCAGGATGCCGGCCACGTCGCCCAAGGCGGTGAGCAGCGGCAGCACCACAAGCAGGGCGAGGAGCCGCGGCAGCACCAGGACCTGCCAGGGCGACAGCCCCAGCACGGCGATGGCGTCGATCTCCTGGTTCACCCTCATCGCCCCCAGGTGGGCGGTGAAGGCCGCACCCGAACGCCCCGCCACCAGCACCGCCGTGATCAGTGGCGCCAGCTCACGGGTGATGGCCAGGCCCACCCCGTCCACCACGAAGACGTTGGCCCCGAACTTCTGCACCTGGATGCCCAGCAGATAGGCGAAGACCACGCCGATCAACCAATTCATCATGATAATCAAGGGGATGGCCCGCAGCCCCACCATCTCCAGCTGCACGGTCAGCTCGCGCAGGCGCAGGCGCGTCGGCCGGCGCACGAGTTCCCCCAGCGCCGCGGCCACCCGGCCGACGAAGGCGAGCATGGAGACCGTATTGCGCCCCAGCTCGAACACGTGCCAGCCCAGCATGCGGCGCAGGCCATGGTGCGGCAGCGGGATGGCGGCACAGGCGCCGCGGCGCTCGGCCACCAGAGTGATCAGCTCGCGTTCGCGTGCGCCGAAGCCAATCCAGGCAAGCCCGGCCGGGTCTACCCCTAGCCCCTGCAGATGGCTGAGCAGACGGTTGGCGGCGACGCTGTCGAGCCGTACGAGGGCGCTGCCATCGATCGTCAACGGCCGCTCCACCGGCAGGGGCAGGGCCTTGAGGTCCGCGTCGATCGCGGCCAGATGCGCCAGGGTCCAGTGGCCCTGCAGACACAGGCGGCCCTGGTCGGCATCCCAGCGACAGTGACGCGTGGCTGTGACGTCCTGCATCAGCACCGGGCCAGACGGGCGAGCAGCTTGTCGTGGATGCCGCCGAAGCCGCCGTTGCTCATGATCAACACGTGGTCCCCCGGCCGGGCGGCGCGGGCGATGGCCTCGATTAGCGCCGGCAGGTCGTGGTGCACCTCGGCCCGCTCGCCCAGTTCGGCGAACAGCGGCCGCGCATCCCAGCCGAGGTCGGCGGCATAGACATAGACCCGGTCGGCGGCGGCGAGGCTGGCCGGCAGCGCCTCCTTCATCACCCCCATACGCAGGGTGTTGGAGCGCGGCTCCAGCACGGCGAGGATGCGGGCAGCACCGACCCGTGCGCGCAGGCCCGCCAGGGTGGCGGCGATGGCGGTCGGGTGGTGGGCGAAGTCGTCATAGACGGTCACCCCCTGCACGCTGCCGCGCACCTCCAGCCGCCGTTTGACGTTCTCGAACCGGCCCAGGGCCTCGATCGCCACCGCCGGGGCGACCCCGGCGTGACGTGCGGCGGCGATGGCGGCCAGGGCGTTCATGCGGTTGTGCTCCCCCATGAGGGACCACGCGACACGACCCTGCACCACCCCATCGCGCAGCACCTCGAAGCTGCCCGCCGACGCGCCCTCATCCTGCAGACGCGCCTGCCAGCCCGGGTCGACGCCGAAGCGCTCCACCGGCGTCCAGCAACCGCGCCCGAGCACTTGCGCGATGGCCTCGTCGCGACCGTTGGCCACGATCAGCCCATTGCCGGGTACGGTGCGGACGAGGTGATGAAACTGCGTCTCGATGGCGGCGAGGTCGGGGAAGATGTCGGCGTGGTCGAACTCCAGGTTGTTGAGGATGACCGTGCGCGGGCGGTAGTGCACGAACTTGGAGCGTTTGTCGAAGAAGGCGGTGTCGTATTCGTCGGCCTCGATGACGAAGAAGGGGCTGTCGGTCAGCCGTGCCGAGAGACCGAAATTCTTCGGCACGCCCCCGACCAGGAAGCCGGGATTGAGCCCGGCATACTCCAGGATCCAGGCCAGCATGGCCGAGGTGGTGGTCTTGCCGTGCGTGCCGGCCACCGCCAGCACCCATTTGTGCCGCAGCACCTGTTCGTACAGCCATTGCGGGCCGGAAACATAGGGCAGACCCCGGTCGAGGATGGCCTCCATCAGGGCATGGCGGCCGCGGCTGACCACGTTGCCGACGACGAAGAGGTCGGGCGCGAGCGCCAGCTGCTCGGTGCCGTACCCCTCGATCAGCTCGATGCCCAGGGCGGCGAGCTGCGTGCTCATGGGCGGATAGACGTTGGCATCGCAACCGGTGACGCGGTGGCCCGCGGCGTGGGCGATGGCGGCGATGCCGCCCATGAAGGTGCCGCAGATGCCGAGGATATGGATGTGCATGTGTGCCCAAATCGATGAAAATAGCGGAATTATCCCCGCTTGTGCGCCTTACCGCCATGGCGCGGGACTGCCCCCATGCCCAGATCGCTCTACCTCGCCTCGCAAAGCCCACGCCGGCTGGAGCTGCTGCGTCAGATCGGACTCACCCCCACCGTGCTGGCGCTGCGGCAGACCGCCCCCCGTATTGACGTGGATGAAACCCCCCTGCCGCGCGAATCGGCCCGCGCCTATGTGCAACGGGTGGCCCGTGCCAAGGCCCAGATGGCCGGCCGCGTCATCCAGGCCCGTCAATTGCCGCCCTGGCCGGTGGTGGCGGCCGACACCTGCGTCGTATTGGACGGCGCCATCCTCGGCAAGCCGCGCAGCGCCGAGGAGGCCGCCGCCTGGCTCAGACGCTACGCCGAGCGCAGCCACACGGTGCTCACCGCCGTGACGGTGCTGTACGGCGGGCGCATGGAGTCGGCCGTCAACCGCAGCACGGTGCACTTTGGACCGATCGGCGAACGCGACATCGCCGCCTACCTGGCCAGCGGCGAGCCCTTCGACAAGGCCGGTGGCTATGGCATCCAGGGCCGCGCGGGGGCCTTCGTCCGACACCTGTCCGGCAGCTACACGGGGGTGATGGGCCTGCCCCTGTACGAGACCTTACAATTGCTCAAGGCCGTGGGCTTCGAGCCCTACTGACCCCTCACCCCTCCCTCCCTACCCCTTACTCCTCACGCCTCACCCTTCACCCTCTATGAGCGAAGAGATCCTCATCAACGTTACCCCACAGGAGACGAGGGTGGCGATCCTCTACCAGGGGGCGGTGCAGGAGCTGCACATCGAACGGGCCAACCAGCGCGGGCTGGTGGGCAACATCTACCTGGGGCGGGTGCAGCGCGTGCTGCCGGGGATGCAATCGGCCTTCGTCGACATCGGCCTGGAGCGCGCCGCCTTCTTGCACGTGGCCGACATCTGGGAGGCGCGCGGCGAGAACCCGCAGCGCCCCATCGAACGCATCCTGCACGAGGGCCAGTCGCTGCTGGTGCAGGTGATCAAGGACCCCATCGGCAGCAAGGGGGCGCGCCTGTCGACCCAACTGTCCATGGCCGGACGCTTCCTGGTGTATCTGCCGCAGGAGACGCGCATCGGCATCTCGCAGAAGATCGAGGACGAGGCCGAGCGCGGGCTGTTGCGCCAGCGGCTCACTCGCATCCTGCCGCAGGACGAGCATGGCGGCTTCATCATCCGCACCATGGCCAACACGGCCGAGGACATGGAGCTGGCGGCCGACGTCGAGTACCTGCACGCCATCTGGGACGCGGTGCAGACGCGCGCGGCGGCGAGCAGCGCCCCCTGTCTGATCTATCAGGAGCTGGACCTCGCGCACCGCGTGCTGCGCGACATGGCCAGCACCGAGACCGCACGCATCCTGGTCGATTCGCGCGAGACCCACCAGCGCATGCTGGCCTTCGCTCAGGAGTTCATGCGTGGGGTGGCGGACCGGATCGTGCTCTACAGCGGCGAACGGCCCTTGTTCGACCTGTACAACGTGGAAGAGGAGGTGGAGAAGGCGCTCGCCCGGCGGGTGGAGCTCAAAAGCGGCGGGTATCTGATCATCGACCAGACCGAGGCGCTCACCACCATCGATGTGAACACCGGAGCCTTCACCGGCGTGCGCAGCTTCGACGACACCGTGTTCAAGACCAATCTGGAGGCGGCGCAGGCCATCGCCCGGCAGCTGCGGTTGAGAAACCTGGGCGGCATCATCCTCATCGACTTCATCGACATGGACAACCCCGAGCACAAGGAGGCGGTGCTGGCGGAACTCACCCGCGCGCTGGCGCGGGATCGCACGCGCATCACCATCAACGGTTTCACCGCTCTGGGGTTGGTGGAGATGACGCGCAAGCGCACGCGCGACAGCCTCGCGCGCCAGTTGTGCGAGCCCTGTCCCACCTGCGGCGGCCGTGGCATGGTCAAGACCGCGCAGACCGTGTGCTACGAGATCCTGCGCGCCATCGTACGCGAGGCGCGCCAATTCAACGCGCGCGAGTTCCGCATCCTCGCCGCCCAGCCGGTCATCGACCTGTTCCTGGACGAGGAATCGCAAAGCCTGGCCCAGGTCTCCGACTTCATCGGCAAGCCGGTGTCGCTGCAGGTGGAGACGCTGTTCACCCAGGAGCAGTATGACATCATCCTGCTGTGAAATGGAGGAAGGGGGGGTGGGGGTTCAGGTCACAGGTTACGGGATACGGTAGGGGGAAATGGAGCACATCGGTTTCGTCGGGCTGGGGGTGATGGGCCAGCCCATGGCCCTGAACCTGTTGCGCGCGGGGTATGCGCTCACGGTGTACAACCGTACCGCCGCGCGGGCGGCGCCGCTGGCGCAGGCGGGGGCTTCGGTGGCGGTGAGCCCGCGCGCGGTGGCCGCCGTCTGCCGCATCGTCTGCGTCAACGTGGCCGACGATGCGGCGGTGGAGGCGGTGTTGTTCGGCGCCGAGGGGCTTGCACCTGCGCTGCGGGCGGATGACGTGGTCATCGACCTGGGCACCACCTCGCCCGCCGCCACCCGTGCCCATGCCCGGCGTCTGGCACAGCAGGGGGTCAACCTGATCGATGCGCCGGTGTCCGGCGGCGAGGCGGGCGCGCGCGCGGGCACCCTGTCCATCATGGCGGGCGGTCCGAAGGCCGCCTTCGAGCGGGTGTTGCCGCTGCTTAAGGTGCTGGGCAGCAACGTCGTGCACGTCGGCGAGGCGAACGGCAGCGGCCAGGTGGCCAAGGCCTGCAACCAGATCGCGGTGTCCGCCACCCTGCTGGGGGTGGCCGAGGCCCTCACTTTCGCCCGCCGCCAGGGGGTGGACGCCGCACAGGTGCGCGCGGCCCTGCTCGGCGGCTTCGCCTACAGCCGCATCCTGGAGGTGCACGGCGAACGCATGCTCACGCGCGCGTTCGCGCCGGGTTTTCGCGCCCGGCTGCACCAAAAGGACCTGGGGCTGGTGCTCGCCGAGGCGCAGGCGCTCGGGCTACCCCTGCCGGTGACCGCCCTGGCCGCCCAGCTCATGCACGCCTTGAACGCCATGGGCGGGGCGGAACAGGATTCCTCCGCCGTCGTCCAGGTCGTCGAGACCCTCGCTGGCCTGGACCCGCGGCCCAATTCCCCCACCAACCCACTCTAACCACTGCCCACTATCCACTACCCGCTACCCACCTTGCACCACATCGTCTTCCTCGACCGCTCCACCCTGATCGCCGACCTGCCTCGGCCCGCCTTCCCCCACACCTGGGTCGAGCACCCGCTCACCCCGCCCGAGGCGGTGGGTGCGGCCCTCGCCCACGCCACCATCGCCATCGCCAACAAGTCCCCCATCACCGCGCAGGCGCTGGCCCAGGCGCCGCATCTGCAGCTGGTGGCGGTGGCCGCCACGGGGGTGAACAACGTCGATCTCGCCGCTTGCCGCGCGCGTGGCGTGACGGTGACCAACATCCGCGGCTATGCCGAGCACACCGTGCCCGAGCACGTGTTCATGCTGCTGCTGGCGCTGCGGCGCAACCTGATCGCCTGGCGCCAGAGCCTGCGTGCCGGGGCCTGGCAGCGGGCGCAGACCTTCTGCCTGTTCGAGCACGCGATCCACGACCTGCACGGCACCACCCTGGGCATCGTCGGCCACGGCAGCATAGGCCGGGGCGTGGCGCGCCTGGCGCAGGCCTTCGGCATGCGGGTGCTGCTGGCCGAACACAAAGACGCATCACGCTGCCGTCCGGGTTACACCCCGTTCGACCAGGTGCTCGCCCGCGCCGACCACCTGAGCCTGCACTGCCCCTTGACCGATGAGACGCGCGGGTTGATCGGGGCGCGCGAGTTCGACCTCATGCAACCGCATGCGGTGCTCATCAACTGCGCCCGCGGTGGCTTGGTGGACGAGGCGGCCCTGCTCGACGCCCTCACCCGCGGGCGTATCGCCGGCGCGGCGGTGGATGTGTTGAGCACAGAGCCGCCCGCCCAAGGCAACCCCCTGCTGGAGCAAGACCTGCCCAATCTGCTCATCACCCCGCATGTGGCTTGGGCGAGCCGGGAGGCCATGCAGACCCTGGGCGAGCAGTTGATCCGCGTGCTCGAGGCTTTCGTGGCCGGCCGACCGATCAATCTGGTCGAGCCCGCGCGTTGAAGGACGGCAAGGCCTCAGACCGTGGCCGCGACAGCGATCCAGGCCAGCAGCCCGAGCAACGCCAGCGCGACCAGGCCCACGATCAGCAACATCCTGCGGCGCATGGCGGCATCTGCCGCGTCCAGTGCCTGCCGCAGCTGGCGCGCCAGGGGTTCGGGGGCCACGCGCAGCATGGCCCGCATGTCGTCCTCGCCGG
>JANWZL010000141.1 GCA_025054655.1 Thiobacillaceae bacterium | reverse complement strand
GCGCGGGGGATCCGGGCGGGCTGGCGGGCCCGGGGCCGCGGTTCGACCTGGCGGGGGTTGGGGGCACCCTTGGGGGCGCCTTGGTGCTGGTGGGGGTGGGCCTTTTGGGGGCGTGGCCGGGTCTGCAATGGGGGCTGGGGGGGGTGGGCGATGTTGAGTTTGTCGCGGTTTTGCAATACATGTCGCGACTTTCGTCGCTTCTACAGTCGCTCCTACAGTCGCTCCAACAGTCGGGGTCCATCGCTCCTACCTGTCGGGCATGGATGGGATTGTAACGCGTCATCGACGTAAAATCGCGCGATGCATACCACGGCCTCGCTCCCCGTCACCCTGCTTACGGGTTTCCTCGGCAGCGGCAAGACCACGCTGCTCAACCGCCTGCTGCGCGAGGCCCCGCTCACCGCCGTGGTGATGAACGAGTTCGGCGCGGTGGCGCTGGACCATCAGCTGCTCGAGCAGACGCGCGGCCCGCTCGCCCTGTTGTCCGGCGGCTGTGTCTGTTGCGAGGTGCAGGGGGCGCTGGCGCCCACGCTCAAGAACCTGTGGATGGCGCGTGAGGGCGGGCAGGTGCCCCGGTTCGAGCGGGTGGTGATCGAGACCACGGGGATAGCCGACCCCGGTCCCGTGCTCGCCTCCCTCGCGGGTGAGCGCTGGCTGGCGGCACGCTACCGGCTCGACGGCATCGTCACCACGGTCGATGCCCAGTTCGGGCTGGATCAGCTCGCCGCACACTTCGAGGCGCAGCGCCAGGTGGCGATGGCCGACCGGCTGCTGGTGACCAAGACCGACCTGGCTGCGCCCGCGCAGGTCGAGGCGCTGCATGCCAGGCTGCGCGCCCTCAATCCGGCCGCCCCGGTGCTCACCGTGCTGCACGGGGCGATCGAGCCGGCGCAGCTGTTCGGGCTGCGCGCCCACCGACCCGACGGCGAGCCGCAGAGGGCGCAAAACTGGCTTGCCTATGAGCGCTACCGGCCGCTGCGGCTGGGCCCTACGGCACCATCTCCCGCAGCTCAATCTCCCGCAACTCAAGCGCCGCACGGCCGCATCCGCGCCTTCAGCCTGCGCTTCGAGCAGCCGCTCGACGCGCTGGCGGTGCGCTCCGCCTTGGAGATGTTGGTGGCCTTCCGACCGCGCAACCTCCTGCGCATGAAGGCCATCGTCCACTACGTCGGGCATGAACGGCCGGTCGTCCTGCATGGGGTGCAGGACGTGCTCTATGCGCCGGTGGAGCTCGACGCCTGGCCGGACGCGGACCGCTCGAGCCGTTTCGTGTTCATCGTCGCCGACCTCGACGAGGCGCTGGTGGCGCGGCTTTTGCACGACTTCACCGCGGCGGCGGGGGTGCTCCAGGCCGTGGCCTCTTCGCAACGGGCCTCGGCTGGGGCTAAGCTATAGCTTTTGCCCCTGCCCCCCATGCACTTTACCCCTAACGCCTTTCGCACCTGGCCGCAGAAGAAGGTCACCCTGCTGGGCATGTCCGGCGTGGGCAAGACCCATCTCGCCTCCATGTTGCGGCGGCACGACTGGTTCCACTATTCCGGCGACTACCGCATCGGCACGCGCTACCTGTACGAGGCCATCCTCGATCTGATCAAGCTGCAGGCCATGCAGGTGCCCTTCCTGCGCGAGCTGCTGCGCCGCGATTGGATCGACATCCGCAACAACATCAAGATCGACGACCTCGGACCCGTGCTCGCCTTCGTCGGCAAACTGGGCGACCCCGAGCTGGGCGGGCTGGATCTCAAGGAATTCAGCCGTCGCCAGGCCCTCTACCGCGAGGCCGAGATCAAGGCCATGCGCGACGTGCCGGAGTTCATCCGCAAGGCGCAGGAGATCTACGGTTATGCCCACTTCGTCAACGACGTCGGCGGCAGCCTGTGCGAGCTGGAGGACGACGCGGTGATCGAGCTGCTGGCGCGTCACACCCTCATCCTCTACATCCAGGTCACCACACACGAGGAGGAGGAACAGCTCATCCGCCGGGCGCAATCCGACCCCAAACCGCTGTACTACCGGCCGGCCTTCCTGGCCGAGCAGCTGCCGGTGTTCATGGCCGAGCGGGGCTATGACTACGTCGCCCAGATCCCACCGGACGAGTTCACCCGCTGGGTCTTCCCGCGTCTGTTCCACAGCCGCGTGCCGCGCTACGAGGCCATCGCCGGCCCGCACGGCTATACCGTCACCTCGCGCGAGGTGGCGCAGGT
>JANWZL010000139.1 GCA_025054655.1 Thiobacillaceae bacterium | reverse complement strand
GGCGGCATGTTCTTCGCCTATGTCTGCCTGCGCCCGGCCGCCGCCCTGCTCGAACCGCCGCAGCGCCTGACGCTGTGGGCGGGTGTATTCGCGCGTTTCTTCCCGTGGGTGTGGGTCTCGGTGCTCATCCTGCTCGTCAGCGGACACGCCATCATCGGGCAGATGGGTGGTCTCAAGGGGCTGCCCGTGCACATCCACGTGATGCTGGCCCTGGGCTATGTGATGGCGGCGATCTTCGTTTACATCTTTTTCGCCCCCTACCCCAGGCTGCGCCGTGCCGTGTCGGGACAGGACTGGCCGGCGGGCGGTGCGGCGCTCAGCCGCATCCGTCAGCTGGTTGGGGTGAACCTCGCCCTGGGCCTGACCAACATCGCCCTGGTCTTCGTGTTGCCGTTCGCGCTGTAGGCTGCGCTCACGGTATGGACTCGTTGCGCTTGCACAGGTATTCAACACCTCGACATGGGCATGGTATTCGTCCTCGGCCTTGACCATGGGCCCCACCGTCTTCGCGCGACGGTAGGTCGCTGCCATGACTTATGCCCAGCCCCAGCCGTCCCACCGCGGGCGTCACCGTGCCCACCACCCCACCTCGTCTGTGACGGCGTGAGCAGAGCATGCCGACACAGTGCCCCTGGCTGGTGCGGCAGCTCGACGCGCTTGAACGGGCGCGGCCGGTGACGTCCAGTGCGGGGCGTTCACCCTGGCGCTGACCGGGCTTCATTCCACGGCCAGACCGCTCGCCCAGAAGTCGTGTCCCTTGTCCAGGAACTGGTCCACCGGCACGTAGTGCGAGCCGTCGCAGGAAAAGGTCAGGCCCACCACACCGTTGAAGATATTGAGCGTGCCGGTACGCAGGTACAGCATCTCGTCCATGAACCTCAGCTCCCTCAGCCCCCTGAGCACGGGGCGGATCTGCTCGGCCCGGACCAGGGCATCCAGCGGGTAGGGGCGCAAGGGATAGGCCAGGCAGACGTCCGGATCGATCAGGGCCTGGATGTCGAGCAGCCGATAGCGGTAAGGGTCGTCCACCACCCACACCACTGCCCGGCTGGAGGAGAAGTGCAGCATGACGTGATAGACCCCGCGCTGGGTCATCAGCTCCTCCACCACCGACAGCACGGTGTCGATATTGCGGTCCATCTCGCTCTCCACCCGGGTCTGGTGAAAGACCAGGCCGCGGATGGCGGGGTCGCCCTTGATCTGGCGCCAGGTGCGCGGTTCCTCGTACAAGCGCCGGGTGATGGGCAGGTCTCTGAGATCGAAGTCGGCCCCGACGAAGCCCAGCACTCGCCAGTCGGTGCCGCGCACGAGCTGGATGGCGGTGAGCGAGGGCCGTTGCGCGCGCAGGCTGATGTAAGCCTGCGACAGCACGAAGCCGTCGGCCGGCACCACCTCGCGCATGTAAGGCCGCTGCGAACGGTCGCGGCCGTACTCGCCGGGGATCAGACCGTCGCGCGAGACGTTGCTGCTCACCTGTACCCCGTCGGTGTTGAGGGCATAGAGATACTTGCAGCCCGGGATCAGGCGGAAGGCCTCCGTCAGGGCCGCGTCCAGCGCCGTGCGGTCGTGCCAGGCGTAGCTAGCCAGCTCGGCCGCCTTCTGCAGCGGGCCGATCAGCATCAGGCGCAGGGCCTCGCGCTGCTGCGCGATGGCCTCCTGCAGGCTGTCTGCGGTCGGTTGCATACGAACGAACTCAGGCGTGGACCCAGAGAGTATACCCGCATGGGGTGCACGCACCTGACCCGGGTACGGTCACTGCCGGCTTGGAGTATATTGTGAACCTTGGACGCAACCACGGTGACGGGCATGAAGAGACCGACGACCTACGAGGAATACGTGGACCTGGTACATCAGGCAGTGTACGAAGTGGACGAGATGCGCGCCAGCATCGAGTACGAGCCCGAGTACATGGAGCGTTGGTCGGGTTTCCTCGACCTGCTCGACCAGGTGCTGCGCCGGATGTACGACGAGATGGTGGCCGACACCTATCAGTTCCCCACCGGGCGCGATCTGCCCTACATGCAGGTGCTCAACCGCTTTGGTGCGGATTTCCCGTTCAAGCAGCTGCTGATCCGTATCAACGATACCCACAAGAACGGGCTCGATCGTGCTTAAATGGCTGCTGGTGGCCGCCATCGTCGTGCTCATACTCCTATTGCTCAAGGGTATGTCCCGACGTGTGCCGCAGCGGCCACCGTCCTCCTCCGGGGTTGAGGACATGGTGCGTTGTGAGGTATGCGGGGTGAATCTGCCGCGCTCCGAGGCCCTGATGAGCCGCGGGCGCTTCTATTGTTGCGAGGAACACCG
>JANWZL010000109.1 GCA_025054655.1 Thiobacillaceae bacterium | reverse complement strand
CGCGCACGCTCTGCAGGGTGACCCCACCGGACACCTCCAGCTCGGCCCGGCCGGCGGTGAGGCACACCGCTGCGCGTAGGCCGTCGAGATCGAAGTTGTCGAGCAGGATGAATCGCGCCCCCGCGTCGATGGCCTCTTCGAGTTGGGCGAGGGTCTCTACCTCGACCTGCACGAACACCCCCGACGGGGCGAGCCTATGGGCGGCCTCGACCGCGGCGCGGACCCCACCCAGTGCGGCGATGTGGTTCTCCTTGATCAGGATGCCGTCGTACAGGCCCAGGCGGTGGTTTTCGCCGCCGCCCATGCGCACCGCGTATTTCTGTGCCAGCCGCAGGCCCGGCAGGGTCTTGCGGGTATCGTAGATGCGCGCCCGCGTGCCGGCCACCGCCTCGACGTAGCGGCGGGTGAGCGTGGCCGTGCCGGACAAGGTCTGCAGGAAGTTGAGCGCAGTGCGCTCGGCGGTGAGCAGCGCGCGCGCCTCACCCGTGAGCTCGCACAGGGTCTGGCCGGCGCGGACGGACTCGCCCTCTTCGGCCTGCCAGTCCATGCGGCAGTGTGGGTCGAGCGTGCGGAAGGCGGCCTCGAACCACGGGCGGCCGGCCAGCACCGCATCCTCGCGCGTGATCAGCCGCGCCTTGGCCTGCCGTCCTGCGGGGATCAAGGCGGCGGTGAGGTCGCCGGCCGCATCGAGGTCTTCGCTAAGGGCCGCGCGCACGTTCTCGACCACGGCGCGGGCGAGCTGCGCTTCAGTCCAGCTCACGCAGGACGCGCTCCCAGTCGATGTGCACCTGCGGCAGCAGACGGCTGGCGGTGATGCCGGCGAGTTCATACACGTCCGGCCGGCCATACTGTCCATCGGCCAGCCGATAGACGGTGACGATGCGGTCTAAGGGGTGCACCAGCCAGTACTCGCGCACCCCGGCGCGTTCATAGACCTGGCGCTTGACGATGTGGTCGTGGCCGGCGGTGGCGGGGGAGAGGACCTCGATCACCCAGTCTGGGGCGCCGCGCGCACCCTGCTCGTCCAGCTTGCTGCGGTCGCAGAAGACGGACAGGTCGGGCTGCACCACGGTGTCGATCTGCTCGTCGGCCTCCTCGCCCTTGGGCAGGCGCACGTCGAAGGGGGCCAGATACACCCGGCAGGATGTGTCTTCGAGGCAGTCGGCGATCTGCCGGGCCATGGCGAACACCAGTGCCTGATGCCGGCGGCCGGGCGCGGTCATGGCATAGGCCACGCCGTCGATCAGCTCGTAGCGCTGCTCATCGGGCCAGGCGGCGTAATCGGCGTAAGTGAAGCGCTCGGGCGGTTTGCGTAGCGGCAACCCCATGATCGGCTATACAGGGGATGAAGGGACGCTGTCAGTATAACCCTCCCTTGAAACGGGGATACACCACCCCACCTTTGCAGACGAGTGATCATCCTAAGGAAGAGTCGATCATGCGCTTCGACAAACTGACCACCCCCTTCCAGGCCGCGCTGCAGGACGCGCAAAGCCTGGCGGTGGGCAACGACAACCCCTACATCGAGCCGTTGCACCTGCTGGCGGCCATGCTCAACCAGGAGGACGGCAGCGCCAAGGCCATCCTGCAGCGCGCCGGAGTCAACGTGCCCGGGCTGGTGCGCGGCATCCAGCAGGCGTTGGACCGGCTGCCCAAGGTGGAGGGTACCGGCGGCGAGGTCAACATCTCGCGAGAGCTGAACAACCTGCTCAACCTCACCGACAAGCTGGCGCAGAAGCGCGGCGACGCCTTCATCGCCAGCGAGCTGTTCCTACTCGCCTGCCTGGAGGACAAGGGCGACGCCGGTCGGCTGCTGAAGGAGCATGGCGCCACGCTGCAGAACCTGACGGCGGCGATCGACGCCGTGCGCGGCGGGGCCAAGGTGGACAGCCAGGAGGCCGAGAGTCAGCGCCAGGCCTTGGCCAGATACACCATAGACCTCACTGAACGCGCGCGCCAGGGCAAGCTCGATCCGGTCATCGGTCGCGACGACGAGATCCGCCGCGTGATCCAGATCCTGCAACGGCGCATCAAGAACAACCCGGTGCTGATTGGCGAGCCCGGCGTGGGCAAAACCGCCATCGTCGAGGGCCTGGCACAACGCATCGTCAACGGCGAGGTGCCCGATACGTTGAGGGACAAGCGGGTGCTGGTGCTGGACATGGCCGGCCTGCTGGCCGGGGCCAAGTACCGCGGCGAATTCGAGGAGCGGCTGAAGGCCGTGCTCAAGGAGATCGCCCAGGAGCAGGGACGCATCATCCTGTTCATCGACGAGCTGCACACCATGGTGGGCGCCGGTCGCGCGGAGGGCGCGATCGATGCCGGCAACATGCTCAAACCGGCGCTCGCGCGCGGCGAGCTGCACTGCATCGGCGCCACCACCCTGGACGAATACCGCAAATACATCGAGAAGGATGCCGCCCTGGAGCGTCGCTTCCAAAAGGTGCTGGTGGACGAGCCCAGCGTGGAGGACACCATCGCCATCCTGCGCGGGCTGCAGGAGAAGTACGAGCTGCACCATGGGGTGGAGATCACCGACCCGGCCATCGTCGCCGCGGCGGAGCTGTCGCACCGCTATATCACCGACCGCTTCCTGCCCGACAAGGCGATCGATCTGATCGACGAGGCGGCCGCCCGTATCAAGATGGAGATCGACTCCAAGCCGGAGGCGATGGACCGCCTCGAACGCAAGCTGATACAGCTCAAGATCGAGCGCGAGGCAGTGCGCAAGGAGAAGGACGAGGCGAGCCAGAAGCGGCTGGCGCTGATCGAGGAGGAGATCGACAAGCTGGCGAAGGAATACGCCGACCTGGAGGAGGTCTGGAAGAAGGAGAAGGCCATCGTCCAGGGGGCGCAGAAGATCAAGGAGGAGATCGACCAGCTGAAGGCGCAGATGGCCGAGTTGCAGCGCAAGGGCCTGTTCGACAAGGTGGCCGAGATCCAGTACGGCCGGCTGCCACAGCTGGAGGCGCAGTTGAAGGAGGCCGAGGCGGCGGGTGCCGGCCGGCGCGAGTTCAAACTGCTGCGCACCCAGGTGGGGGCGGAGGAGATCGCCGAGGTGGTCTCGCGCGCCACCGGCATCCCGGTCGCCAAGCTCATGCAGGGCGAGCGCGACAAGCTGTTGCATATGGAGGAGCGTCTCCACCAGCGCGTGGTCGGCCAGGACGAGGCGGTGCGAGTGGTATCGGACGCCATTCGCCGCTCGCGCGCGGGGCTCGCCGACCCCAACCGGCCCTATGGCTCCTTCCTCTTCCTCGGCCCCACCGGTGTGGGCAAGACCGAGCTGTGCAAGGCCCTGGCGGAGTTCCTGTTCGACTCCGAGGAGCACATGATCCGGCTCGACATGAGCGAGTTCATGGAGAAGCACTCGGTGGCGCGCCTGATCGGTGCCCCGCCCGGCTATGTCGGCTACGAGGAGGGCGGGTATCTGACCGAGGCGGTACGGCGCAAGCCCTATTCGGTGATCCTGCTCGACGAAGTGGAGAAGGCCCACCCGGACGTGTTCAACGTCCTGCTGCAGGTGCTCGACGACGGCCGGCTGACCGACGGCCAAGGGCGCACGGTGGATTTCCGCAACACCGTGATCGTCATGACCTCAAACCTGGGCAGCCAGATGATCCAGAGCATGGCCGGCGACGACTACCAGGTGATCAAGCTGGCGGTCATGGCCGAGGTCAAGACCTATTTCCGCCCCGAGTTCATCAACCGCATCGACGAGGTGGTGGTCTTCCACGCCTTGGACGAACGGCACATCGCCCAGATCGCCCGCATCCAGTTGCAGCGGCTCGCGCAACGGCTGGCGCAGATGAACATGAAGCTGGAGGTGACCGACGCGGCGGTGGCCGAGCTGGCCCGCGCCGGCTTCGACCCAGTCTATGGGGCGCGTCCGCTCAAGCGGGCCATCCAGCAGGAGATCGAAAACCCGCTGGCGCGCGAGATCCTGGCCGGCCGTTTCGCGCCCAAGGACATCGTCCGCGTGGACTTCGAGCATGGCCGCTTCGTGTTCGAGCAGGTGATGGAGGCGGAGGTGGTCTGAACGTCGCCGCGGCCCGCTTCGGACCCGAACAGGCCCCGCGTACGCGGGGCCTTTTTCTTTACAATCCAAATCGTCTCATGCGCCGAGAGTCTCATATGCCCGAAATCCTTTTCCTCCGCGGCGGCCCCGCGCTGTCCGACTTCCGCCTGAGCAAGCTGTTGGAGCGGTTGCAGCCGCTGGGGGTGCGACACATCGAGGCGCAGCTACGCTACTTCGTCGAGCTCGAAGCGGGGCTCGCCGCTCGCGAAGTGGACCTCCTCGCCAGGCTGCTACACGCCGAGGCGCATCCACCGCAGGAGCAAGCCTTGCTCGTCACCCCGCGCCTGGGTACGGTCTCGCCTTGGTCGTCCAAGGCGACCGACATCGCCCGCAACTGCGGGCTGAGCGGCGTGCGCCGCATCGAGCGGGGCGTGGCTTGGCAGTTGCGGGGTGCGCGCAATGCCCGCCTGGATCCAGCGGTGCTGCACGCGGCGGCCGCCCTGTTGCACGACCGCATGACCGAGAGCGTGCTGTGGGACGAGCGGCAGGCCACGCAGCTGTTCACCCATTATCCGGCGCAACCCCTGGCGACGGTGGACATCCTCGCCGGGGGCCGGGAGGCGCTCGCGGCCGCCAATGCCGAATGGGGTCTGGCGCTATCGGAGGACGAGATCGATTATCTGTATGCGCACTTCCAGCGCGCCGGCCGCAACCCCACGGACGTGGAGCTGATGATGTTCGCCCAGGCCAATTCCGAGCACTGCCGGCACAAGATCTTCAACGCCGCCTGGGTGATCGACGGCGAGCCGCAGTCCGTGAGCCTGTTCGACCTCATCCGCCGCACCCATGCGGCGCGCCCGCAGGGCACGCTCAGCGCCTACGCCGACAACGCGGCGGTGATCGAGGGGCGGCAGATCGAGCGCTTCTTCGTCGATGCCGATGGGGTGTACCGCTGGCATGTTGAGCCCACCCACATCCTCATGAAGGTGGAGACCCACAACCACCCCACCGCCATCTCCCCCTTCCCCGGTGCGGCCACCGGCGCGGGCGGCGAGATCCGCGACGAAGGGGCGACTGGACGGGGGGCGCGGCCCAAGGCGGCGCTGACCGGCTTTTCCGTCTCCCATCTGCGCATCCCCGATGCCCTGCGGCCGTGGGAGGCCGAGGATTACGGCCGGCCCGACCGCATCGCCTCGGCGCTGGCCATCATGCTGGAGGGACCCATCGGTGCGGCGGCCTTCAACAACGAGTTCGGCCGGCCCAATCTGGCCGGCTATTTCCGCGACTTCGAGCTGCACACCCCGGACGGCCAGGTGCGCGGCTACCACAAACCCATCATGCTGGCCGGCGGCATCGGCAACATCCGTGCGCTGCACATCGACAAGCAGCGTTTCCCCGCCGGCACGCTGTTTGTTCAGCTGGGCGGCCCCGGGCTGCTGATCGGCCTGGGTGGGGGGGCGGCCTCCAGCCTCGCCGCCGGGGTGAACGCCGAGGCGCTCGACTTCGACTCGGTGCAACGCGGCAACCCCGAGATGCAGCGCCGCGCCCAGGAGGTGATCGACCGCTGCTGGGCGCTGGGGGCGGACAACCCCATCCTGTCCATCCACGACGTGGGCGCTGGCGGCCTGTCCAATGCGCTACCGGAACTGGCGCACGGGGCGGGCCTGGGCGGGCGCTTCGAGCTGCGCGACATCCCGATCGAGGAGCCGGGCATGAGCCCGCGCGAGATCTGGTGCAACGAAGCGCAGGAGCGCTATGTGCTGGCCATCGCCCCGCAGCACCTGGAGCGTTTCGCCGCCCTCTGCGCGCGCGAGCGCTGCCCTTTTGCCGTGGTGGGGGAGGCCACCGCGGACGGTCGGCTGACGGTGACCGACCGGCTCTTCGGCAACCGGCCGGTGGATATGGAACTGGCGGTGCTGCTGGGCAAGCCGCCGCGCATGACGCGCAACGCCGAGCGCCTGCGGCCGCGGCTCACGCCCTTCAGCGCCGAGGGCCTGGAGCTCAAGGAGGCCTGTTATCGCGTGCTCAGACACCCCACCGTGGCGGCCAAGACCTTCCTCATCACCATCGGCGATCGCACCGTGGGCGGCTACACGGCGCGCGACCAGATGGTGGGCCCTTGGCAGATGCCGGTGGCCGACTGCGCCGTGACCACCCTGGGGCACGCCACTTATGCCGGCGAGGCGATGGCCTTGGGCGAACGCACGCCGCTCGCCCTGATCCACCCCGCGGCCTCAGGCCGCATGGCGGTGGCCGAGGCGATCATGAACCTGGCCGCCGCCCGTATCGAACGCCTCACCGATATCCGGCTGTCGGCCAACTGGATGGCGGCGGCGGGACACCCCGGTGAGGACGCCGCCCTGTACGACACGGTACGGGCGGTGAGCGAGTTCTGCATCGCGCTGGGGGTGAGCATACCGGTGGGCAAGGACTCCCTGTCCATGCGCACCACCTGGCAGGAGGAGGGTCGGCAGAAGATGGTCACCGCGCCGCTGTCGCTGATCGTCTCCGCCTTCGCCCCCACACCGGACGCCCGTGCCACCCTCACGCCGCAGCTGCGCACCGACTGCGGCGAGACCGACCTGATCCTGATCGACCTGGGCGAGGGCAACAACCGGCTGGGCGGCAGCATCCTCGCCCAGGTCCATGGCGCGCTGGGCGACGCCTGCCCGGACGTGGACGTGCCGCAGCGCCTGATCGCCTTCTTCGCCACGCTGCAGCGGCTCAACGCCGAGGGCCGGATCCTCGCCTACCACGACCGTTCCGACGGCGGCCTGTTCGTCACCCTGTGCGAGATGGCCTTCGCCGGCCGCACGGGCATCGACGTGGACGTGGACGAGCTGCGCTACCACCGGCTGCACGAGGACATCCGCCTCAGCGTGGAGGACGCCCCCGAGCCGCACGAGCCCTATACCAGCCGGCTGTTCGGCATCCTGTTCAACGAGGAGCTGGGGGCGGTGCTGCAGGTGCGGCGGCGTGATACCGCCCATGTCCTGCAGGCCTTCATCGAGGCGGGCCTGCGCGACGAGTTCTACGTCATCGGTAGCCTCAACCGCCGCGACCGCATCCGCATCCTGCGCGAGGGCCGGCCGGTGTTCGACGAGGCGCGGGTGGACCTGCTCGCCGCCTGGTGGGAGACCTCCTGGCGCATGCAGCGGCTCAGGGACAACCCCGCCTGCGCCGATCAGGAGTATGAGGCCCTGCACGATGCGCGCGACCCGGGCCTGCACGCCAGGTTGACCTTCGACCCGGGCGAGGACGTGGCCGCGCCTTATGTGAGAAAGGCCACGGCCCGGCCGCGGGTGGCCATCTTGCGCGAGCAGGGCGTGAACGGTCAGCTGGAGATGGCCGCCGCCTTCGACCTGGCGGGCTTCACCGCGGTGGACGTGCACATGAGCGACATCCTCGCAGGACGCGTGCGACTTACCGAGTTCAACGGCCTGGCTGCCTGCGGCGGCTTCAGCTACGGCGACGTCCTGGGTGCGGGTGGCGGCTGGGCCGCCACCATCCTGCACCATGCGCGCGCGCGCGAGCAGTTTGCCGCCTTCTTCCACCGCCCCGACACCTTCGCCCTGGGGGTGTGCAACGGCTGCCAGATGCTGGCCCGGCTCAAGACGCTCATACCCGGGGCCGAGGATTGGCCCCGCTTCGAGCGCAATCTGTCGGAGCAATTCGAGGCCCGGCTGGTGATGGTGGAGGTGCCCGACAACCCCTCTATCCTCTTCACCGGCATGGCCGGCAGCCGCCTGCCCATCGTGGTGGCGCACGGCGAGGGGCGCGCGGTGTTCGATACGCCCGCCCAGCAGCGTCGGGCGCGGGTGTGCCTGCGCTACGTGGACAACCGCGGGCGGGTGACCGAGCGCTACCCCGCCAACCCCAACGGCTCGCCGCGCGGCATCACGGGGCTCACTACCCCCGATGGCCGCTTCACCATCCTCATGCCCCACCCCGAGCGGCTGTTTCGCAGCGTGCAATACTCCTGGCGGCCCGAGGGCTGGGGCGAGGAGGGGCCCTGGATGCGGCTGTTCCGCAATGCGCGGGCGTGGCTGGGCTGAATCAGATGAAAGGGAGCATGAAAAAGGGCAACATCCACCACGGCACCAGACGGCGCACCTCGAGCGCAAGCGGCGCGCTGGGCGTGCTCTCCACCGCGTCGTCGCCCACCGCCACCACGCGCAGCCAGTAGTGGCCTGGCTCCGGCCTGGGTAGGCGGGCCTGGGCCACGGCGCTGTCGGCGCGTTGCACGATGCGGCTGAAGGCGGCGTCGGCAGCCAGCTCCACACGGTAGCTTACGGCCTCACCTTGCCAGTGCAGGATGAGATCGTTGCCTTCGATGCGGGCCTGCAGCGCCGAGGGTGCCGCTGGCGGCAGTACGACGGGGCTGGCGCGGCTGGGGGTGCCGGCCTGACCGTCGGCCTCCAGCGCGCGCACCCGCCAGAAGTACCTGCCGGGCTTGAGTTCCAGGCCGGCCCGAGTGGTGTCGAGCCTTTGCCGCTGCAGCGGGGACGTGAAATCCGCATCCTTGGCCAGCTCCAGCTCGTAGTGCACGGCACCGGCCACGGGCAGCCAGTTGAGCCACACGCGGCCCGCCTCGATCCGCGCCTCGCCAAGCGGCGGCGCCTCGGGCAGGGGCCGCACCTCGAAGCTCTGTACCGGGCCCCAGGCGCGTTGCCTGCCGCGCTCGTCCAGGCTGGCCATGCGCCAGTGCCAGATACCGGGCAGGAAACGCTGCGCATGGCTGTTCACCGCTGGCAGCCTCGACTCCTGCACCTCGCGGCTGAAATCGGCCACCGGGGCGACCTGCAGGAGGAAACCTTGCGCCTCTTCCGGCATTGCCCAGGCGAAGCGGACCTCGCCGTCATGGCTGCGACTACCTGGTGCCGGCGCGCTCGGGATCGGCGGTAGCGGTCGCAGGTCGAGCTCGAAGGGATGATCGCGGTTGCGGCCCTCCAGTCCGTCGGCATCCACCGCCCGCAGACGCAAGACATAGCTCCCATCGGGCAGTGCATGCTCCCAGTGGATTTCGGGTCTTTCGGTTAGCTCCTCCAGTAGTACGCGGGTGAATTGCGCATCGGCGGCGATCTGGACGCGCCAGGCTCGGGCCGGCGCTGTGGCCGTCCAGGCGAAGCGGATGGGCAGGGTCTCGATGCGGGTGGGCAATCCTTGTGCATCGGGCGGCGGCAGCAGGGCACGGGCCGGCTGCGGCGGGCTGCCGGCCTGGGTCAGCGTACCCTGACCGGCGTTGAGCACCACCTCGCGCCGCTGCGCCGCCACCGCCACCGCCCCCGTAAGGACCTCGCCGCGCAGGGTCTTGCCATCCTCGCCGAGGTTGAGGCGGAATTCGGTGCCACGCAACCCGGCCACGGCCACCGGGGTCTTCACCTGCATGCCACCGGCGGGGGCCAGCTGCGGCGCCGCCCTGGCCTCCAGGCGCCCCTCCTGCAGGTCGAGTGTGGTCGCCACCATGCCCGTGTCGCCATAGGCGGCCAGCCGCTCAAAGGCGAGGCGCGAGCTGGGCGGCTGGTTGATCGTGGAGCCGTCGGCCAACCTGATGCTGGCGAAGCTGCGCGGCCCGGTGACAACGGTCTCGCCGCCGCTGAGACGGTCGCCCTCCGCGAGCGGCCGGAAGGCCCCATCGGCCGAGCGCACCCGCACGTTGCCGGCCACGTGGGTGACCACCGCCGGGGCGGGCTGGGTGCGCATGAGCGCCACCGGGATGCGGATGCGGGTATTGGCCGGCAGTACACGGTCGGAGGCGATCCGATTGTGCCGCATCACCTGGGACCAGTCGCGCCAGTCCTTCAGATACCGCTTGCCTATGCTGGTGAAGGTGTCGCCGGGATAGGTCAAGTAGAGCCAGTCCTGGGCAAGGGCGAGCATGGGCGCCAAGAAGGCCACCAGAACGAGGGCGCGATGCATGGCGGCAGATGCAGTTGAGAGGACGGTTGGCGCTAGTGTACGACTCGCCGCCTGCGCTGGACAGAGGGCGCAGGGGACGCCAGGACGGAAGTGCTAAAATGCCGCCTTTCACCTCGGGACCCTTGCGGCGCCGGGACAGGGCCATACGCGCGGGCGGCGGCGATGCGCACGCGGGTGGGGCGATGCGAAGGCGCAACGGGGACGCAGGTCGGTGCGCGTGAATGGCTGGTTGACTCTTCTGCATGGGCGCAGACGCCCGCAACTCGACGAGGCTGCCTGGAGCGAGGCGCTGGACCTGCCCGTGTTCGCCGGACTGACCGCGGCGGAGATCGCCCGACTACGGACACATGCCGTGGCCATCCTGACCGGCAAGACCTTTAGCGGTGCTGCCGGGACCGAGGTGAGCGACGACATGGCCACGCTGATCGCCGCCTTCGCGGCGTTGCCGGTGTTGGAGCTGGGCCCGAAGGCCTACGGCGATTGGCGCGAGATCGTGGTCTATCCGGCCGAGTTCGTGCACGAGGCCGACGAGGTGGACGAGGCCGGCGTGGTGCACCACATGCGCCACATCCGCGCCGGCGAAGCGATGGAGGGCGGCCCCATGGTGTTGTCCTGGGAGGACGTGGCCGCCAGTGGCGGCGGCGAGGGCTACAACGTGGTCATTCACGAGTTCGCGCACAAGCTGGACATGATGAACGGGGCGGTGGACGGGCTGCCGCGGCTGCCGGCCGATATGCGCGTGCAAGCCTGGGCGGCCGCCTTCAGCGCCGCCTATGACGACTTCTGCCGCCGGATAGATGCGGGCGAGACGGGCGACATCGACCCCTATGCCGCCGAGAGCCCGGCCGAGTTCTTCGCCGTGCTGACGGAGTACTTCTTCGAGTGGCCGCAGCCGCTCGCCGCCGCCTATCCGGCCGTATACGAGCAGCTGCGGCGTTATTTCCGGCAGGATCCCTTACGCAGACAGGAGCGTGCCCATCATGACCTGGCAACACCATGACCGCGCGCACGAGCGCACGGTGTGCGACCGTTGCATCTTCGACACCGATCTGAATCACTTTCAGCGCGACGTGATCGAGGCCTCGCACAGCCACATCGTCCTGGTGGACTTCTGGGCCGACTGGTGCGGCCCCTGCCATGCCCTCTCGCCTGTGCTGGCGCGCGTGGTGCCCGCTTACGACGGGCGCGTGCGGTTGGCCAAGGTGGAGGTGGACGCGGGCGAGAACATGAAGCTGGCCGGCCGCTACGGCTGCCGCGGTTTCCCCACCGTTTTGCTGTTCAAGGACGGTGAGGAGCGCGCCCGTTTCCACAGTGCCCGGCCTGAGCACTTCGTGCGCCAGTTCATCGAGGCCCATCTGTGACAGAGGCCACCGTGGCCTCACGCGCCAAGGCCATCGAACCCTTCCGCGTCATGCAGATCCTGGCGCGGGCGCAGGAGCTGCAGGCGCGCGGCCGTGACGTCATCCACCTGGAGGTGGGCGAACCCGACTTCCCCACCCCCGAGCCCATCGTCAAGGCGGGGCAGCAGGCGCTCGCGGCCGGCCGCACCCGCTACACCCCTGCCCTTGGGTTGCCGCCGCTGCGCCAGGCCATCGCGGATTACTACACCCAGCGCTACGGGCTGCGGGTCGATGCCGGGTGCATCGCCGTCACGCCCGGGGCCTCCGGCGCCTTGTTGCTCGCGCTGGCGGCCCTGTTGGATGCGGGCGACGAGCTCCTGCTGGCCGACCCCGGTTATCCCTGCAACCGTCACTTCGCCCGCCTGCTGGAGGTGGCGGCGGTGGGCGTGCCGGTGGAAGCCGCTAGCCGGTATCAGCTCAGCGCCGCCCTGGTCGAGCGCCACTGGGGGCCGCGCACGCGCGGGGTGTTGGTGGCCAATCCCGGCAACCCCACGGGTACGGTGATCCCGGCGGCGGAACTGCGGGCCATCCGCGAGGTCGTGCGTGCGCGGGGCGGCTGGCTGATCGTGGACGAGATCTACCACGAGCTCATCTACGACCGGGACGAGCCGAGCGCCGTCGGGCTGGGAGAGGACGTGCTGGTGGTGAACAGCTTTTCCAAATACTGGTGCATGAGCGGCTGGCGCTTGGGCTGGCTGGTCGCCCCGTCGTGGCTCATGCCGGCGGTAGAGCGGCTGGCGCAGAACGTCTTCCTCGCCGCCCCCACGCCAGCACAGTATGCGGCACTGGCCGCCTTTGACGCAGGCACGCGTTCCATCCTGAACGGCTATAAAGAGGAGTTGAAGGCCCGGCGCGACTTCCTGCTGCCCGCCCTGCGTGCGCTGGGGTTCGAGATCGCCACAGTGCCCGACGGGGCCTTCTACGTCTGGGCCGGCCTGGGCGATCTGGCCGCGGACGGGGAGGAGCTGGCGCGCCGACTGCTGGAGGAGGCCGGGGTGGCCCTCACCCCCGGCCGCGACTTCGGCCGCAACGACACTGGCCGCTATGTGCGCTTTGCCTACACCACTGACCGGGCGCGCCTGGACGAGGCCTGCGCGCGTATCGCCGCGTGGTCAGAGCGGGCGCGTGCGGCGCCGTAGGGACAGCAGGCCGGCCAATCCCAGCGGCAGCAGGGCGAGCGTGGCCGGTTCCGGCACCCTCTGCGGCACAGGAGAGGTCAGCCAGATCGTGTCGTTGGCGCAGTTCATGGTCCAGTGGATGTTGAAGGCCGACCGGCCGTCCCAGCCTGCCACCTGCAACAGGTCCAACCCCACGCTCCACTCATAGATGTAGTGGGGATCGCTCGGCCGCGCCCCCCAGCCGGTGACCGGGCTGGTGGTGTAGGCGAGCTGCGCCATGCCGAGGTAGGTACCGGCGGTCAGATAGGTGGGTCGGTAGGCCGGTGAGACCGGATAGTCAGGGTCCACCTCGTTGAACAATCCCAGGGCGTGGGAGGTAACCCGATACACTCCACCCTCGACGAAGCCGGTCTCGAAGCCGCTGGGCAGCCGGTGGTTGACGTTGACGGCCAGCTCGTAGCTGCCGTTCTTGCCGAAATCGATGAAGAAATCCCCCGCCCCAAAGCTGTTGGCGGCAGGGTTGTGCACCGTGCGCGGGTCGTGTCCGGTGACCAGGGCCACGTACAGGCGATTGGACAGGATCACGGCGTAGAGGGCCTCGGCATCATAGGCCTGGCCGCCCCAGCCCGGCCCGAGGTAGTAATTGCTGGCCGCACCGGTCTGGTCCTCGATCTTGTACTGGATGCGCGGGTCCGCGGGTAGCCAGTTGGCGGGGTTGATGCCCCAGTCGCCGAGACTGCCGTCGATCGTGAGGGTAAGGGCGTGCGCCTGCACGTTGCACAGCAGCAGGCCGGTGAGGAGGATGCTGTAGGTTTTCATGAGCTGCTCCAGTATCAACACGGATTCACTGGAGCAAAGCCTGTGCCATAAAAGTTTTTATTTTTCAATCAATGAGTTGTGCATTTGCCATGGGAATTTAGGCCGCGACCCGATGGATCGCGATCGGCATCTTCGTCAAGCCATCGACACCGCCTGCGGGCAACAAAAAAGCCGGCGCGTGGCCGGCTTTTCGAGCAAGCAGAGATGTATTACTGCTTGGGCGGCTCGGCCGGAGCGGGGGCCGGGGCCGGAGCAGCCTCAGGGGCCGGGGCCGGAGCCGGAGCAGCCTCAGGGGCCGGAGCTGGAGCCGGAGCAGCCTCGGGCGCCGGAGCGGCAGCAGGAGCCGGAGCCTCGGCGGCAGGCTCTTCTTTCTTGCCGCAGGCGGACAGCGAAACAGCCAACAGAGCAGCGAGCAGGACGGAGTATTTCATTGAGGTTCCCTAAACGAAGTTGATCAACAGGTCAAACGGTCAACCGGCGCGGTTGCCCGACACCGATCGACGCGAGATTCTAGCAAAAACCGGAACAAAATCCACAAGGTCGAACAAGGCATCGGGCGGAGGGTGTGCCTGGCCGCACGAAAATTGCTGCATTTTTACAACAGGGGCTCAGCCGATGTGCAGATAGCCCTGTTGGTACCACGCGTGCAACAGAGGCAGCACGCCCGCGGGCAGCGCCTGCGGGCCGAGCCGGCGCGCATCGGCCAGCGCTACCAGGGTGCGGTACTGCCCGGGTGCGGCCGGTACGCGCTCACCATTGATGTAAAAGGTGCGACCGTGAAAGAGCAACCGTGTGCGCGCATCCAGACTGACCCCCTTGGCCTGTGCACGCTCGGCGAAACGCTGCAGGCTCAGCGGCCGGCGCGGCGGTCGGAAGAAGACCTGGGGCTTGGGTTCGCTCAGATAGAGCCCGAGAAAGTCGATCACGTCGCGGCGCTGCCAGCGAATGCCGGCGATCACCCGTCCCAGCCGTTCGATCATCGCGGCGGGTAGCTCGGCCGGGTGTGAGGGCACGCTCAGGTCCGGGTCGGCGTAGCGCCCGTCCAGGTCGAGCCGGTCATGCAGATGGTCGAGGAAGGCGGCGGCGATCTCCTGATGGCTGGGGGCGCGGAAACCCACCGACCAGGTCATGCAGGGGGTCAGCGCCACCCCGTTGTGGGCATAGCGTGGCGGCAGATAGAGCATGTCGCCCGGCTCCAACACCCAGGACTGCTGCGGCGTGAAGCGCTTGAGGATGCGCAGCGGTGCGTCCTCCACCAGCTCCAGGTCGTCCTGTGCGGCGATCTCCCAGCGCCGGCTGCCCAGCCCTTGGATGAGGAAGACGTCATAGGAGTCGAAATGCGGCCCCACCCCACCGCCGGGCGGGGCGAGGCTCACCATCACGTCGTCCAGCCGGGCGTAGGGGACGAAGTCGAAGCGCTGCAGCAGGCGCGCGGCATAGGGCAGGTGGTGGTCCACGCCGGACACGAGCAGACTCCAGCCGCGTGCCGGCAATTGGGTCAGGCGCTGGAGGTCGAAGGGGCCATGTTCAAGCTGCCAGCGGCCGCGGCTCGAGCGCACTAGGCGGCTTTCCACGTCGTCTCGGCAGGCCAGCGCCATCAGCCTGTGCGGGCTCAGGCGGCCGAGGATGTCCGGCACCGCCCCGCGGATGAGCAGCGGCTGCTTGTGCCAGTAGGTACGCAGGAATTCCGCCGGGTCGAGGCCACCCAGGGGCCTGGGCGCAGGACGCAGGTTCTCGGTCATGTACGCGGCTATAATCTTTGCATCGACAGCCACACGAGGAGACGCCGCCATGCTCAAAGCAGGCGATCGTGCGCCTGACTTCGAACTGCCGGATGCCGACATGGAGATCGCCACCCTGTCGGAATATCTAGGCAAGCACACCGTGGTGCTGTACTTCTACGTGCGCGATAATACGCCGGCCTGCACGACGGAGGCCATCGAATTCAGCGATCTGGAGGACCAGTTCGCCCGCCACGGCGCGGTGGTACTCGGTATCTCGCGTGACGACTGCATCAGTCACGGTGAATTCCGCGACAAGCACGGCATCACCGTGCGCCTGCTGGCCGACCGTGATTGCAGCGTCTGCCGCCTCTACGGTGTGCTGGTGAACCGCGAGGTCGAGGGGGTCGAGCGCGAGACGGTCCTGCGCTCGACCTTCGTCATCGACCGCACGGGCACCATCCGCCACGCCCTGTACGGCGTCAACCCGAAAGGGCACGCCCAGCAGGTTCTGCAACTCGTCAAGGAACTGGAAAAGTGAACATCGCCAAGAACACCGTGGTGAGCCTGTCCTACCGATTGAGCACGCTGGATGGTGAGCTGCTGGAGGAGGCCGGTGCGGACGCCCCGGCCGTCTATCTGCATGGCGGCTACGCCGGTATCTTCCCCAAGGTGGAGGACGCCCTGGAGGGTATGCAGGCCGGCGACGAAATCGACGTCGTGCTCGAGCCCGAGGATGCCTTCGGCGAATACGACGCGGCCCTCGTGCGCGTGGAGCCGGCCCATCTGTTCCCCGACGACGTCCGTGTGGGCATGCAGTTCGAGGGGGCAAGCGAGGACGGCAGCCACGTGATGATCTACACCGTCACCGAAGTGGCCGAGGGCCAGGTGGTGGTGGACGGCAACCACCCGCTCGCCGGTCGCAGCCTGCGGCTGCAATGTCGGGTGGAGGACGTGCGCGCCGCCACCGCCGAGGAGATCGCCCACGGCCACGCCCACGGGCCGGGCGCACACGCGCATTGAGCACATCCGCCCGCTTGACGGGCGGCGGCGTGGACCGCGCCTGGGCGCAGCGCGTCCTGGCCGCGCCCGTATCGGCCAGCGGGCCATGTGGGGCATTGTCCGCCTTCACCGTGATCGCATGACCCTGCAAGGATGAAGACGACCTATCTCGACTTCGAACAACCCATCGCCGAGCTGGAGGCCAAGATCGAGGAGCTGACCGCCGTGCAGGGCGATGCCGCGCTCGACATCTCGGAGGAGATCGCGCGGCTGCGCAAGAAGGCGCAGGCGTTGACGAAAGAGATATACGGCAAGCTCAGCGCCTGGCAGATCGCGCAGGTGGCACGCCACCCGCAGCGGCCTTACACCCTAGACTACATCCGCGCACTCACCACGGACTTCCAGGAGCTGCACGGCGATCGCGCCTTCGCCGACGACGCCGCCATCGTCGGCGGCATCGCCCGCTTCGACGGCGAGCCGGTGATGGTGATCGGCCATCAGAAGGGGCGCGACACCAAGGAGAAGCTCCAGCGTAACTTCGGCATGCCGCGCCCCGAGGGTTACCGCAAGGCCCTGCGGCTGATGCGGCTGGCGGAGAAGTTCAAGCTGCCGCTGCTCACCTTCATCGACACCCCCGGCGCCTATCCCGGTATCGGCGCCGAGGAGCGCGGTCAGTCCGAGGCCATCGCCCGCAACCTCTACGTCATGGCGGAGCTGAAGACCCCCATCGTCTGCACAGTGATCGGCGAGGGCGGCTCGGGCGGGGCCCTGGCCATCGGTGTGGGCGACCGCATCCTCATGTTGCAGTACGCCACCTATTCGGTGATCTCGCCCGAGGGCTGCGCCTCGATCCTGTGGAAGAGCGCCGACAAGGCGCCACTGGCGGCCGAGTCCCTGGGCATCACGGCGGCGCGGCTGAAAGGCCTGGGGTTGATCGACCATGTGGTGGAGGAGCCGTTGGGTGGTGCCCACCGCGACCCCGAGACGATGTATGAAAACCTGCGCCATGCCCTGCGCGAGGTATTGAAAGAATTGCGCGACCGGCCCCTGAACGCCCTGCTCAACGACCGTCACACCCGGCTCATGGGCTATGGTCGGTTCAAGGAAGCCCGCACCGGCTGAGCCGGGCTTCGTGCTCGCCACGCTGCGGGCGGAGCTGGCTGCACACGTGCCCGCCGGTGCGCGCATCGCGGTGGGGCTGTCCGGCGGGGTCGATTCCGTCGTGCTGCTGCACGCGCTAAAGCGGCTCGAAGCGCAGCATGGTCATCGGCTCAGCGCGGTGCATGTGCATCACGGCCTGTCGCCGCGGGCTGACGATTGGGCCGCCTTTTGCGTGCGCTATTGCCAGCGGCTGGGTGTGCCCATCGAGCTCGCCCGCGTGCAGGTCACGCCTGCCGGCCGGGGCCTGGAGGCGGCCGCGCGCGTGGCACGCTACCAGGTCTTCGCCGCCCTGTCGGTGGATTTCGTGGCGCTGGCGCACCAGCTCGACGATCAGGCCGAGACCGTGCTGCACCATCTGTTGCGCGGCAGCGGGCCGGATGGACTGGCCGGCATGCCGGTCGAGCGGGCCCTGCCCGGCGGCCGCGTGCGCCTGCTACGCCCGCTGCTCAGCCTGCCGCGGGCGGCGATCGAGGCCTATGCCGTGCGCGAGGGCCTTTCCTGGGTGGAGGACGACAGCAACCTCGACCCGAGCCTCACCCGCAACTACCTGCGCCGGCAGGTCCTGCCGCTCGTCGAGGCGCGCTTCCCCGCCTGGCGCGAGACCGTCGCCCGCTCGGCCCGGTTGTGTGCCGAGGCGGCCGGGCTGCTGCAGCAGCTGGCGCGGCTGGACGCAGAAGCGGCCACGACGCAGGGGGGGCTCGGGCTGGAGGCCTTGCGGCGGCTCGACCGTCCGCGCGCGCGCAACCTGCTGCGCTTCTATCTGCGTGACCAAGGGGCGGCGCAGTGGTCCCAGGCGCGCCTGGAGGCCGTGTTGGACCAGTTGCTCGGCGCGGGGGCGGACAACCGCATCGACATTGCCCTCGCCCAAGGGCGGCTGCGCGTATGGCGCGGCCGGGTGTGGTGTGTGCCGCCGGCCCCATCGACACCGGCCGAGCCCGTGCCGTGGCGGGGCGAGCATCTGTTGGCCTTTGGCGCTGGTTGCCTGCGGTTCGAGCCGGCCGTGGGCGCAGGGGTGAGCCGGGCACGGCTCATGCAGGCCCCGGTCAGCGTGCGCCTGCGACGCGGCGGCGAGCGGCTGCAGCCGGACTGCGCGCGACCGCGCCGCAGCCTCAAACACCTGTGGCAAGAGGGTGGCATACCGCCTTGGGAGCGCGCGCGGCTGCCGCTCGTCTACGCCGGCGAAGCGCTGGTCTGGGCCGCTGGTGTGGGGGTGGACTGCGCCTATCAGGCCCGGGCGGACGAACCCGGTCTGCTCATCGCGTGGGTGCCTGCATGCCGATGACCGCCTTGAGTCCCAACCGCTCCAGGGCAGCACGCGCGGCCTCGGCCTCGGCGCGTGAGGCGAACGGCCCCACCTGCACGCGCGTCTCGGTGTGCGCGCGTATGCCCTCGCGCGCGAGCCGCTCGACGAGCTGCTTGGCGTTGTCCGGGTTGGTGAACACGCCTAGTTGCAGCACGTAGACCCGGCCTGCCGGCGGCGGGGCAGGCGCAGCTGGAGCGGGTGCAGGCCGAGCGGGTGCAGGTGCTTGCGCCATAGGCCTGGTCGGCGGTGCGGGCGCCGCGTCTGGCGCAGCGGGGGTAAGCGCAGGGGCGGGCGTGATGCCGACCTTGGGTGGGGGAGGTGGTTCAGCCGGCGCCGCCGGGACCTCCTCCGGTGGGGCCGCCGCGCCCGTCTCGGCCGGCTGCGGCGGCGCGGGCTGAGGGACGCTGACGATGGGCGCCGGCGCCTGCGCCTCCGCGGGCGGCTCATCGGAGCGCTGCGCGCGTTCCAGCCACCACAGCCCGGCGAGCGCCGCCAGAGTGACGCCGCCGGCGATGGCCAGGCGGGTGAGGGCGCGCCGCTTCACGCCGTCCGCGGACGGCCCGGTCTGCGTCTGCTGGGCCATGTGGCTCAACCCTCCTGTCGCTTCGGCGTAACGCTGCGGCAGACGGCATCATCCCCGGCTTGAGCCAACCGCGCAAGGGGGCCGGATTCAGGGACGGCTGAGCGCGTAGCCGACCGGGGGGTCGAACAGCTCGTCCTGGAGGGCATCGGTGGAGAGGGTGTCGTAGGTGAGGCTCACACGCGTGGCCATGCGTCGGGCCAGGTTGGCCATCGCCCCGCCGCCCTCGTAGTTGACCGCCAGCTCGAAGGCGCAGGGCATGCCCTTGGGCAGCAGGCGCCGCAGCACCTCGCCCACGCCCTGCACCTGTGTGGGGGCGGCCTGGCCCTGGACGGAGGCGGTGAGGAACAGCTCGTGCGCCGGCAGGGCGCGGGTGAAGGCGTCGAGCACGCGCAGCTCCCGGGGTTTGGGGGCGAGCCAGACCGCGCCTTCCAGCAGCACGGTGACCGGCTCGGGGCCGACCCGCCCGGGCAGGCTGGCGCGCACCAGGTGTTCCTGACACTCCCAGGCCCCCAGCTCTTGTTTGCGGCCGGTGGGGCTAAGCTCCAGCTTGAGCCCCTTGCCCGCATCGGGGTCGGCGTTCTCGCCGCTCAGCCGGCGCACCTCGACCTGGCGCAGGAGGTGGTCGATGCGCATGAGCTCTTTCTGCTTCGCGTCGTACACATAGGTGTAGCTGCGGCCGCGCTCGGTCACGTCGCGCCGCAGCCGGTCCTTCTTCACGTACAGCACCTCCTGGCCGCGCTGTGCCAGGTTGAGGTTGACGACCTGGCTCACGCCGCTTAGGGTGAGGTCGGCCGGCGCGGGCAGGGCCAGGCACAGTAGGCCGAGGCCGGCAAGGCCCAGAGGCAGGCGCGGCACGCAGGCGCTCATGGCAGGAGACGGTGTGGTTCTTCGCGATTGACGGCCCGGTACAATACCATGAGCGGGCGCGGCGCCCACCAGTTCCACCGCCCCAGCAGCCGCATCGCCGCCGGCACCAGCAGCATGCGCACCACGGTGGCATCGACGACGACCGAGATCAGCAGCCCCAGGGCGGTGGCCTGCATGAACACCGCGTCGGCCGTGGCGAAGCTGGCCAGCACGAGGCCGATCAACAACGCGGCGCTGGTGATGATGGGACCGCTGCGCTGCACGCCCAGGGCCACCGCCTCGACGCCGTTGCGCGTGGCGCGGCAGGCCTCCTTGACGCGCGCGAGCAGGAAGACCTCGTAGTCCACCGCGAGGCTGAAGGCGGCGGCGAAGATCAGCGTGAGCACGGTGGCGTCGCTCTGACCCTGCGGGGTGAAACCGAGCAGGTCGGCCAGATGCCCCTCCTGGAAGATCCACACCAGGGCGCCGAAGGTGGCCGACAGCGACATCAGCCCCGCCACCACCGCCTTCAGCGGCAGCACCACGCTGCCGAGCATGAAGAACAGCAGCACGTACACCACGCCGACGATGGCCGCCACCACGCGTGGCAGACCCTCGCGCAGGGCCTGCATGTAGTCGGACTGGTCGGCTGGAAAACCGGTCACGTGGAAGGCGCGCACGCCGGGCGGTGCGGCGAGCGCGCGGATGCTGCGGGCCAGTGCGCGTGCGGCGGCGGAGCTGGCCGGCGGGTCGTAATGGACCAGCAGCACCACGGCGTCGCCCCGCACGAGTCGATCGCGCGCCGCCGCGGCCGGCGGGAAATCGGCCACGTGCCGGTACATGAGGCGATAGTCCTCCAGCTCGAGCCCCGGCGCTAGACTTACCGGGCTCATCACCCGGTGCACGCCGGGCAGGGCCTCGATGCGGCGGGTAAGTGCGTACACGCCGGCCAGCCCCGCCTCACCCGTGGCCTCGCCTGCGGTGAGGGCGACCACCACGAGGGGGGAGGGGCGGGCATGCGGAAACTCGCGCTCGACCGCCTCCATCACCCGCCGGCTGTCCGCATCCGCGGGCAGCGATCGGTGGTCGGCCGGGCCCAGGGCGAGCCGGGCGAGCGGGGCGCCCAGGGCGAGCAGGGCGGCGGTGGTGAGCAGCAGCACGACCAGGGCATGGCGCATGACGAAGTGGCTGAAGGCGTACCAGCGCCGGCGCGTCTCGCGCTCGGCATGCCGGCGCAGCAGCACGGGCACCGCCAGCCGGTTGACATCCTCCTTGAGCCAGGCGAGCAGGGCCGGCAGCACCGCCACTGCGCTCGTCATCGCCAGCAGCACGGCCACGGCGCCCGCCAGGGCCAGGTCGTGGAACAGGCGCTGCGGCAATAGCGCCAGGCAGGCGAGGCTGCCCGCCACCATCAGACCACCGAAGGCCACCGTGCGCCCCGCCGTGCGCAGCGTCACCACCACGGGCTCGGGATGGCCGCGCGCCAGCTCCTCGCGGAAACGCGCCAGGATGAACAGGCTGTAATCGATGGCCAGCCCCAGACCCAGCATGGACACCACATGGGGGGTGTAGATGCCGATCTCGGTCACCGTCGCCGCGGCCTTGAGCAGCGCCATGCCGATGAGCACTGTGCAGGCGCCCACCGCCAGCGGCAGCAGCGCCGCCACCACGGAGCCGAACACCCAGATCAGCGCCGGCAGCAGCAGCAAGGCGCTCAGCCGTTCCACCCGTGGCACCTCCAGCTCCATGACGGCGCGCATGTCCACATAGGTGGCCAGCTCCCCACCCAAGCGGATGTCTAGGGCCGGGTGGGAGAGTACCGTCTTTAACCGTTGGAAGGCACCCACCCCCTCGTCGTTGCCGCGGGCGAGCCACACCAGGGCGAGCGCGGCATCGCCTGCACGACTGCGCAGCCGCGCCTCGCCTGTGTCGAAATAGCTCTCCACCGCATGCACCTCGGGCATGCGATAGAGGGGGGCGAGCACCTGCAGCGCCGCCTGCCGGAAGGCCGGTGCGTCCACGTCGCGCGGGGTGTCGCCGCGCGCGCGTATGAGCACCAGTACGAGGGCGGTCTCGCCGCCGAAGCAGGCGCGCAGCAGCTCGCGCGCCCGGTCTGAGTCGGCGCCGGGCACCTCCCAGCCGGGTGCGGGCACCAGGCGGTCGGTGGCGTCGCGCCCATACCACGCCGAGGCGGCGAGCACGCAGGCGAAGGCGAGCAGCCAACGCAAGGGATGGCGCGCAGCCAGACGGCCCAGGATGGAGAGCATGGTGGGTATGGCGGGTGCCTGGGATGAGGGTGCCGGTTGCGCGGGCAGCCCGGGCGAGGGGAAAACGATAGCCGAGTTCGCCGGAACTGGCTAGACTGGACGAAGTCTCAAACGGGAGCGGAACATCGTCGGGGGTGAGTGATGGCGAGGGATGTGCGAGCCGTATGCCTCGTGCTGGGCTTGGTTGGGGCCGTGGTGGTGGGGCGGGCCGCGGCCGCAGAACCGCCACCGCAGCCCGCGCCGGTGGCGGATCAGGTGCCGCCTAGCGCCGTGCGCCTGGACGTTAGCGCCGCGCTGCAGCGGCTCGCGCGCTATCTCACCCCGGCCGACCTAGCCGAGCTGACCCGCTTCCTGTGGGCCGCCGCCTGGGATGCCCTGCTCGGGACCCAGAACGCCAGCCTGCCGCCGGATCTGGCCTTCAAGCTCGCCGTGTTGGAGAGCCGGGTGAAGATCGAGGGCGAGTCCCTCATGCAGCAGGCCCTGCAGGACATCGAACGCGACCTGCGCCGCTTCGTGCACGAGCGGCTGCCGCCGCTGCCCACGCTGCTGCAGCCGCCGCAATGGCCGCGACTGCCGCAACTATGGCCGTGGCCACCGGTCAGCAAGATCGAGGCGCCGTGACCGCTGCCGGCCTGCGGCCAAGCAGGTCGAGTTCGATCAGGAAAAAGGCCGCCAGCCACAGGGCCGCATCCCAGGCATCCAGCCATTCGCCCTGCAGGAGCCAGGCGAGGGCGAAGGCGAACAGCCCCCCGTATACCGCCGTCACCGCCCTCACATAGCCGGCGCGGTTCCTGGCCACCCACGTCGGCCAACGCAGCGCCAGCTCCAGCAGGGCCACCACCGCCAGCCACAGCCAGGCGTTGGCCGCATCCAGCCATTCCCGCTCCAGCACATAGGCTACAGCCGCCCATACCACCAGGGCCCCCGCCGGCAGCCGCAGCAGCCGCAGGCCCTCGCGCACCCGTGCGCTCAGCTGCGCTTTCGCCTCGCTCTCGACCAGATACAGCACGAGCAGGACGAACCAGGCCAAGGTGTCGATCGTCTCCGACAGCCGCCCATATTCGGCGAACAGGACGATATTCGCCGCCAGAGCGGCGGTGATCGCCCATCGCAACCAAGCCCAGCGCCCGCCACCGGCGGGATCGGCGGCAGTGCTCACCGGCTGATGGGCTTGTAGCGGATGCGGCGGGGCCGCGCCCCTTCCTCACCCAGCCGGCGGCGCTTGTCCGCCTCGTATTCCTGGTAGTTGCCGGCGAAGAAGGTCCACTGCGAATCGCCCTCGGCAGCGAGGATGTGGGTGCAGATGCGGTCGAGGAACCAGCGGTCGTGGCTGATGACGAGGGCACTGCCGGCGAATTCCAGCAGGGCATCCTCCAGCGCGCGCAGGGTCTCGACGTCCAGGTCGTTGGAGGGCTCGTCCAGCAACAGCACGTTGCCGCCGGCGAGCAGGGTCTTGGCCAGGTGCAGCCGGCCGCGTTCGCCGCCGGAGAGGTTGCCGACGATCTTGCCCTGATCCGCCCCCTTGAAGTTGAAGCGGGCCAGGTAGGCCCGCACCGGCATCTCGAAGCGACCCACGCGGATGACATCCTGGCCGTCGGCGATGGCCTCGAACACCGTTTTGTCGTTCGGCAGCCCCTCGCGCGACTGGTCCACCGCCGCGATCTTCACCGTCGGACCGATGATCACCTCGCCGCTGTCGGGCCGTTCCTGGCCGAGGATCATGCGAAACAGGGTGGACTTGCCCGCCCCGTTGGGGCCGATGATGCCGACGATGGCCCCCGGCGGAACGCTGAACGACAGATCGTCGATCAGCAGCCGATCGCCATACCCCTTGCTGACGTGGTGGAACTCGATCACCTTGTCGCCCAGGCGTTCGCCCGGCGGGATGAAGATCTCTTGCGTCTCGTTGCGTTTCTGGTACTCGAAGCTGGCCAGCTCCTCGTAGCGATTGAGCCTGGCCTTGGCCTTGGCCTGGCGCGCCTTGGGGTTCGCGCGCACCCACTCCAGCTCGCGTTTCATGGCCTTCATGTGCGCGTCGATCTGCTTTTGCTCCTGCTCCAGGCGCGCCTCCTTCTGCTCTAGCCAGGAAGAGTAATTGCCCTTCCAGGGGATGCCCTGGCCGCGGTCGAGCTCCAGAATCCACTCGGCGGCGTTGTCGAGGAAATAGCGGTCGTGGGTGACCGCCACCACCGTGCCGGGAAAGCGGGTCAGGTATTGCTCCAACCACTCCACCGATTCCGCGTCCAGGTGGTTGGTGGGCTCGTCCAGCAAGAGCATGTCGGGCTTGGACAGCAGCAGTTTGCACAGCGCCACACGCCGCCTCTCTCCGCCGGACAGATGGGCGATCTTCGCCTCCCAGGGCGGCAGCCGCAGCGCATCGGCGGCGATCTCCAGCTGGTTGTCGATGTCGCTGCCGGCCGCAGCGAGGATGGCCTCCAGTCGCGCCTGCTCCTCGGCCAGTCGGTCGAAGTCGGCGTCCGGCTCGGCATAGGCGGCGTAGATCTCCTCCAGCCGGCGGCGCGCCTCGATCACCTCGCCCAGACCCGACTCCACCTCCTCGCGCACGGTCTTGTCGGGATCGAGCTGTGGCTCCTGCGGCAGATAGCCGATGCGGATGCCCGGCTGCCATTGCACCTCGCCCTCGAATTCCTTATCCACCCCGGCCATGATGCGCAGCACGGTGGACTTGCCGGCGCCATTCAAGCCCAGCAGACCGATCTTGGCGCCGGGGAAAAAGGACAGCGAGATATCCTTGATGATCTGCCGCTTGGGCGGCACGGTCTTGCTCACGCGGAGCATGGACATGACGTATTGGGCCATGGTCTACCTCGATGATCAAACGACCTGTATGTCACCGCCGTACCCGCTCAACGCCGCATCACAGGTCAACAGCCGAAGCCGCTCGATACGGGCCTGGGCGATTAGCAGGCGATCAAAGGGGTCGCCGTGCAGGAGCGGCAGCTCGGCGGTGGCGGCGCAATGCTCAGCAGTGACCGACAGGCAGTGCATGTTCGCGGCCTGCGCCAGCTCGATCAGCGTGTGCGGGGCCACCGTCAGCTTGCCGAGCCGATGCTTGATCGCCACCTCCCAGATCGAAGCGGCGGAGAGATGACAGGGCGAGCGGGCGATGGTGTCCTGCATCTGAGGGGTGAGCCGTGGGTGTGCCGTGAACCACCATAGGGCTACATGGGTGTCCAGCAACAGGGGCGCCATCAATCCACGCTGGTGAACTGTGCCGCTACTGCTGCCTCGACCTCGGGCGTGAAGGCGGCGTCGACCGCGGCAGGATCCAAATCGAGACACCCCCAACCGCCCGTGCGTACCGTCCTGGGCACCGGGACCAGGCGCACGACAGGCACACCGTGTTGGGCGATGATGACCTCCTCGCCGGCAAGGGCGGCGCGCACCAGCCGCGACAACTGGCTCTTGGCCTCGTGCATGTTGACTTGCATGGCGGCTTCCTGCACAAATGACATACAAAAAGCAAGCCTAGCACAACCTAGCTAACCTGGCCACAGGCCGACCCGCGGGGCCGGCTTGCGGTCCGGGCCGAGCGCAATCATGATCACCCGCATCTGCATCATCCGCCACGGCGAGACCGATTGGAACGTACAGCGGCGCATCCAGGGCCAGCTCGACATCCCGTTGAACGCCACTGGCCGCGCCCAGGCCCTGGCCATGGCCTACAACGCCGCGCACCACCGCTTTGCCCTCATCTACAGCAGCGATCTCAGCCGCGCCATGGACACCGCGCGCGCCGTCGCCGAGCGCGAGGGGCTGGAGGTGCGGCCGCTGCCGCTCATCCGCGAGCGGCATTACGGCATCTTTCAAGGGCTGACCGCCGCCGAGGCGGCGGTGAAATACCCGCAGGCGCATGCCTTGTATCAGGCGCGCGACCTCGACTACGACTTTGAGACCGGCGAGTCCCTGCGCGCCTTCGCCGCGCGCGTGGTGGAGGGCATCGAATGGATGGTGCGCCACCATGCCGGACAGACCTTGTGCGCCGTGTGCCACGCCGGGGTGCTGGACGTGCTCTACCGCCGCGCCACCGGCCGGCCGCTCGACACCCCGCGCGATTTCGTCATCCCCAACTGCGCCTTGAACTGGTTCCATTTCGACGAGCACGGCTGGCACCTGGAGAAATGGGCCGACCGGCACCATCTACACCAGGTGCTCACGGAGACACCGGAATAGGGGGAGGCTACATGCGTCGGCCGATACGCCTGAAGATCTTCGCCATCACCTTGGTGTTGCTGCTGCTCATGGTGGTGGTGACCTGGCTGTCGGTGATGAACCTGCGCACTCTGCATACCCACGTGCGGGCGCTGTCGGACTACTACCTGCCGCTCAACGAGCGGGTGGCCAGCGTGGAGATCCTGGTGCGTCAGCAGCTGGTGCATGCCGAGCGCATCATCGCCGGCCTGCAGGCGGCGCGGGCGGATGCCGAGTTCCTGGCGCGCGAATCGCAGGCCTTCGACCTGCGCGGTATCAACGCCGACCAGGTGCTCGATGCCTCCGTGCGGCTGACGGACGAGGCGCGCGCCCGCCCGCCGGGCGAGCATGCCGCCGTGTCCCTGGCCCTGCTCGCGCGCCAGCTCACCGCCATCCAGACCGCACGTCAGCGTTTCCACGCCAGCTTTCGCGAATACCAGCTCGAGGCCGAGCAGGGCAACCCGCGCTCGCAGCAGGTGGTGCGCGCCGCGCTCGCCCGCGCCAAGGACGCGGTGGACGTCGAGATCGGCCAGGCCCTGGAGACCATCAACGGGCTCACCCGGGACACCGCCGCGCGCGCCAAGCGCGAGGAGGCGCGGGCGGTCAGGCTCACCTGGATCATCACCGCGATTGCCACCGCCTTGGGCCTGATCTTCGCCTGGGCCGTCAGCCGCGCCCTGGTCGAGCCCATACGCCGGCTATTGAGCGGCACGCACAAGGTGGAGCAGGGTGAGCTGGACGTCGAGATTCAAGTGCGCACGCGCGACGAGCTGGCGGAACTCGCCGAGGCCTTCAACCACATGGTGCTGGGCCTGAAAGAGAAGGAGCGCATCCGTGAAACCTTCGGCCGCTACGTCGATCCGCGCATCGTGCAGGGCCTGCTGGACAACCGGCTGCCCACCGAGGGCGGCCAGCAGCAGGTGATGACCGTGTTCTTCTCCGATCTGGCCGGCTTCACGCGCCTGTGCGAAGGGCTCACGCCGGATGCCACGGTGCGTCTGCTCAACCGTTATTTCGGCGGCATGGCCGAGGTGATCCGCGCGCAGCAGGGCATCATCGACAAATACATCGGCGATGCGGTGATGGCCTTCTGGGGCCCACCCTTCACCTCCGAGCAGGAACATGCACGGCTGTGCTGTGCCGCCGCCTTGGAACAGCAGGCGCGCCTGCAGGCGCTCGCGCACGAACTGCCCGCCATCCTCGGCGTGCGCCGCGGGCTGCCGCAGCTGGTCGCGCGTATGGGCATCGCCACCGGCGAGGTGGTGATGGGCGCCATCGGCTCGCCTACCGCGCGCGGCTATACGGTCATCGGCGACACGGTGAACCTCGCCGCCCGCCTGGAACAGGCCAACAAGCTCTACGGCAGCCGCATCCTGGTGGCGCAAGCCACGCGCGACAGGGCCGCAGAAGCCTTCGTCTTCCGCGAACTGGACCGCCTGCGCGTGGCCGGCCGCTCTGAACCGGAGCACGTGTACGAGCTCGTGGGCCGCAGCGGTGAGCTTAAGGCCGACACGTTGGCGCGTGTCGAGGCCTATGCGCGGGGGCTAGCGGCCTACCGCGCACGCGAGTGGGATGAGGCCGAGGCCGCCTTCCGCGAGTGCCTGCGCCTCGATGCCGACGACCAGCCCGCCGCCGTGATGCTGGAGCGCATCGCCCATCTTCGGCGCGCACCGCCAGCGGCCGATTGGGACGGGGTGTGGGACATGTCGGCGCGGTGAACGCCGCGACCGAGCCGCCGTTGCAAGCCCTGGCGGCATGCGCGGCACTGAGCCGCTGCGGCCTCAGAGATCGATGCCGGCGTCGGCGTGGCAGGTGCAGGCCGGGTCTTTGCTCACCGTGCCGTCGCAGCACACCAGCTTGCCCGCGCGGCAGCCGCAGATGCCCTTGTGGTCCTTGCAGCAGGCGAGCGGCAGACCCTGGGCGAGCCGTGGCGCAGCGGAGGCTTCACGGGTGCACACGACGGTGGGTGTGAGCGGCTCGTGCTGCGCTGGCAGGCGTTCGTCGGCAAGGGCGTGAGCCGACAGCGACAGACCGCCGGCCAGCAGGAGGCAGACCAAGGAATGGAGTGGCTTCATGGGGCGATGGGCTGTACTGTTATGCTGATCCCGGGGAGCAGCAAGGGGCTCAAACTACACGCCCCGGTGTGGGGCTCGATCTCCCGGTAGACACCGCCTTCGGGGTTGCGACAGACGTGCACGGTACCCGTATCGACGTCCCACACCCACACCTCGGGTATGCCATGACGGGCGTAGAGCGGGACCTTCAGCTTCAGGTCGTAGGCCAGGCTCGATTGGGCGACCTCGACGATGAGCAGGACATCGCCGGGGCCGGGATGGCTGCGGGTGTAATAATCCTCGCGCGGGCGCAGGAGGGCGAGGTCGGGTTGGGGCTCGGAGTAGCGGTCCAGGCGCACGGGGTTTTGCACCGAGACGATGGCGCTTTGCCCCACCGCATCGTGCAATAGACGTGTCAACCACGCCACCGTGCCAGCATGCCAGCTGCTTGCCGGTGCCATATCGATAATCTCCCCCTCGATCAGCTCGACCCGGTCGTCCTCGTGCAGGATGCCGGCCGCGGCCATGCGGTGATAGTCCTCCACACTGAGGCGGTGGCGGGTGATCTGTGGCTCGGCCAGGGCGTACATGGGGTCGATACGAGCGTGGGCAGGCGACTGCTGCACGAATACAGACTAGAACCGGCCGGCCGGTCAGTCAACCATCCTGTCGATCGACCGCCTCATTTTTTGCGCCGCGGCGGCATGAGGTCGGTGATGCTCCCCTCGGCCAGCTCGGCGGCGAAACAAACCGTCTCCGACAAGGTGGGGTGGGCGTGGATGGTGAGCGCCAGGTCCTCGGCGGTGGCACCCATCTCGATGGCGAGCACCGCCTCGGCGATGAGCTCGCCGGCATTCACCCCGACGATACCGGCGCCCAGCACACGGCGGGTGTCTGGCTCCAGGATCAGCTTGGTGAGCCCCTCGGTACGGGCGAGCGACAGCGCCCGACCGCTGGCGGCCCAAGGGAAGACGGCCTTGTCGATGGCGATGCCGCGCGCCTGCGCCTCGGTCTCGGTCAGCCCCGCCCAGGCCACCTCGGGGTCGGTGTAGGCGACCGCGGGGATGGCCAGGGCCTGGAACTCCACCTTGTGGCCGGCGATCACCTCGGCCGCCAGCTTGCCCTCGTGCACTGCCTTGTGTGCCAGCATGGGCGGTCCGACGATGTCGCCGATGGCCAGAATGTGCGGCACATTGGTGCGCATCTGACGGTCCACCGGGATGAAGCCGCGCTCGTCCACCTTGACGCCGGCCGCCTCGGCACCGATCGCATCCCCGTTGGGCCGGCGGCCGATGGCCACCAGCACGCGGTCGTAGAGCTCGCGCCGGCTCCCACCGCCGCCCTCGATCGTCACCTCGATGCCCTCCACGTGCGCCTCCATGGCGGTGACCTTGCTCTGTAGCAGGATGGCCGCGAAACGTTTTTCCAGGCGTTTGGCCAGCGGACGCACCAGGTCGGGGTCGCAGCCCGGGATCAGCTGCCCGCCCAGTTCCACCACGGTCACGCGGCTACCCAGGGCGTCGTAGACCGTGCCCATCTCCAGACCGATGATGCCGCCGCCGATGATGAGCAGTCGGCCGGGGACATCGGCCAGTTCGAGCGCACCGGTGGAGTCCATCACCCGCGGGTCGTCTGGCTGGAAAGGCAGTTTGATGGGGCGCGAACCGGCGGCGATGATGGCGTGGTCGAAGGCGATCGTCTTCACCCCCTCCGCGCCGGCGACCTCCATCTGGTGTGGCCCGGTGAAACGGCCCACGCCCTGGACCACCGTCACCTGGCGCTGGCGGGCAAGCTGCGCCAACCCCCCGGTGAGCCGACCCACCACGTCCTTCGCCTTCCAGTCCCGCAGCCGCTCGAGGTCGATCTGCGGCCGGCCGAAGGCGAGCCCGTGCGCGGCCATCTCCTCGGCCTCGGCGATCACCCGCGCGGCGTGCAGCAAGGCCTTGGAGGGGATGCAGCCGACGTTGAGACACACCCCCCCGAGGGTGGGATAGCGCTCCACCAGCACCACCCTGAGCCCCAGATCAGCGGCGCGGAAGGCCGCTGTATAGCCGCCCGGCCCGGCACCCAGGACCAAGAGCTGGGCGTGCAGGTCGGGGGAAGGGTGAGGGGTGAGGGGTGAGGGGTGAGGAGGAGGGAAAGGGGAGGTGGGAAGGGGGGAGGGGGGTGGGGTGTGGACCGCGGCCTCGATCCCTGCGGTGTCTACACGGGTGTCGGACTCGGCCACCAGCAGCAGGATGGGGGAGCCCTCCGACACCTTGTCGCCCACCTTCACCTTGAGCGCCTCCACCACCCCGGGCATCGGGCAGGGGATGTCCATGGCCGCCTTGTCCGACTCCAGGGTGATGAGCGGGTCGTTCTTGTTTACCCGATCGCCCACCTTGACCAGCACGTCGATGACGGCCACGTCCTTGAAGTTGCCGATGTCGGGGACCTTGATCTCGATGGAGGGGTTCATGTCGGGGTATTCGTCTAAGGGGTGGGAGTCAGATACGGACGATGGGCGCGGGGTATTGCGCCAGCCTGGCGTCGCGCGTAACCAGCGCGATACCCTCAACCATCGCCTGCGCGACCAGGAGGCGGTCGAAAGGGTCGCGATGTATCGCCGGTAGGCTGCCCACCGCCAAGACATGCTCCGCAGAGACGGGCAGCTCGCGATAACCATGGTCCAGGAGGCCGCGCCGTAACAGGCGCGCATCCACCAGGAAGTCAGAACGGCCCAGGCCGTTTTTGATGACGATCTCCCACAAGCTGGCGACGCTGTAGCAGAGCTCGTGGTCGCTGTCAGCGATCATCTGCTGGGCTGCGGGCGACAGGCTTTCAGGCATGCCTGCGGCCCAGAGTAACACTTGGGTGTCAAGCAGCAGCTTCATGCGCCCCCATGAACAAGCGCTCGATCTCCTCCTGGCCCAAGGTGTCGAAATCGTCGGGGACTTTGATCCGTCCGACCATGAAACCCAGACGGCTGGCGGGACGTCGCTCCCCGTGCTCCAGGGGTACGACCTTGACCATCGGGCGGCCCGCCTTGGCGATGATGAAGGGCTCACCCTGCGCCGCTTGCTCGACCAGTCTGGACAAGTGGGTCTTGGCTTCGTGGATGTTGACGGTTTGCATGCCTGACCAACAAAACTAAGTCATATTAGTTTAAGTAACTGCTCGACAAGGCACAAGGAAAGAGGTGTGGGGTGCTGCGGTGTCGTGGGTCTTCACAACAGCAGACGCCGCACATCCGACAGCATCAGGCGCAGGTGGCTGGTGAAGCGCGCCCCATCCGCCCCGTCGATGACGCGGTGGTCGTAGGACAGCGACAGGGGCAGCATCAGGCGCGGTTCGAACTCGCCGGCCTTGTCGTTCCACACCGGTTTCATGACCGCCCGCGACACCCCCAGGATGGCCACCTCGGGTACGTTGATGATGGGGGTGAAGGCGGTGCCGCCAATGCCGCCCAGGCTGGTGATGGTGAAGCAGCCCCCCTGCATCTCCTCGACCTTCAGCTTGCGCTCGCGCGCGCGCGCCGAGAGGTCACCCAGTTCGCGCGCGATGTCGAGCACGTCCTTGCGGTTGACCTCGCGGATGACCGGCACCACCAGGCCGTCCGGGGTCTCGCAGGCGAAGCCGATGTGATAATACTTCTTGAGGATGAGACGGTCGCCATCGGGGGCGAGCGAGGCGTTGAACTGAGGATAGTGGCGCAGGGCGTTGACCACCGCCTTCATCAGGAAGGCGAGCAGGGTGAGTTTCACCCCCCGTTTGGCCGCCTCCTCCAGCATGGACTTGCGGAAGGACTCCAGGTCGGTGATGTCGGCCTCGTCGAACTGGGTCACGTGCGGGGCGATCACCCAGTTGCGCGCCAGGTTGGCCCCCGACAGCTTCTTGATGCGGGTGAGCGGCTGGGTCTCCACCTCGCCCCACTGGCTGAAATCCACCACTGGTGCAGGCGGCAGCCCCAGCGCAAAGCCTGCGCCCTCGGCGCGCGGTTTGCTGAGTTCTGCCTTCACCCAGGCCTGCACGTCGGTCTTGAGGATGCGCCCGCGCGGGCCGCTGCCCTTCACCCGCGCGAGGTCCACACCCAGCTCGCGGGCGAAGCGGCGCACCGAGGGGCTCGCATGCGGCGGCTTGCCTGGCGCGAACTCGGCACGCGCGGCCACTGGCGCGGGTCTGCCCGCCGGCGGGATGGGGCCCGGCACCTCGGGCTCTAGGCGCGAGGGCGGCGGCACCTGGGCGGCGGCCGCGGCGATCATGCCGGATTCGGGCGCTGGCGGCGGCACGAAGGACTTCACCACCGGTGAGGCGGCCGCCGGCGCCTCGGCAGCGGTGTCGATGAGCAGTATGGGGCTGCCCTCGGACACCTTGTCGCCCACCTTGAGTTTGATCTCCTGCACCGTGCCGGCGACCGGGGCGGGGATGTCCATCGCCGCTTTGTCCGACTCCAAGGTGATGAGCGGGTCGTTCTTGTGCACCTTGTCGCCGGGCTTGACGAGGATGTCGATCACCGGCACGTCCTTGAAATTGCCGATGTCCGGCACGCGCACTTCCTGGATGGCCATGGTGCGCTCCTTTCAGACCGTCCACGGGGCGGGCCGCTCGGGCTCCAGCCCATATCGGCGGATCGCCTCGGCGGCGCGGACGGGATCGATCGTCCCCTCGTCGGCCAGGGCCTTGAGCGCCGCCAGCACGACGTGATGGCGGTCCACCTCGAAGAAGCGGCGCAAGGCCTCGCGCGTATCGGAGCGGCCGAAACCGTCGGTGCCCAGGGTTACGAAGCGGCGCGGTACGAAGGGCCGGATCATGTCGGGGTAGGCGCGTAGGTAATCGGTGGCGGCGATGACCGGCCCTTCGGTGTCCTGGAGGCAAAGCTCGACATAACTCAAGCGCCGCGGTTCTGTGGGGTGCAGCAGATTCCAACGTTCCACGGCCATGCCCTCGCGCCGCAGCTCTGTGAAGCTGGTCGCGCTCCACACGTCCGCCGCCACGCCCCAGTCGGCCTCCAGCAGTTCGGCCGCCGCCAGCACCTCACGCAGGATGGTGCCGCTGCCCATGAGCTGCACCCGCGGCCCATCGGCCTGGCTCACACGCAGGCGGTACATCCCTTTCAGGATGCCCTCTTCCACCCCTGCCGGCATGGGCGGCTGCGGATAGTTCTCGTTCATCACGGTGATGTAGTAGAACACGTCCTCCTGCGCCTCGACCATGCGCCGCAGGCCCTCGCGGATGATCACCGCCAGCTCGTAGGCATAGGTCGGGTCGTAGGCGATGCAGTTGGGGATGACCGAGGCGAGGATGTGGCTGTGGCCATCCTCGTGCTGCAGGCCCTCGCCGTTTAGGGTGGTACGCCCGGCCGTGGCCCCCAATAGGAAACCGCGCGCGCGCGAATCTCCGGCCGCCCAGGCGAGGTCGCCAATGCGCTGGAAACCGAACATGGAGTAGAAAATGTAGAACGGCACCATGACCACGCCGTTGACGCTGTACGAGGTGGCCGCCGCCAGCCAGGAGGAGAACGCCCCCGCCTCGGTGATGCCCTCCTCCAGCAGCTGTCCGCTCTTGTCCTCGCGGTAGTACATCACCTGGTCGTGGTCCACTGGCTCGTACAGTTGGCCGGAGGAGGAATAGATGCCGATCTGGCTGAACAGCCCCTCCATGCCGAAGGTGCGCGCCTCGTCCGGCACGATGGGCACGATGCGTTTGCCGATCGTCTTGTCCCGCAGCAGCGTGGTGAGGATGCGCACGAAGGCCATGGTGGTGGAGATGGCCCGCTCGCCCGTGCCCTCCAGCATGTTCTGGAAGGCCGTCAGCGGCGGCGCAGCGAGGCTCTCGGGCGCCCTGCGGCGGCGGCTGGGCAGATACCCCCCCAAGGCGGCGCGCCGCTCGCGCAGGTATTTCATCTCCGGGCTGTCCTCCGGTGGCCGGTAGAAGGGCAGCCGGGGCAGATCCTCGTCGCTGATGGGGATCTGGAAGCGGTCACGGAAGGCCTTGAGCGAGTCCATGTCCAGCTTCTTCTGCTGGTGGGCGGGGTTCAAGGACTCGCCCGCCGCGCCCATGCCGTAGCCCTTGACCGTCTTGGCCAGGATCACCGTGGGCTGGCCCTCGTGCCGCACGGCGGCGTGATAGGCGGCATACACCTTGTGCACATCGTGGCCGCCGCGATTCAGGCGCCAGATGTCCTCGTCGGACATGGCGGCCACCATCTCCTTGAGTTCCGGGTACTTGCCGAAGAAGTGCTCGCGCGTGTAGGCGCCGCCGCGCGCCTTGAAGTTCTGGTATTCGCCATCGACGCACTCCTCCATGCGCTGCCTGAGCAGGCCTTTGGTGTCCATCGCCAACAGCGGGTCCCAATAGGAGCCCCAGATCACCTTGATGACGTTCCAGCCGGCGCCGCGGAAGGCCGCCTCGAGCTCCTGGATGATCTTACCGTTGCCGCGCACGGGCCCGTCGAGCCGCTGCAGATTGCAGTTGATGACGAAGATCAGGTTGTCCAGCCGCTCGCGTGCCGCTAGGGTGATGGCGCCCAGGGTCTCCGGCTCGTCGGTCTCGCCATCGCCCACGAAGCACCACACCTTGCGCTGCGAGGTGTCGAGGATGCCGCGGTCGTGCAGGTATTTGAGAAAGCGGGCCTGATAGATCGCCTGGATGGGCCCAAGGCCCATGGACACGGTGGGGAATTGCCAGAAATCCGGCATCAGCCAGGGGTGGGGGTAGGACGATAGCCCCCGGCCGGTGGACTCCTGGCGGAAGTTGGCCAGCTGCTCCTCGCTGATGCGGCCCTCGACGAAGGCGCGCGCGTAGATGCCGGGCGAGGCATGGCCCTGGAAATAGACCAGGTCGCCGCCGCCGGGATGTTCGGGGCCGCGGAAGAAGTGGTTGAAACCGACCTCGTACAGGGTGGCGGCGGACTGGTAGGTGGCGATGTGGCCGCCCACGCCCGGGGCCTTGTCGTTGGCGCGCATCACGCAGGCCACCGCGTTCCAACGGATGATGGCGCGGATGCGATGCTCGATGGCCGTGTCGCCCGGATGCTTGGCCTGCAGGTGCGGCGGGATGGTGTTGATGTAGGCGGTGGTGGCGCTGTAGGGCAGATAGGCCCCAGAGCGGCGCGCCTGATCGATCAGTTTCTCCAGCAGGAAGTGGGCGCGTTCGGTGCCTTCCTCCTCGATCACCGCGGCCAGGGCGTCGAGCCACTCCTGGGTCTCCTGCGGGTCGATATCGGGGGTGAGCCTGGACATCGTGTCGTTCTCCTGGTTGGGACCAACGCCTGCGCGCGGACGAGCGGCTGGGGCGCTGCTGAACCCGCGAATTATCCCGGCGGGGTCGGGTGGCGGTCAAATTCCGCGCCCGCTGCTGCACGCCGGGCGAATCTGCGCGACAATCGCACTTTCCCTACGATACCGCCACCGATGGCCTTCCCGCACGAGCTGCTGCCGAAACTCGCCGACCTGGACTGGCACGCCGCAGCGCCCTCCGCACTGCCCGATGCGGCGCGACAGCTGCTGTGCGTGCTGCCGGCCGGCGAGGATTGGTTCGACGCCTTCGCCCGTGAGGCGGTCCAGCACAGCCTGCAGCGGCGTGGCAGCAAAGCCCAGGAGCTGGCCAAGAAACCGGTCGCCGTCGAGCTGCCGGGCGGCTGCCTCAGCAGCTGGGTGCGCCTGGACCCCCAGGCCGACCCCTACACCCGCCACACCCGGCTGCGGCAGGCCCTGCAACCCCTGCTGGAAGAGCGCCCGCGCAGCCTGCACATCGCCGTGTACGGGCCCGATGCCTTCCGTGTGCTGGCGGCGCGTGCGGCGGTGTACACGGCCTGGCTGAACGGCTGCCCGCTGCCCAGCCGCAAGCGCGAAGACAAGCCCTGGGCGCTCGAACGCATCCACATCCACGGGCTGGCAAGGCTGGATCTCGCCCGCGAGCGGGCAGTGGCCGAGGGCAACCACCTCGCCCGCCGGCTCACCTGGCTGCCGCCTAACGAGCTCACCCCGGCCAGCTACCGCGCCCACGTGCGCACTCTAGCCCAGGCCCTGGGCTGGGCGGTGGAGGAGTACGACCTCAAACGCCTGCGCAAGCTCGGGGCCGGTGCCTTCCTCGCCGTGGCGCGCGGCAGCCAGCACGAGGACGCGGCCATCGTGCGCGTGCACTACGACGGCGGAGGCCGCGGGAAACGCAAGGGGCACTACGCCTTGGTGGGCAAGGGCATCTGCTTCGACACCGGCGGGCACAACCTCAAGCCCGCCCGCTACATGCACAACATGCACGACGACATGAACGGCTCGGCGGTGGCCCTAGGGGTGCTGCTCGCTGCCACACGCCTCAAATTCCCGCTCAGACTCAGCGCCTGGTTGGCCATTGCGCAAAACCATCTCTCCCCAAGCGCCTACACCCAGAATGAGGTGGTGCGCGCCCTGAACGGCACCAGCATCGAGGTGGTGCACACCGACGCCGAGGGGCGCATGGTGCTGGCCGACACCCTGACCCTGGCGGCGCGTGAGGAGCCGCAGCTGATCCTCGACTTCGCCACCCTCACCGGCAGCATGACGGTGGCCTTGGGCGAACGCATGAGCGGGGTGCTCGCCAATCGTTCCGAGCTGGCGACGTTGGCGGTGGCGGCCGGCGAGGCCGTGGGCGAGCGGGTGGTGGCCTTTCCCGCGCCGGAGGATTACGACGAGGCCCTGGAGTCGCAGGTGGCCGATGTCAAACAATGCATCCTGGAGGCCGAGGCCGACCACATCCTGGCCGCGCGTTTCCTCGCCCGCTTCGTGGGAGAGCGCCCATGGCTGCACGTGGACCTGTCAGCCTCCCGCTGCAAGGGGGGCCTGGGCGCGGTGGCGAGCGAGCTGACCGGCTTTGGCGTCGCCCTTGGGGTGGAACTACTCGAACGGCTGCGCACGGGGGCGGCCGTGATGCGATAATCCGACAACCGAGGTCCCGCACCATGTCCGGCAACACGATCGGCCTCCACTTCTGCGTCACCTCTTTCGGCGAGTCGCATGGACCGGCCATCGGCTGTGTGGTGGACGGCTGTCCGCCGGGGCTCGCGCTTGCCGAGGCCGACATCCAGCGCGACCTGGACCGGCGCAAACCCGGCACCTCGCGCCATGTGACGCAGCGGCGAGAGTCGGACAGGGTGGAGATCCTGTCCGGGGTGTTCGATGGGCGCACCACCGGCGCGCCCATCGCCCTGCTGATCCGCAACGAGGATCAGCGCAGCAAGGATTACAGCGACATCGCCCGCACCTTCCGGCCCGGGCATGCCGATTACACCTACTGGCAGAAGTACGGCATCCGCGACTGGCGCGGCGGCGGGCGCTCCAGCGCGCGCGAGACCGCGGTGCGCGTGGCGGCCGGGGCGATCGCCAAGAAGTGGCTGCAGGAGCGGTATGGCACCGTAATCCGCGGCTATCTGGCCCAGCTCGGTCCGATCCGCATCCCGTTCAAGGACTGGGCGGCAGTGGAGACCAACCCCTTCTTCGCACCAGACCCTGACAGCGTGCCCGAGCTGGAGCGCTTCATGGACGCCTTGCGCAAGTCGGGCGACTCCATCGGCGCGCGGGTGAACGTGGTGGCGCAGCAGGTGCCGGTGGGCCTGGGTGAGCCGGTCTATGACCGCCTGGACGCCGACATCGCTCATGCCCTGATGAGCATCAACGCCGTCAAGGGGGTGGAGATCGGCGACGGTTTCGCCGTGGTGGAACAGCGCGGTAGCCAGCACCGCGACGAGCTCACCCCACAGGGTTTCCTGTCCAACCATGCCGGCGGCATCCTGGGCGGCATCTCCACCGGTCAGGACATCGTCGCCTCCATCGCCATCAAGCCGACCTCCTCCATCCGCCTGCCGGGGCGCTCGATCGACCTGGACGGACAGCCGGTGGAGGTGGTCACCCACGGCCGGCACGATCCCTGCGTGGGCATCCGCGCCACCCCCATCGCCGAGGCGATGCTGGCCATTGTGCTGATGGACCATGCCCTGCGCCACCGGGCGCAGAACGCCGACGTCGTCTGCCCCACCCCGGCCATTCCCGGCCGGGCGCCAGCACCCTAGCACGAACCGCACAGAAAGGAGCCTGCATGATCGAGAGCCACGACCTTTTCCACGAGTTCCCCGAGCACCAGGAGACCATCCGCCGGCTCATGCTCAGCAACGACGAGTTCGTGCGCATGATGCGCGACTACGACGACGTCGATCACAAGATCGTGCGCATCGAGCAGCGGGTCGAGGCGGCCTCCGACCTGTACTTCGAGGAGCTGAAGAAGATCCGCGTCAACCTCAAGGACAAGCTCTACCGCATGATCCTCGCCGCCCAGCACTGAGCGTGCGCCGCCGCCCACGGCCCGGCCGCAGGACCGGGCCGTTTTCGTTTCGGCGCCGGACTTGCCCCCATGCCCCCCCAGCTCTACTGGCGACTGTCGGCCTTCTACTTTTTCTATTTCGCCTTCATCGGCGCCATTGCGCCCTATTGGGGGCTATACCTGAAGTCGCTGGGGTTTGCCGCCGTCCAGATCGGCGTGCTGATGTCGCTGCTGCAGGTCATGCGCATGTTCGCCCCCAACGTCTGGGGGCATCTGGCCGACCGCAGCGGCCGACGTGCGCCCATCGTGCGTGCCGCCACACTCGCCTGCCTGATCGCCTACCTGGGCGTATTCGTGGATCAGTCCTTCTGGTGGCTGTTCGCGGTGATGAGCGCGATCAGCTTTTTCTGGAGCGCACCGCTGCCGCTGGTGGAGGCGACCACGCTCACGCACCTGGGGGCACAGGCCGACCGCTATGGGCGCATCCGTCTG
>JANWZL010000006.1 GCA_025054655.1 Thiobacillaceae bacterium | reverse complement strand
TGCGGCAGTCAGCAGGTGCGCAGATCGACCCGGCGACTGGGCGGCTGGTTCGCCGTCACTTACCGTTGCAGGGCCTGCAAGCGCCATTTCAAGCTGAGGTCGTACTGGGGATATGCAGCAATCGCCGCCCTGATCGCGGCCGCCGTCGGCGTGGTGGCGACCTCGGGCCTGTTCACGGCCGACAGCCCGCTGCAGGAGCGGGCCGCGGACGAGGTGGCGGCCTCGGTGCTCAGCCGGGAGGAGGTGATTCGGGCCTATCGGGGGGAGGCCGCGATGCAGTACAAACTGGGCATGCATCTGTGGGACCGCATGGATTACCGCAACGGCTTCAAGTGGATCAAGGCGGCCGCGGATCAGGGACATACCGAAGCGGTCTATCAGATGGGCATGGCCTATCTGTACGGTCGGGGCACCCTGCAGAACTACAAACAGGCTTACGAGTGGTTCGCGCAGGCCGCCCGCCTGCACAAGGCCGAGGCCCAGTATCTGCTCGGCGTGATGCACCGCGACGGCATGGGGGTGCCGGTCAGCCGCGACCATGCCTATGCCTGGCTCAACATCGCGGCGGCCAACGGCAACGAGGCGGCGGCGCTGGAGCGCGAGCGACTAGCGCAGCTGATGACCCCCGCCGAGATGACGCGTGCACAGGAGATCAGCCTGCAATTGCTGCAGGCTGCGACCCACGCCCACGGCGCGCCCAACGCGGCCACTGCGCGGCCCTAAGCGGCTGGTGCAGAAATACCTGTGCCCGCGCGGACGCAAGGCGTGGCGAGCTGGTAGAATGCACCGATTCGCGTTTCAGCCTCCAGTGGGCCGGTCATGAACATCGCCTATTTCAAGGACACCGATTCCCTCTATATCGAGTTGCTACCCGAGGACGCCTCGCATGCCTGGGAGGCCCATCCCGGTGTGGTCCTCAATCTCAGCGAGGACGGGCGGGTGATCGGCATCGAACTGGAGCGTGCCTCGCAGCTGGCCGATTTGCGCGCCCTGCGGGTGGGCAACTTCCCCGGCGAGGTGGTGGCCGTGGACGGCAGCACGCACTGAAGGAGAGAGGCGATGGCGCAGCAGGTCAGCAAGGTCGTACTGGCCTATTCCGGCGGTTTGGACACCTCGGTCATCCTCAAGTGGCTGCAGGAGGCCTACGGCTGCGAGGTCATCACCTTCACCGCCGACATCGGTCAGGGCGAGGAACTCGAACCGGCGCGCGCCAAGGCCCTGCAATTGGGGGTGCGGCCGGAGCACGTGTTCATCGACGATCTGCGCGAGGAGTTCGTGCGCGATTATGTCTTCCCGATGTTCCGCGCCAACGCGGTGTACGAGGGCGAATACCTGCTCGGCACCTCCATCGCCCGCCCCCTCATCGCCAAGCGGCTGGTGGAGATCGCCCAGCAGACCGGGGCGGATGCCATCGCCCATGGCGCCACCGGCAAGGGCAACGACCAAGTGCGGTTCGAGCTGACGGCCTATGCCCTCAAGCCCGACATCCGCATCATCGCCCCCTGGCGCGAATGGGACCTCAATTCGCGCGAGCGCCTGCTCGCCTACGCCGAGGCGCACGGCATCCCCATCGAGATGAAACACCGTCAGGGCGGCTCGCCCTATTCGATGGACGCCAACCTGTTGCACATCTCCTATGAGGGCCGCCACCTGGAGGACCCCGCCGCCGAGGCGGAGGAGGAGATGTGGCGCTGGACCGTGGCCCCGGAGAAGGCGCCGGATGCGCCGGAATACGTCACATTGACCTTCCAGGGCGGCGATGCGGTGGCGATCGACGGCGAGGCCTTGAGCCCCGCGCGGCTGCTCGCTCGGCTCAACGAGTTGGGCGGCCGCCATGGCATCGGGCGGCTCGACCTGGTGGAAAACCGCTACGTGGGCATGAAGTCGCGTGGCTGCTACGAGACCCCGGGCGGCACCATCCTGCTCAAGGCGCATCGGGCGATCGAGTCCATCACCCTGGACCGCGAGGTGGCCCACCTCAAGGACGAACTGATGCCCCGCTACGCCAGTCTCATCTACAACGGCTATTGGTGGAGCCCTGAGCGCAAGGCCCTGCAGGCCCTGATCGACCATACCCAGGCGCATGTCAACGGCTGGGTGCGGCTCAAGCTGTACAAGGGCAACGTGCAGGTGGTCGGCCGCGGGTCGGAGACCGATTCGCTGTTCGACCCTGCACTAGCCACCTTCGAAGAGGACGCCGGTGCTTACGACCAGCGCGATGCCGGCGGTTTCATCAAGCTGAACGCCCTGCGTCTGCGCATCGGCGCGCGGCGTGACCAAAGGAGGGAAAGACGATGAGCGAACCGACCTTGTTCGGCTATACCGAGGCCCAATGGGCCGATTTGGGGGTGAGCTACGGCATCCCGCTGCTCATCCTGTTCATGCTGTTCATCATCGGCCACACCGCCTGGCGCTCCAAGGCCGGTAAGTACGGCACGGCGGTGCTCTATTTCGTGCTGGCCCTGGGCATGGTCGGCTATGTCGGCAAGATGGTGTTGCAGCGGGTGCTGGTGGTCTGAAGTGAATACACCCGACCGCACATGTCTGACCACCGTGGGACCAAACGGACAAGCGTAGTTCAGGCTGCGACCGGTCTGGATGTCTTCTATCGTCTTCGACACCCATGCCTTCGTCAAGCGGCTCACCGCCGCCGGCATGCCCTTGCAGCAGGCCGAGATCCTGGCCGAGGAGCAGGCGAGGCTGATCGATGAACGGCGCGTCACTCGCGCCTATCTCGACGAGCGCATCAAAGCGCTCGAATACCGACTGACCCTTCGCCTGGGGGGATGATGGTGGCTGCGGTGAGCCTGGTCGCTGCATGGGTCAAGATCTTGTAAAAATTGCTGGCAGACCGGTCGGTCTGCATCTTGTTCGAGCACGCCATGCCCTCCTTCGACGTCGTCTCCGAGGTGGACAAGCAGGAGCTGAGAAACGCGGTCGATCAGGCCAACCGCGAGATCGCCAACCGGTTTGACTTCAAGGGTTCGGACGCTCGCATCGAGCAGGCCGAATACCTGCTCACCCTCTACGCCGACGACGATTTCAAGCTCGAACAGGTGCGCGACATCCTGGTCAACAAGCTGGCCAAGCGCGGCATCGACGTGCGCGCGCTCGACGTGGCGGAGCGCAGCGAAAAAGTCTCCGGTAACAAGGTCAAACGCGCAGTGCGTGTGCGCAACGGACTGGAGACCGAGACGGCCAAGAAGATCGTGCGTTTGATCAAAGACAGCAAGCTGAAGGTCAACGCCAGCATCCAGGGGGATGCCGTGCGCGTGTCAGGGGCAAAGAAGGACACCCTGCAGGAGGCGATCGCCCTGATCCGCAAGTCGGTGACCGACCTGCCCCTGCAGTTCGTCAACTTCCGCGACTAGTCGCCGCCGGCGCCGGTGCCGTGGGTCAGCGGCACGAAGGCCACGTCCAATACGTCGCGCTCGCTCACCGAGCCATCGATCCGTTTCTCAATCACCTTCAGCACTTGCGACCAGCCCGGCCGCCCGACCGGGATGACCAGGCGCGCCCCCGGTTTCAGTTGTTCGATTAGGGCGGGTGGCACGGTGCTGGCGGCGGCGGTGACGATGATGCCGTCATAGGGGGCATGCTCGGGCAGACCGGCATGGCCGTCGGCGTGCAGGACCTCGACGTTGTCGTAGCCGAGATCAGCCAACAGCGCCCTTGCCCGCCGGGCCAACGGTTCGATGACCTCCAGGCTATAGACCTTGCGTACCAGACGGGAGAGGATGGCGGCCTGATAGCCCGAGCCGGTGCCCACCTCCAGCATGACGTCGTCGGGTTCGGGCTCCAGCAGGTCGGTCATCAGGGCGACGATGAAGGGCTGCGAGATGGTCTGCCCATGGCCGATCGGCAGCGGGCCATTGCGGAAGGCGAGCGCGCGCATGTCCTCGGGCACGAAGCGCTCGCGCGGCACCTCGGCCATGGCCTGCATCACGCGCGGGGACAGCGCCGCTCGACCGGTATAGCGCCGGGTCGCCTCGGTCTCCCAGCGGATGTCCTGCAACATGCTGTTGACGTCGTTCATGGCGGCGGTCAGGCGAATGGGCGGCGCCAGAAGCGGTAGGCATCCCATGTGTGCAGGCGGCTCGCCGCGGTGAGGGGATGAGTGCAGTACACGCTCACCTCCCGCCAGCGCCCACGCTGCAGGCCAAGCAGGATGGGGGCGAACCAGTGTGCGTCCCACTCGCTCAGCTGTGTCCCCACTTGCCCCTGCAATATCACCATAGCAGGGGTGCGCCCACGTGCCAGCTGCTCCGGCTCAGGGGGGCTACAGCCGATGCCGCTCGTCGCCGCCAGGGCGCAGGCCAGGGGGTGGTTGGCCAGCACCCGCGTCACCCCCGGCGAGGTTGGCGGCCGCGGCCGGCCGCCGCCCCAGAACCACAGGCTGTTGATGACGGGCAGCCCGGCCGCCTCGCGTGCGCGGTTGACGGGGTGGTCGTGCAGCAGCATCTGCAGCTCGGTCAACCGTCGGCGCCAGCCGGCGGCGTCCATGCCGCGCGGCAGATGTGCCTCGACCGCCCGGCCGGCCAGGGCATCCGGCGGTGCGGCCTGAGGTGCGGTGAACGCGGCGGGCAGGCGCAGATACCAGCGCTGCGGGTGAGGGGTGAACAACTCCAGGCCCTCGGCGGCGAGATAAGGGCGTAAGGTGGCGGCGAGGGCGTCGGCCTCGGCCGGCTGCAGAGGCGTGTCCGCCGGGTGCAGGAAGACCAACCGATCCTGCACGAAGTGCAGGGCGACCGGATCGGCCCGCAACCAGGCCGACCCTTGGGCGGCCAGGCCCTCGGCCTTTAGGCTGTGGGCGGCCAGGCCATCGCCATCGTCCAGGCCGAAGGCACGGGCGATGAGCCGGGTGAGGCTCACCTCGGCGGCAAGCTGGCGACCGCGCGCCAGCAGGCGGGCGAGGGCGGGGGCCTGGCGGGGCCAGTCGGACGGCAGCGTGCCGGCCGCGGCGGCGAAGATCAGGGTGAGCCGCATCGGCGGCTAGTGCATGAGGGCGATGAGCCGATCGTAGGACTCGGCGAACAGACGCACCCCGTCCGCCTGCAACTGCTCGCCCAGCTGCACGGGCAAGATACCCAGGTGCTCCAGCCGCACCATGTGCGCCTCGGCCTCGTGCAGACCCTCCTCCAGGGTGGGCGCGATGCGCCCGTGTTCGAGCAGGGCCTGCAGGGTCTTGTCCGGCAGGGTGTTGATGGTCTGCGGCCCGATGAGCGGCTCGACGTACAGCAGGTCGCTGTAGGCCGGATTCTTGGTGCCGGTGCTCGCCCACAACAGGTATTGCGGCCGCACGCCGGCCGCGCGCAGCTCGGCAAAGGCCGGGCCCTGGAAGATGTCCTTGTAGCGCTGATAGGCCAGTCTGGCCATGGCCACGGCCGTCTTGCCACGCATCTGCATGGCCTCCGGGGTGGCCAGGGCATCGAGCCGCTGGTCCACCAGGGTGTCCACCCGCGACAGGAACAGGCTCGCCACCGCCTTCAGGCGCGCAGGCTCGCCACCGGCGTCGAGCCAGGCCCGAGCGCCGCGGATGTAAGCCTCGAAGATACGTACCACGTGGTTGAGCGAAAACAGCAGGGTGACGTTGACCTTTACCCCTAGCGCAGTCAACCGCTCGAAAGCTGCAACCCCCTGCGGGGTGCCAGGCACCTTGACGAGCAGATTGTCACGGGCGACCAGAACACTGAGGCGCTGAGCCTCGGCTACCGTGGCCTCCGTATCGTAGGCGTGACGCGGGGCGACCTCCAGGCTGACGTAACCATCGTCGCCGCCGCTGGCCTCGTACATCGGGCGGAGCAGATCACAGGCGGCACGGATGTCCTCCGTCACCAGGGCCTCGTAGCGCCGTTCGGGGTCGGGTTCGCTGTGCCGCAGGCGTTCGAGGTCCGCCCGATAGTGGGGGCTGTCGCTCACCGCCTTGTGGAAGATGGTGGGGTTGGAGGTGACGCCGCTCACACCGAGGCCGATGAGGCGCTGTAGCTCCCCCTCGCGCAGATGGCTGCGCGAGAGGTTGTCGAGCCAGATGCTCTGGCCGATCTGACGCAAGGGCGTTAAATCCTTCATGCTGTGCTCCTGTCGGAACTCACTGGCCGAGACCGCTTCCAATACTTGAGTATTAGACTAAAGTAAGAGTAGTCGTTCGTGGAGGTTGGCATCCAAGAGAAAGGAGGACGACATGAGCACCGAGACCATCAAACCCCATACACGTCATATCGATCTGCCCGAGCTGCGGCGTGTGGAGCTGACACGTCCGTTTCAGTGGCTGCGCCGCGGATGGGGTGATTTTATCCACCACTGGCCGCTGTCGCTGACCCTGGGCGTGTTGTTCGCCGTGCTGGGCTTTCTGCTCATCGATTACGTCTGGGCGCGTCTGCACCTGGCCATGGCCCTGACCAGCGGTTTCCTGCTGGTGGCCCCCTTCCTGGCCATCGTCTTCTACGACATCTCGCGCCGGGCTGAACAGCCCGTGCCCACACGCGCCTTCGATGGCGTGCGCGCCAACGCGGGCTCGATCGGCATGTTCGGCTTCATGCTGGCCTTCATCCTGAGTGCCTGGGAGCGCATCTCGGCCATCCTGGTGGGGCTATTCCTGAAGACCGACATCGTCACCGACCAGCCTTTCACGTTGGGGTTGCTGCTTGCGCCCGAGCACATGGGCTTCGTCGTCCCCTACATGCTGATCGGGGGCGCGGTGGCGGCGCTGGTGTTCGCCCTGTCGGTGGTCTCGCTGCCCATGCTGATGGATCGCAAGGTGGATTTCATCACCGCGGTGGTCACCAGCCTCTGGGTGGTGCGTGAAAACCCTGGCACCATGCTGGTGTGGGCCGCACTCATCGCCGTGCTGGGCTTCATCGGGCTGATCGCCTGGTTCATCCCGCTGGCGGTCATCTTCCCGGTGCTGGGCCACGCTACCTGGCACGCCTACCGCGACCTGGTCGGCCGCGAGTGAGGTGTTCGGATCACCGACCGGGGGCCGGCATCGCCGGCCCTTTTTCCGTTCCGGATCTCATGCGCCAATACACCCACTGCTTCGATATCGCCACCCGTGGCCAGGGTCTGTACGAATTCACCCTGCCGCTGGCCCGCTGGGTCGAGTCGTGCCGGGTGCAGACCGGTCTGCTCACCCTGTTCATCCGCCATACCTCGGCCAGCCTGCTCATCCAGGAGAACGCCGACCCGGACGTGCGCCATGATCTGGAGGCCTTCCTGAGCCGTCTGGTGCCCGAGGGCGACCCGATCTACCGCCATCGGCTGGAAGGGCCGGACGACATGCCGGCCCATGTGCGCAGCGCGCTCACCCACACCCACCTGGCCATCCCCGTGCTCGAGGGGCGCCTGGCGCTGGGTACCTGGCAGGGCGTGTATCTGTTCGAACACCGCCGCGCAGCGCAGAGGCGGGAGGTGCTGGCACACTTACTGGCCGATTGAGGACGACGACCCGCGCAAGGGGCTCTTGCAAACTTTTCCTGCGGCTTTATACTCGCTTGTGAATATTACTCTATTAGGAGATAGCGATGCATCTGCGTGCGGGTATGCTTGCATGCCTGGCGGCTCTGCTGGTGCAGAGTTTCGGCGCGCTGGCCTGTGATGCGGGTGTATCGGAGGGGACTGACAGGCCCGCGGTGGGCTGCTCCGTGTACATGACCCCGGCCGAGTGTCACGCCCATCAGCGTATCCTCGGCATGCTCTACGACCGGCGTGAGCGCTACGCCTATCTGTCCATGTACACCATGCTGATAGCGGAGCGTCAGGCGTTATGCGGTGCTCCGTCTGACCGCACGACGGCGCGCTACGCCTTCACCAGCCGCTAGCCAACCGACATCGGCTGCACCTCGCGGCCGAGCTGCTGGCCGATCTGCCGGGCTTGTGGCAGACTGCCGGCCGTGTGGCCATACGAATTGTGGATCGGCCTGCGCTATACGCGCGCCAAGCGCCGCAACCACTTCATCTCTTTCATCTCGCTCATCTCCATGGCCGGCATCGCCCTGGGAGTGACGGCGCTGATCGTCGTCCTCTCGGTGATGAACGGCTTTCAGGAGGAGCTGCGCACGCGCATCCTGGGTGTGGCCTCCCATCTCGAGATCACCGGGGCGGGCGAGGTGCTGGCCGACTGGCCTGCATTGGATGCCCAGGTGCGCCGCCACCCCGAGGTGCGCGGCACGGCTCCCTACGTGCGCGGCCAGGGTCTGCTCGCCCATGGTGCCGACACGCGCGGGGCCATGATCCGCGGCGTGCTGCCGGAGCGTGAGAGCGAGGTCTCCGACCTGGCGCGCGAGATGAAGGCGGGGCGGTTGAGCGACCTCGCTCCGGGCGAGTACCGCATCATCCTGGGGCTGGAACTGGCGCGCGCGCTGGGGGTGGTGCCGGGCGACAAGGTGGCGCTCGTCATCCCGCAGGGAACCTTTACCCCGGCGGGCCTGGTGCCGCGGCTCAAACAATTCACCGTCACCGGCGTGTTCCAGGCTGGTATGTACGAGTACGACGCCGGCCTCGCCCTCATTCACCTGGCCGATGCCCAGCGACTCTATCGCCTGGGCGAAGCGGTCAGCGGCCTGCGCGTCAAGCTCGCCGACATGGAGCGCGCCCCCTTCGTCACCCGCGACTTGGCGCGCCGACTCACGGGCGATTACTTCCTGTCCGACTGGACCGCAAGCCACGCCAATTTCTTCCGCGCAGTGGCGATCGAGAAACGCATGATGGCCCTGATCCTCACCCTCATCGTAGCGGTGGCCGCCTTTAACATCATCTCCACTCTGGTCATGGTGGTCACCGACAAACAGGCCGACATCGCCATCCTGCGCACCTTGGGGGCGAGCCCCGCCAGCATCATGCAGATCTTCATGGTACAGGGCAGCCTCATCGGGTTCGTGGGTACCGCGTTGGGGGTGATCGGCGGCATCCTGCTGGCGGTCAACGTCGAGACCATCGTCCCCCTGATCGAGCGCGCCCTCGGGCTGGACCTCTTCCCGGCTGACGTCTATTTCATCTCCGAGCTGCCCTCCAAGCTGATCTGGTCGGATGTGGCCTGGACCGGCGGGGTGGCGCTGGGGCTCGCCTTCCTCGCCACGCTCTACCCGAGCTGGCGCGCCGCGCGGGTACAACCGGCGGAGGCGTTGAGGTATGAGTGAGTGGTGAGGGGTGAGGCGTGAGGGGTGAGGTTTGAGTGAGGTGGTGTTGACCTGTCGGGGGCTCAAGAAGAGCTTCTGGCAGGGGCGCGAGGAGGTGCCGGTGTTGACCGGGGCGGACCTCACGGTACGCCCCGGCGAGCGGGTGGCCATCACCGGCGCCTCCGGCTCGGGCAAGAGCACCCTGTTGCACGTGTTGGGCGGGCTAGAGCGGCCCACGGCGGGCGAGGTGCGGCTGCTGGGGCAGGACCTGTGGGCGCTTGGCGAGGAGGCGCGCGGGCGTCTGCGCAACCGCGCGCTGGGTTTCGTCTATCAGTTCCATCACCTGCTGCCGGAATTCTCCGCCGTCGAGAACGTGGCCATGCCCCTGCTCATACGCCGCATGTCGCGCACACAGGCCTACCCCGCAGCCGAGCGCCTGCTGGCCGAGGTAGGACTGGCGCACCGCTTGCACCACCGGCCGGGGGAGTTGTCTGGCGGCGAGCGCCAACGCGTGGCCATTGCCCGTGCGCTGGTGACCGAGCCGGCCTGTGTGCTGATGGATGAGCCCACTGGCAACCTCGACCGTCACACCGCCCACCACGTGCAGGACCTGCTCATCGAGCTGAGCGAGCGTCGCCGACTCGCCTGCGTGGTGGTCACCCACGATTTGGAGCTGGCCGCCCGCATGCAGCGGGTGCTGCACCTGACCGACGGACGCCTTGAGCAAGTGGGCGAGCGATTCTAGACTGAACGTATCCTAGCGAAGGGGAGGCAGCTCTCATGCACCTGCCGCTGTACGGCCTGCTGTTCGCCGGACTGGCGCTGTGCGCATGGGCGGGCGACTGGCCGGCAGACGCGGCCGTGGATGCGCATGCGCCCACCCGTACCCTGACCCCCAAGGTGGTGGTCAACAGCGGCCGACTCGCCTGGGAGCCGTACAAACGCGACCTCACGCCCTGGCCCAGCCTGAGCCACCTCGACCGCCGTCCCACCCCGCCGCCGCAGGCCGCCGGTTTCACCCCGCCGCTCCGTGGGGACGTCGCCCGCGGCCGCGCTATCGCATTGGACCCCGCGCGCGGCAACTGCATCGCCTGCCACGTCCTGCCCGGCGAGGACTGGCCCGGTTCCCTGGGGCACCTGCTGCTGGGCTATCGCAAGCGCGGCCACAGCGATGCCTACGTCTATCAGCAGATCTATGACCGGCGCTTGATCAATCCCAACACCGTGATGCCCCCCTTCGGCACCTTCGGGCTGCTGACGGAACAGGACATCCGCGACCTCACCGCCTATGTCCAAAGCCTGGACTGAGCACGCGACACTGGCCCTGGGGCTCATGCTGCTGCTGTCCGCCCAGCCGGGTGCGGCCGATCCGGCCGAGCCGCGGCGCGAGCTCGACCTGCCGCTGGAGCGCTATGAGCCGCACGTGCGCGGGGATCTGCGGTTGTCGGGTACCTATCCGCTGTGGCGCGACCGCAGCCGGCTCGACTGGCGCCTGGCCGGCAGCCCCGAGGAGCACTGGAAGCTCAACTGGAAGTTCATGGACCCGCCATACAACAGCGCGGTGCATGGCGGGCATTTCGCCCTGGACCGCGGCGAGGCGCTGTACCGGCAGCTCGACCGCTCGGGCCGGTTCGCCGCCTGCCTGGGCGCCCCGCGCGGTCGGCTGAAAGGGCTGCGCACCCGCTACCCCCGCTATCGCGCCGATCTCGGCCGGGTGGTCGGGCTGGAGGAGGCGATCGAGCACTGTGCCGCCGCGCAAGGGCAGGTGCTGGAGAACGGCAGCTATGACAACAGTGCCGTCTCCTTGTATATCGCCAGCCTCAGCCAGGGCCTGCCCATCGCCATCGACGTGTCGCGCGGGCCCATGCGAGCGGCCTTCGAGCGCGGCCGCCGGCTGTTCCACACCCGCGCGGGCCGGCTCAATTTCGCCTGCTCCTCTTGCCACGTGCGCAACGTGGGGCAGATGCTGCGTGGCAGCCACATCACCACCCCCTATGGCGACGTGGCCCATTACCCGGTCTATCGCACCCAATACATGCTGCAGTCGCTGCACCTGCGCCTGATCGAATGCAACCTAGACGCCGGCGTGCAGCCCTTGCGGCCGGGCAGCCGCGCCTATACCGATCTGGAGGTCTTCCTGACGGCGTTGAGCAACGGCTATCCGGTCAGCGTGCCGGCGGAGCGCCACTGAAGCGGGGGATTTAGGGCGTCGGTCTGCGCGCGCGCCGCCGGCGCAGATAGGCGAAGATGTACAGCCGCCAAGCGAACTGCACCAGCAGATAGCCGGCGGCGGCGGCGAGCGCGGCCAGAATCAGCAGGCCCAGGGCGAAGGGCTTGCCCATGCCCATCAGCCAACCCCACAGCTCGGGCAGCAGCCGGCCGAAGTCGCCCGTGAACCAGTCGAATTGGAAGGGCTGCAGGGCGGTGGCCTGCTCGCCGGTGACCAGGGTGCCGATCCACATGGCGCCGACGATGATGAAAGGCCAGGTGAGGGGGTTGGTGAGCAGGGTGGTGGCCACCGCCACGGGGAGGTTCACACGGAAGACGATCGCCAGCAGCGCCGCGGTCAGGATCTGGATAGGGGCTGGGATCATGCCGCCGAACAGTCCGGCCGCCACCCCGCCCGCCACCGAGTGGCGGTTCAGATGCCACAGGTTGGGATGGCGCAGCAGCGGGCGGAAGTGCCGCAGGTGGCGGTGGTTGCGCACCGTCTCGTGATCGGGCAGGTATTTGCGGAAGTGTTTGCGCGGCATGCGGACTGTACGTCTGGTAAACCCCGATTGTAGATGATCCGGTTGGCCCTTTTGCTGTTCGCCCTGGGCGCGGCCTGGTTGCAGAGCGAGCCGGCGTTGCCGGCCAGGCCCGGCCTGTGGCTGCTGCTCGCGCTGCTGCCGCTGGTGGTGCTGCTGCTGCAGCGAGGCCTAGGCTGGTCGCGCAGGGTGGCGGTGGGCGTGCTGGCCCTTATCGTCGGTTACCACTATGCCGCCTGGCGTGCGGAGCTGAGGCTGGCGGATCGGCTCGATGCAGTCTGGGAGGGGCGTGAGCTGACCCTCGTCGGGCGGGTGTACGATCTACCGCAGACCACGGCGCAAGGCTGGCGACTGCGGCTACGGGTACAGGCGGTGGAGCCGGTCGCTGCGCGTGTGCCCTCGCAGGTCTTGCTGACCCACATGGCACGCGCCGGACGCACCTGGGCCAGGCCCGCGGCCGGTGCCTGCGTGCAATTGAGGGCCAGGCTGGCCATTCCCCATGCCCCGTACAACCCCGGCCTGTTCGATTACGAGGCCTGGCTGCTGGAGCAGGGCCTGCGCGCCACCGGTCACGTCACCGCCGCGCCGGTCGAGGCCGAGGGCTGCGACGGTGCCTGGCGCGCCTGGCTGGATGGCCAGCGCGAGCGCATCCGCACCCGGCTCATTGCGGCCCTGGCCGATCGGCCCTACGCGGGGGTGGTGGTGGCGCTGGCCATCGGCGATCAGGACGCCATCCCCGATGCGCAATGGACGCTGTTCCGCCATACCGGTGTGATCCATCTGATGAGCATCTCGGGGCTGCACGTGACCATCTTTTCCGCCCTGGTCTATGCCCTCGTGCAGTTCGCCTGGCGGCGAGCCCCCCGGCTGTGCCTGTGGTGGCCGGCGCGCAAGGCGGGGCTCGCCCTGGGCCTGGCAGCGGCCGCGGCCTACGTGGCCCTGGCCGGGTTCGGCATCCCCGCCCAGCGCACGCTGTACATGTTGGCCGTGGTGGTGGCGGGGCTGTGGGCCGGCTGGCCGCTCTCTCCCGGCCGCATCCTGGCCGCGGCGCTGGGCGTGGTGGTGGCCATCGATCCCTGGGCCGCGCTCGCCGCCGGATTCTGGTTGTCCTTTGGGGCGGTGGCGGTGCTCATGTACGCCGAATACGGCCGGCTGCGGCCGGCACCGTGGGGGTGGGCATGGGCGCGGGCGCAGTGGGCCATCGCCCTGGCCCTCACCCCGCCGCTGCTGGTGCTGTTCGGCGAGGTCTCGCTCATCGCCCCGCTCGCCAACGCCTTCGCCATCCCGTTGGTGAGCCTGGTGGCGGTGCCGCTTGTGCTGCTGGCGGCCTTGGTGCCGCTGGAGGGTCTGGCCGGGGGCGCCCATGCCGTCATCGCCCTGACCGTCCAGGGTCTGGAGTGGCTCGACCGCCTGCCGCACGCGGTGTGGTCTGCGGCCCGGCCCTCGGCGTCGGCGATCGGCCTGGCCCTGCTCGGGGCGGCCCTGCTGCTGCTGCCAAGGGGCGTGCCGGCGCGCGCGCTGGGGGCCTTGTTGTTCCTGCCGCTCGTCTTCCCCCGCCTGGAGCGGCCGCCGCCGGGCGGGTTCTGGTTGCAGGCCCTGGACGTAGGTCAGGGGCTGGCCGTGGTGGTGCGCACCGCCGCGCACACCCTGGTCTATGACACCGGGCCTCTGTACTCGAGCGGTGCGGATGCCGGGGCGCGGGTGCTCGTGCCCAGCCTGCGGGCGCAGGGCGTCACCCGGCTCGATGCCCTGGTGGTGAGCCACGACGACACCGATCACAGCGGCGGCGCCCTGAGCCTGGCCGCGGCCTACGCACCGGGGGTGACGCTCACCCCCCTGGCCGGCCGGCCGCCGTCGAGTGCCCACGGCCAGGCCATCCGCGGCCGTCTGCCCGCGGCCCGCCCGTGTGCGTTTGGCCAGCATTGGGCTTGGGATGGGGTGACTTTCCAGGTCCTGCACCCGCCGCCGCACCACTACGCCAACCCGTACTATGCCGACAACGAGCGCAGTTGCGTGCTGAGGGTGCAGGGTCGCCATGGCAGCGTCCTGCTGGTGGGCGACATCGAGCGGCTGGGGGAGCTGTCCCTGCTGGAGCGGGTGCCGGATAGTCTCGCCAGCGAGGTCCTGGTGGTGGGGCACCATGGCAGCCGCAGCTCGTCCATGCCGGCCTTTCTCGACGCCGTGGCCCCGGCGTTCGCCGTGATCTCCGTGGGGCATCGCAACCGCTTCGGTCATCCGCACCCCGAGGTAATCGAGCGCCTGATGGCGCGCGGCGTGCGCATTCTGCGCACCGACCGCGACGGTGCGCTCAGGCTGCGGTTTACGCCGGCAGGTGTGCGGATCGAGCGGGCGCGCTGGGACGAGCGACGCTACTGGCACGCCCCGGCTGCTGCCCCGCCCTGATAGGGGGTAGGAGCGGCGAGAGCCGCGATTGTGGCCACCGTCTCGGCGGCGGTTCAGACGATGCCGGGCAGGACCTGCTTGGTCACGCCTACGGCGAGGATGTAAGCGAACACGAGGAGGGCGGCGAAGAAGGCGGCCACCCGTCGGCCCTTGCTGCGGCCGCGCCTGAGCGCCAGGCTGCCGAGCACGACGTAGGCGATCAGGCCCGCGATCTTGGCCAGCAGCCACGGCTGTTCGAGCGGGTTGATCGACGCCACCACCAACATACCGATGGCCGCCACCAGGAGGACAGTGTCGTTGACGTGCGGCAGGATTCTCACCCAGCGCGCCGACAGCCGCGGTGAGTCGAGCATCATCCACACCCCGCGCAGCACGAACAGCACGAAGGTGACATAGACCGTGCCCACGTGGATCAGGCGCAGCAGGGTGTATTCCATGTGGCCCTCCGCGGATCAGCCGGCCTCACGCAGGGCGCGGCAGTGCTCGATCAGGCCGACGGTGGAGGCGTCGTGGCCACCTACCGCGACCTGCCCTTTCAGCTCGGGTAGGATGACGCGGGCGAGTTGCTTGCCCAGCTCCACCCCCCACTGGTCGAAGGAATTGATGTCCCAGATCACCCCCTGCACGAACACCTTGTGCTCGTACAGGGCGATGATCCGGCCCAGGGTGCGCGGATCGAGCCGGCGATAGAGCAGGGTGTTGCTCGGCCGGTTGCCGGCGAAGACCCGATGCGGGGCAAGGCGCGCGATCTCGGCCCTGCTCAGCCCCTGGGCCTTGAGTTCCGCCCGCGCCTCCGCCAGTGTCTTGCCGCGCATGAGGGCCTCGGACTGGGCCAGGCAGTTGGCGATGAGGATCTCGTGCTGGTCGGCGATGGGGTTGTGCGACTGCGCCGCGACCAGGAAATCGCAGGGGATGAGCCGGGTGCCCTGGTGGATGAGCTGATAAAAGGCGTGCTGGCCGTTGGTGCCCGGCTCGCCGAACAGGATCGGCCCAGTGCCGTGCCGCACCCGCCGACCGTCGCGGGTGACCGACTTGCCGTTGGATTCCATGTCGAGCTGCTGCAGATAGGCCGGCAGGCGTGCCAGCCGCTGGTCGTAGGGCAGCACCGCGTGGGCGTGTGCATCCCAGAACTCGATGTACCATACCCCCAGCAGGGCCAGGATTACCGGCATGTTGCGTTCTAAGGGGGCGGTGAGGAAGTGCCGGTCCATGTCGTGCCCGCCCGCCAGCAGTTCGCGGAAACGCTCCATGCCGAGATAGAGGGCGATCGGCAGACCGATGGCCGACCACAGCGAATAGCGGCCCCCCACCCAGTCCCAGAACTCGAACATCTGTGCGGGGTCGATGCCGAAGGCGGTCACCGCCTCGCGATGGGTGGACACGGCCACGAAGTGGCGCGCCACCGCCGCCTCGTCACGCGCGTGTTGGATGAGCCAGTCGCGCGCGGCGCGGGCGTTGGCCAAGGTCTCCTGGGTGGTGAAGGTCTTGGAGGCGACGACGAACAGCGTGCTCTGTGGATCGACCCGAGCGAGCACCTCGCTCAGATGGGTGGGATCGACGTTGGAGACGAAATGGGCGGTCAATCCCGGCCGGGCATAGGGGGCGAGGGCCTGGCAGACCATGGCCGGCCCCAGGTCGGAGCCACCGATGCCGATGTTGACGATGTCGGTGATGGGCCGGTCGCTGTAGCCCCGCCAGCGGCCGCTGTGCACCGCCTCGACGAAAGCGCTCATGCGGGCGAGCACCCGCTGCACGTCGGCGCTGACGTCCTGGCCGTCGACGCTGAGCTTGGTGTCGGCGGGGGCGCGCAGCGCCGTGTGCAGCACCGCGCGGTCCTCGGTGCAGTTGAGGTGCTCGCCTTGGAACATGGCCGCCCGCGCCTGCTCCACCCCGCAGGCCTGCGCCAGTTGTATGAGCAACCGCAGGGTCTCGTCGCTGATCAGGTTCTTGGAGTAGTCGAGCAGCAGGTCGTCCAGGCGCAGCGAGTAACGCTGGAAGCGTGCGGGGTCCTGGGCGAACAGCGCACGCAGGTGCAGTCTGCTCCATGCTCTGCGATGGGCGGCGAGCGCCTTCCAGGCGGCGTCTTGCTCGGGCCTTTGCATCGTGTTCCTTGTGGGTGGCGGGTGGGCGCATTATAGCGCGGCCCTCAGTCGCGCCGTGCCGAGATGAGGAGATTGCGCGGTGTGACCGTGGCCGGACAGAAGGTCTGCAGCCTCACGCGGTAGCCGCTCTGAGCCAGATGGGCGGCCAGATCGCTGGCGAGCCAGACCTCCAGCGCTCGCCGGAAGGCGAGCCGCACCAGCTCCAGCCGGCGCACCCGCAGGGCGAGCCGCTCGCCCTCGCGCCGTAGCGCTTGCCAGTCGATCGAGGTCGGCAGCCGCAGCCCCTCGCGCGCGGCCAGCCGCCGGCACCAGGCCTCGAAATCCAGGGCAAGCCAGCGCGTGGGGACCGGTTTGAGCGGGTGATAGGGGCGGCCGCTCACCGCACGTGCCAGCGACTGGAAGGCGAGCTTGCGGGCCATGGCCGTGAACGAGCGGCGCCGCTCGGCGGCCCCGGCGGTGACGGTGTCGGTCACCGCCAGCCGCAGTGCGTCGGCGTCGAGCCGCAGGGTGCCGCCACTGAGCGGCCGGTAGGTCGGCTGGGGGGTGCGGTGATAGCAGCAGGGGGCGAGGTCGAGGGCCGGACAGCCCACCGCGGCTGCCGCCAGCACCAGCCTGCGGTGCAACTCGCCGCAGGCGTGCAAGGCGACGACATGGCGAGCGCGCAGCCACGCGGCGCTCGTGTCGGCCAGCACGTCGGTCTGGATGAAGCGCTGGCCATACGCTGCACCAAGGGCCTCGCCGCGGGCGCACAGCGCGGGGTCGATCTCCAGGCTGGTCACCGGTAGCGCCCAACCCGCCGCCAGGTGACGCCCCAAGTGGCCCAGCCCCGCGCACCACTCCAGCAGCTCGGCGCGTGGCCGTCCCAGCGCAGCGGCAAAGGCCGCCACCTGGGCGCGCTTGCGCCCGGGTACATGAGTTGCTAGGTGGGCGGACAATGGTGGGACCGTCTGCACGGGCGACGGCGGCAGCTCGACGAGAGGCAGCAATTCGTCTACCCCTGGCACGTGCCGGGCGACCCAGCGGATCAATCCGACGCCATCGGCCGCCCGGTCGACGAGCTCCGACTCGGGCGTGGCCAGCGCCTCGGCAGCAAGGGCGGGGTAGATCTCGCACCAGGCCGGCTGCGGGTCCTTGAACGGCTGCGGGCGCCACAGCTCGACGTGTGCGAGCAGCAGGGCCTCCAAGGCCTGTTTGCGCGTGTGCGGCTGCATCGGTCCGATCACGTACGCACGCGGTCGGCCGAGCGGTGCAGGTCATCCCGGCCGGCGGGCGGATCGGCGCGCTCCACTGGCGCGTACGCGGGGGGCATCACCTCCGGCCCGGCCCGTTGTTGCAGCCGCCAAAGTTGGGCATAGCGCCCGCCGAGCGCGAGCAGTTGCGCATGAGTCCCGCGTTCGACGATGCGGCCGTCCTCCAACACCAGGATCTCGTCGGCGTCCACCACGGTGGACAGCCGGTGGGCAATGACCAAGGTCGTGCGGTCTTGTGCAATCTGTCTGAGTTCCTCCAGGATCGCCCGTTCGGTGGCGCTGTCGAGCGATGAGGTGGCCTCGTCGAATACCAGGATGGGCGGGTTTTTGAGGATGGCCCGCGCGATCGCCACGCGCTGTTTCTCGCCGCCGGAGAGCTTCAGCCCCCGCTCGCCCACGCGGGTGTCAAAACCCTCGGGCAGACGGGCGATGAACTGCTCGAGGTGGGCGGCGCGGGCGGCGGCGACGACCTCCTCGCGGCTCGCCTCGGGGCGGCCGTAGGCGATGTTGTGGTACAGGGTGTCGTTGAACAACACGGTGTCCTGCGGCACCAGGCCGATGGCCGCACGCAGGCTGTGCTGGGTGACGGTGCGGATGTCCTGGCCGTCGATGAGTATGCGCCCGCCCGTGACGTCATAGAAGCGGAAAAGCAACCGCACCAGGGTGGACTTGCCCGCCCCGCTCGCACCCACCACCGCCACCTTGCGCCCTGGCGGGATGGTGAAGCTCACGCCTCGCAGGATGGGGCGGCGCGGGTCGTAGGCGAAGCTGACGTCCTCGAAGCGGACCTCGCCGCGGCTGACCACGAGCGCTCGCGCATCCGGGGCATCAACGATCTCGGGCACCTGTGCCAGCAGCCCGAACAGCTTTTCCATGTCGGTGAGCGCGTTGCGGATCTCGCGATAGACCGTGCCGAGAAAGTTGAGCGGTATGAAGAGCTGGATCAGATAGGCATTGACCAGCACCAGGTCGCCCAGGGTCATGCGCTTCTCGGCCACGCCCAGCGCCGCCAGCCACATCATGGCGGTCACGCCCACGGCGATGATGGCGGCCTGGCCGACGTTGAGCAGGGCGAGCGACACCTCGCTTTTGACCGCGGCATCCTCCGCCGCCGCCAATGCTTGCTTGAGCCTAAGCGCCTCGTAGTCTTCGTTGTTGAAATACTTGACGGTCTCGTAATTGAGCAGGGCGTCCACCGCTCGTGCGTTCGCCGCCGCGTCGCGTTCGTTCATCGCGCGCCGGTGGGCAAGCCGCCAGTTGGTCACCACCACGGTGAAGCCGACATAGACCGCCAACGTGGCGAGCGTGATGACGCCGAAGGCCGGATCGTAGCGGGCGAACAGGATGCCCGCCACGAGGAGGATCTCCAGCAAGGTGGGGGCGATGTTGAACAGGGTGAAGTTGATGAGGAAACGGATGGAGCGTGCGCCGCGCTCGATGTCGGCGGACAGGCCCCCCGTGCGCCGCTCCAGGTGGAAGCGCAGCGACAGGCGGTGCAGGTGGCAGAATACGTCGTAGATCACCGCGCGCATGGCGCGTTGCAGGACACGGGCGAACAGGCCGTCGCGCAGCTCGGTGAAGGCGGTGTTGCCGAAGCGCAGCAGCCCGTACAGGACGATGAAGCCGAGCGCGGCCGCAAACCCCGCCGCGGGTGACTGCAGGCGATCGACGATCTCCTTGAGTGCGAGCGGCACCGACACATTGGCCAGCTTGGCCAGCACGAGCAGGGCGAGAGCCGCCAGCACCCGCCCTTTGTGCCGCCATACGTAGGGGGCGAGCGACCAGGCGGCGCGCCATTGGGTGGCGGCTGTGGGCACGGTGGGGGGTTGGGGGGAGGCCGTTGTCACGGCCAGGCATTATGCCGCATGCTGTATCGGCAGACGGGTCGAGGGGGCTTAGTGCGTGTGAAAGGGGCGGTGCTGGATCAGCCGCTCCACCTGCCCGGCCGGTAGCGCCTGGCTGTGGTAGTGGCCCTGATAGAGGTCGCAGCCGACCTGGCGCAGACGGTCGAGCTGGCTGCGGGTCTCCACCCCTTCGGCCACTAGAGTGAGCTTGAGCCCCTTGGCGATGGCGGCGATGCCGGCCACGAGGGGTAGGCCCTCGCCATCGCGGTCGAGGTCTTGCACGAAGCTGCGGTCGATCTTGAGCACGTGCACGGGCAGCCGCCGCAGGTAGGCGAGCGAGGAATAACCGGTGCCGAAATCGTCAATGGAGATCTCCACGCCCATGTCGGCCAGCTGTCTGAGTTTGTGCACCGAACCCTCCATGTCGCGCATGAGGGTGCCCTCGGTGATCTCGATCCCCAACCCATGGCCGCTGAGCCGCAGCTCGCGCAGCAGGCGCACGAATTCGTCCACGAAGTCCGGATGCTCGATGTGACGGGCGGGAAGGTTGACCGCCAGGGAGGCGAGGTACAGGCCCTGGTCCTGCCAGCGGCGTGCCTGCCGAAGGACCATCTCCAACGCCCAGGCGCTCAGTGGGAGGATCAAGCCGCTGTCCTCGGCGATGGGGATGAACTCCTCCGGCAGCACCAAGCCGCGCTGCGGGTGGTGCCAACGCATGAGCGCCTCCAGACCGACGACGGCGCCGCTGCCCACGTCCACCTTGGGCTGGTAGTACAGCTCGAACTCGCCCCGCTGTAGACCGCGCCGCAGGTCGCTCTCCAGGGCCATGCGACCCGTGAGGTGCTGGTTCAGGCCCGAGTCGAAGAAGCGGTAGTCGTTGCGGCCGCCGTCCTTGGCGCTGTACATGGCGATGTCGGCATGTTTGATCAGGGCCTCGGGGCTGGTCCCGTCGCTCGGGTAGAGGGCGATGCCGATGCTGGCCGAGATGTATAGTTCGTGTCCATTCAGGTGGAAGGGGGTCTTCAGGGCAGCCAGGATCTTTTCGGCGATGTGGGCGGCGTTGTCGCGCGTGCGCATGTGCGGCAGCAACAGCATGAACTCGTCGCCGCCGATGCGGGCGAGCGTGTCGCCCTCGCGCAGACAGTGGCGCAGGCGCTGGCCGACCAGCTGTAGCAGCTCGTCGCCAACCAGATGGCCCAGGGTGTCGTTGACCGATTTGAAGCGGTCCAGGTCCAGGAACATGACGGCGAGGATCAGGCCGTGCCGGCGGGCATGGGCAATGGCCTGGGTGAGCCGGTCCTTGAACAGCACCCGGTTCGGCAGCCCGGTGAGCAGGTCGTGGTAGGCCTGGAAGGTGATGGTCGCCTCGGCCCGCTTGCGCGCGCTGATGTCCCGCACCACCCCGTGGGTGCCGAGGAAGCGACGGCTGCCCGCCTCCTCCTGGTAGATGCCCGAGGCGGACAGCTCGACCACGACCTGTGCCGGCGCCTCCTCCGCGCCCGCAGCCGGACGGCGCCGGGTCAGGGTGAGTTCGAAATTGCGCGTCGCGCGCAGCCCGGTGCGCCGTTCGTTGAAGCGCCAGCGGGCCATCTCGCGTTCGCTCTCTGCCACCAGGCTCTCCCAAGACTGACCGAGCAACTCGTTGCGGGCGTGGCCGCTGATCTCCTCCACCCGCTCGTTCACGTAGGTGAAACGGCCTTCGGCATCCAGCGTGTAGACGATGTCGGGCGAGTGCTCCACCAGGAAGCGGTGCCATTGTTCCGAGCGGCGCAGGCGTTCCTGCATGGCCTGGTTCTCGCGCCGCAGCGCGAGCTCGCGCGCCGCGTTGCGCAGGCACTTGAGCAGTTCCTCGGGCTCACAGGGCTTGCGCAGGAAATCGTAGGCGTCTTGACGCAACGCCTGGCGGGCGGCCTCGAAGGTCGCGTCGCCGCTGACCACGATCACCAAGGGACGCCCCGCCTGGCCGTTGACCTGGTGCAACAGATCCATGCCGCTGCCGTCAGGCAAGTGCAAGTCGAGCAGGATGAGATCAGGGGCGTCCTGCGTCAGCATCGCCGCGGCCTGGCCGAGATCTGCCGCCGGCGTCACCCGGTGCCCATAGTGCTGCAGCAACCTGCGTATGCTCTCCAGGTAGCGGGGTTCGTCCTCGACCACCAGGATGTTCAAGGGGATGGGGTTCAGGGCATCCATGCGCCGGCTGCGGCCTGCGACTGTTGAGCAGTGGGTTTGGCGGCTTTTAGCATCGATCGCGGGAGCGGACAAGTCGGGGATGCGCCGGCGGTGCTGCGTTCAGCTTGGGGCTGGTGGGCGTTCGGCCGCCTCACCCACGGGGATGAGGATCTGGAAGGTGGTCTGATCACGATGGCTGCGACAGGCCACGGCGAGGTCCAGTTGCGCCGCCAGATCGCGTACGATGGCCAGACCCAGGCCGGCATGATCGCCGCCTTTCGCGCTCTTGACCGGCTCGAACAGATGCGACCACAACTCGGGCGCGATCTGTGGCCCCGTGTTGCTGATGAGGACCTCGATCCGGCGTTGCTGGAGGTGGTCGATTACCCGACTGGTCTCCACCGTGACCGTGCTGTGTTCCGGCGCCGCCTCCATCGCGTTGAGCAGGAGATTGAGCAGCAGCTGCCGCAGTTTGTCCGCCTGCAGGCGCGGCCGCGGTAGATCTTCGTCCAGCCGCAGCTCGATGCGCACCCCCTTGTGGGCCGCGGTCCCAGCACCCGCAACCTTGGCCAGGTCGGCCAGCGTGGCGTTCAGATCGATGACCTCGCTCAGCTCGCCGGTATCGATCCGTTCGATGAGCAGCGACTGCACGATACGAGCGATGCGACCGAGTTCTTCCTGGATCACCCGCAACTCGTCGTCCATGGCCGGATCCTGACCCAGGCGCACGCGCATCAGGCCCAGATAATTGCTGATGATGCCGAGGGGGTTATTGATCTCGTGCGCCAGTTGGCGGAAACGGGCCTGACAGGACAGGCGGGCCGACAGAATGGTCGCCGGGGCCGGCGCTGATGCCGAGGATGTGGCGGGGGCCGCCATGGCCGCCAGTCGTCCCAGCCGGCTGAGGTAGTTCTCCTCCTTCCGCAGCTCGGCCAGCTGCCGACCATGGCCGCACATTAGCAGCACGCCAGCAGGGTCGGCCGAACCGATGGGGATGGCCAGCACTCCGTCGCGCCCGGCCAGCCGGGTGAGTTGGGCATCGAGCAGGCTCGCATCGGGCTCCTGCGCAGGAAGGGTGATCTGTGGCCATCTCTGGCGGCAGGCCCGCGCCGCGGCATTGCCGCTCTCCTTTACGGGTATCGACAGCAGGGGCGGTGGTGCGTGCGTCTGTAGGGGGCGGGCGTACAACCGATCCTCAGGCGCGACGTAGGCGAGATAGATCGGGTGGCTCAGGCCATGCACCTCGTGCAGGTGGGCGCCGAGTGCCAGCACAGCGCCCGTGATGTCGGTCTGGGGCGTCAACCGCGCTGAATAGTCCTCGAGCAGGAGATGGCGTACGAGGGCTTGGTCGATACGCTCAGGCAGCCGTTCCCGAATGCGGCCGAGATGACGCTGCAGGACGGTCTCTGCCCGCCCTATGGCCTCGGTCTGCAGTACTTTCAAACGCTCGGGTGTAATGCCGAGCATGGCGGCGATGTCCGCCTCGCCGACGCGGATATCCTGTTCGGTGAGCGCACGGGCAGCCCAGAGCAGCTGCACCAGGCCGGCGGCATCGCGGATCGCGGCGTAGGGCCAGTGTTGGTAGCGCACGGCCTCGGCTAGCAGGCTACGGTAGGGTAAGGTGGCCAGGCGACGGGCCAGGGCCTCATCCTGCTCTTGCAACACTTGATCGAGGTCCCAGCCAGCGGGCGGAGAGGGGCCGAGGTTGTGCAGCAGTCCAGCCAGGTAGGCCTCCTGCGGGTAGGGGTGGCCCTGCTCGCGGGCGAGGGCCTCGCACAGGAAGGCACAGCGCAGCGACCGTCGCCAGGATTGCTCCGCTTCGCCCACGTTGACGGGGTGGGCAAGCCAGCCCAAGGCCCGCCGCACCAACAGGGTCTTGAGGCCCTGCACGTCGATACCCCGCAGGGCCTGCTCGATGCCCGGCAGGGCGGACTGCCCGGCGTCCGGGGTGCGGGTCTCCAGCGCCCACAGCATCAGGACCGGATCCAGACCGATCAGATCGGCGCACTCCTGTGGTAGGGCGCCTTCCCCACCCAGCAGCTCGAGCAAGTGTACAAGCAGTGCGGGTTGGACCCGATCAGCGATCGGGGTCACGGACGACTCGGCGGCTTCAGGCATGTCTGGCCTGGGTTTGGCGGGAACTTACTTTAAGCAAACAGCATGCCATGACCGAGACGGGGACCGACCGCGTGCTCGGCGCAGAGGGGTGATCGGGCGGTGTGCGCGCATGGGGCGTGCAGTCTGGTCACGGGCCGGCAGCACCCTCAGCACCGGAGTCGGCCGCGCTGGGGTCGGGCCGCAGCGACTCGCGCAGCAGGCGGAACAGGGCCCGGCTGGCATGCGGCGGCTTGCCCGCGGCCAGTTCCTGGCGGGCGATGCGAATGAGCTGACGCAACTGCTGGGCATCGCTGCGCGGATGCGCCGACAGCCATTCCGTCAAGGCGGCATCGTCTTCGATCAGCCGCGCGCGCCAGCGCTCCAAGGTGTGGAATTGGGCCCTGGCCAGCGCCGACTCACCCTGGAGGTCGGCCAAGCGCGCGGCGATTGCCTGCGCGTCCACCCCGCGCATCAGCCGCCCGATGTATTGCAGCTGGCGACGACGGGCCTCGCGGCTACGCAGGCGCTGCGCTTCGCACACCGCCGCGAACAGCGCTTCCGGTAGGTCGAGCCGGGCGAGCTGCTCGGGGCTCAAGTCCACCAGGCTCTCGCCCAGCGACTGCAAGGCGTGCATGGCCTTCTTGCGCTGGGTCTTGCTGGGCTTGGGCGGCAGTTGCGCCTGCATGTCATGGACGGAGGAAGGACACGGGCTTGTTATGATATCGACATCGCTGACATCCGGCAGACCGATCGTGTCCAACACCCGCTTGACGATACCCGATGCCCGCCTGCGCGAACTGGCCGCGCGCGTGCTGGAGCTTGCCCGTGCCGCCGGGGCCACGGCCGCCGAGACCGAGGTCTCCGAGGGCGCAGGCCAGACTGTCACCGTGCGCAAGGGCGAGGTGGAGACCCTGGAATACAACAAAGACAAGGGGGTGTCGGTGACCGTCTACCTCGGCCAGCGCCGTGGCCACGCCGCCACCTCCGATTTCTCCGCCGAGGCGCTCGCGCGCACGGTCGACAAGGCCCTGGCCATCGCCCGCTACACCGCCGAGGACGCGTGCGCGGGGCTGGCGGATGCGGAGCTGCTGGCGCGCGACTATCCCGATCTGGAGCTGTACCACCCTTGGGACTTGAGCGTGGAAGAGGCTATCGAGCGCGCGCGCGCCTGCGAATCGGCGGCCCTGGCGGTGGATGCGCGTATCGTCAATTCCGAGGGTGCCACCGTCAGCACCCAGGAGTCGCATTTCATCTACGCCAACACCTTGGGTTTCATGGGCGGCTATCCCAGTTCCCGCCACAGCGTCTCCTGTGCGGTGGTGGCCGAGGAGGGCGGGGCCATGCAGCGCGACTACTGGTACGACAGCGCACGCGCCGCCGAGGACATGGCGCCGGTGGAGACGATCGGCCGCCGCGCCGGCGAGCGCACCGTGCGCCGGCTCAACGCGCGCCGCATCGCCACCCGCCAGTGCCCGGTGTTGTTCGAGGCCCCGGTGGCCAGCTCCCTCATCGCCCATTTCGTCTCAGCGGTCTCCGGCGGTCATCTCTACCGCAAGTCCAGCTTCCTGCTCGACAGCCTCGGCCGGCAGGTCTTTCCTGCCTTCGTGCGCATCGAGGAGCGGCCGCACCTCAAGCGCGGGCTAGCGAGCGCACCCTTCGACCACGAGGGGGTCGCCACCCACGATCGCGACGTGGTGAGCGGTGGGGTGGTGCAGGGCTATTTCCTCGGCAGCTACAGCGCGCGCAAGCTCAAGATGAAGAGCACTGGCAACGCCGGTGGCAACCACAACCTCATCGTCCCCTCCACCGGTGAGGACTTCGATGCCCTGCTCAAAAAGATGGGCAGCGGGCTGCTGGTGACCGAGCTGCTGGGGCATGGCCTGAACATGGTCACCGGCGACTACTCGCGCGGGGCGGCAGGCTTCTGGGTAGAGGACGGGGCGATCGCCCACCCAGTGGAGGAGATCACCGTGGCCGGCAATCTGCAGGAGATGTTCATGGGCATCGTCGCCATCGGCTCGGACGTGGAGCGGCGCGGCTCCCGGCGGGTGGGGTCGATCTTGATCGAGCGCATGACGGTCGCGGGCGAGTAAAGGGTGGGAGGTGGCGTGAGGGTGGCGCTGGCACTGGCGCGGGCGATCGATGCGGTGAACGAATGGGTCGGGCGCTGGGTCAAGTGGCTGGTGTTGGCGGCGGTGCTCGTCTCCGCCGGCAATGCCGTCGCCCGCTACGGTCTCGATCTGAGTTCCAACGCCTGGCTGGAGATCCAGTGGTATCTGTTCGCCCTCGTCTTCCTGCTGGGAGCGGGTTATACCCTCAAACACAATGGCCATGTGCGCATCGATGTCATCTATAGCCGACTGACACCGCGCACACAGGCCTGGATCGACCTCTTCGGCAGCCTGCTGTTCCTGCTGCCGTTTTGCGCGTTGATGGTGTGGCTGTCCTGGCGCGGTTTTATCGCCTCCTACGCCATCGGTGAGCGCTCCCCCGATGCCGGTGGGCTCGCGCGCTGGCCGATCAAACTGGCCATCCCCGTGGGCTTCCTGCTTCTTGCGCTGCAGGGTGTGGCCGAGGCGATCAAACGCGCGGCCGAGCTGCGCGGGTGGCTGACGCCATCGCACGAGTCGGCCGAGGAGCCGGTGTGAGCCACGACTGGATCGCCCCTTTGATGTTCCTGGGGCTGGCGGTCTTTCTGCTGCTGGGTTATCCGGTCGCTTTCGCCCTGGCGGCCAATGGGCTGGTGTTCGCCCTGATCGGCATCGAGTTCGGGCTGATCGAGTTCGGCCTGCTGCAGGCCCTGCCCGAGCGCATCTACGGCATCATGGGCAACGGCACCTTGCTCGCCATCCCCTTTTTCACCTTCATGGGGCTGATCCTGGAGCGCAGCGGCATGGCCGAGGAGCTGCTCGACACCATGGGCCAGCTCTTGGGCCGGCTACGCGGGGGGCTCGCCTACGCCGTAGTGCTGGTGGGGGCGCTGCTGGCCGCCACCACCGGGGTGGTGGCGGCCTCGGTGATCGCCATGGGGCTGATCAGTCTGCCCATCATGCTGCGCTACGGCTACGACGCGCGCCTGGCCAGCGGTGTGATCGCCGCCTCTGGCACACTGGCGCAGATCATCCCGCCCTCGTTGGTGTTGATCGTACTGGCCGATCAGCTGGGCGTGCCGGTGGGGGAGATGTACCAGGGGGCGCTCGTGCCGGCGCTCGCGCTCGCTGGGATGTACATGCTGTTCGTACTGCTGGTCAGCCTGCTACGGCCGCAGTGGGCCCCGGCCCTGCCGACGGCGGCGCGCACCCTGGGCGGTTTGCGGCTCATCGAGCGCAGCCTGGTCAGCCTGCTGCCACCGCTCGTACTCATCTTCCTCGTGCTGGGCACCATCCTGCTGGGCATCGCCACACCCACCGAAGGGGGGGCCATGGGGGCGGTGGGGGCGTTGTTGCTCGCCGCCCTTAAGCGGCGGCTCACCGCTGAGATCCTCGCCCAGGCAGCCGAGCGCACGCTCAAACTCACCAGCTTCGTCATCTTCATCCTCATCGGCTCCACCGCCTTTTCGCTGGTGTTCAACGGCCTGGACGGGGACGACTGGGTGGAGGGACTGTTCGGCGACCTGCCCGGCGGCGCCATCGGTTTCCTCATCCTGGTCAACCTGCTCGTCTTCCTGCTCGCCTTCTTCCTTGACTTCTTCGAGATCGCCTTCATCGTCGTGCCCCTGCTTGCGCCAGTGGCGGCCAAGCTGGGCATAGACCTGGTCTTCTTCGGGGTGCTGTTGGGCATCAACATGCAGACCTCCTTCATGCACCCTCCCTTCGGCTTCGCCCTGTTCTATCTGCGCAGCGTCGCCCCACGCAGCGTGCGCACCGCCGACATCTACTGGGGGGCGGTGCCTTTCCTCGTCATACAGTTGGCCATGGTGGCGCTGGTCATGGCCTTCCCGCAGCTGGTGGGCCGCCCAGCCACGCCAGCGGCGCAGCCGGTCGTGCCTATCGAGCTCGAGGCTGTGCCCTATCTGCAACCGCAGTCCGTGCCCGCAGCCCCGCAATGAAATTAAAGCTCGCCTGCCGCACGCCGATAAGCTAAACTGGTCAGTAGGTTGCAACGACAACTTGGGGTCTCATATGAACAATCGCGCGCTCTTCCTAATCCCCGCCCTGGGGCTGTTCGCCAGCGGCTGCGCCACCAAGGACTATGTCCACGACTACGTGGCCGGGCAGCTCAAGCCCGTGCAGGAGCGCCTGGCCCTGCTGGAAAAACGCGACGAGGCGTTGGAGGCAAGTCAGCGCCGCATGGAAGCGCAGGTGGCCGGCCACGGCGGCCGCATGGAGCGCATCGAGACCACCCTCAAGGCGCACGAGGAGCGCATCACGGCGGTCTCGCGCACCGCCCAGGAGGCCCTGGAGCGCGC
>JANWZL010000121.1 GCA_025054655.1 Thiobacillaceae bacterium | reverse complement strand
CCGGCCGTGAGGCCGGGCGCGGATTGAAACCCCTTTATCCACCCTGGAGCGCACGTGGGCGGATGGTCTCGCCCGACCGTGAGGCCGGGCGCGGATTGAAACCCCGATTCGCCTGCGCGATCGCGTCCGCCAGATCGAACGTCTCACCCGGCCGTGAGGCCGGGCGCGGATTGAAACTTGCCAGTGCGCGAGTGCGCAGAGGCCATGCGGACGGTCTCGCCCGGCCGTGAGGCCGGGCGCGGATTGAAACGCACCAGCGCCGACCTTGGCCAAGTGGCGCTTCAGTCTCGCCCGGCCTCACGGCCGGGAGCTAGTTGAAACGAACAATGATCTCTGTGGGCCGTAAGGCCATTGGAGGCTCGATGTCTCTCCCGGTTGCACGGCGACGGCGTTCGAGTTTGATCCGCCGGCTCACAGCCTTGTCGCTGTTCGCAAGCCTGGGTGGGTTGGTGCTGCGCAGCTAGGTGCTCGGTTGGGTCGGCTGTGGTAATGGGTCGCTCTGGGGGAGGCGTCTTGTCAAGCGCCTGCGTGCGTGGACAGCTGCGATGACTGTGTTCACAATGCGCCTAGGCTTTGCCGACGATGAGGAGATTTGCATGAAGGCTCGTCTGGTCTTGCTCGCCATGCTTATGACCACTCTGCCCGCAAAAGCTGTCGATGCACCGCGCGCGAACCCATATCTGCAGAACGTGCCCGCCAGCGTGGGACCTTTCTTTTTCCCCACGACCCAGGGCACGCTACCGATGCGGCCCTATGAGATGAGCCGCATCGTCACCCCAGAAGAGAAAAAAGCCATGATGCGGCAGCTGATGCCCTGGATGGGGCAGGCCACACGCATGAACGTGCGCGACGTGATGAATTACATGACCACCAAGTACAAGGCCAAGCCAGGGCTGACCTTCGACGACGTGGTGGAGTCGATGAAGCTGCGCGCGAACAAACTGAACTTCAAGCTCGTGGGGCATTCCCCCATGTGGAAAGATTTCCAGGCCGTGCTGGGCGACATGAACGCCCCGCGGGTGGAGGTGTTCCACTATTGCGACATCGCCGCCGGACGCGAGGTGTTGAAATTCGCTCCCGAGGCGCTGGTGTTCCTGCCCTGCCGCATCGGCATCATGGAAGATGCCGACAAGAATATCTGGGTGATGACCCTGGACTGGGACGTGTCCTGGTTGGATGCGCTCGGCGGCAGGATGGGCCTGGATAGCGCGCCGGAGCTGGTCAAGGCGGCCATCGACATCCGCGAGAAGATGGACGACATCATGCGCGCGGCGGCCGAGGGGGATCTTTGAGCCGGGATAGGTACAGGTACACGGAGGAGACCGAGATGGACAAACGCATGCTGTTCGCCCTGCTATGGCCGGCCCTGCCGGCCGTGGCGCAGACGGCGTTACCGCTGATGCCAACGCTGCCGTTTCCGCTCAACCTCGCCGCGGCCCCCTGGCCGTCAGCGGGCCCGGCCTGGTCGCCAGTCCCAGCGCTGGGCAGCTGGGGGGCTGCGATCCCGTTCGGGGCCCCCGTGGTGGGCGGGCTAGCTCATCCGGGGCTGCAGCTGGGACCGAACTGGCTGTCGCACCAGCATCTCATGAGCATGACCAACCCCTACCTGGGTGGTCCGGTGGCGGGCAACCCCTACCTGCGGCCAAGCCTGCCGCTGCCCTTCGCACCGCCGGCCTTCGCCCCCAGCCTGCCGGCGGCGGGGCTCTCCGGCTGGGATGGCAGGCGTGCGGCGGCGTTGCCCCTGGCGTATCCGGGCGGCTCCGCGCCGGCCCCGTTTGCCCTGCCGTTCAATCCGCATCAGATCGGTGGCGCCTTGCCCTCCATGGGTCCGGCACCGGTCGCGCCGCCGGTCGATCCGTCAGCGTGGTTCAGAAGCCTGGCGCAACCGTCGGGGCGCACTGCGCCGTGAGCCTCACCCCGCGGCCTGGCCGCGCAGGGTGCAGATGTGCGCCTTGAGCGGCTCGGTCAGCGGCGCGATCTTGCGCCGCATGAGCGAGCCGATGGCGCTGGTGCGGGCGAAGATGGGTGTGAGCTGCGCCTCGCTGGTGGCGGCAAGAGCGGCGAGGGCGGCCCACTCGGCCGCCTGCTGCGGGCAGGCGGCGCGGGCGGCCTCGAGGTCCGGCAGTGGTTCATCGGGCCGTGCGCCGGCGGGGCGGAAATGAGCACCCAGGGCGTTGAATAGACGGTTGACCACCTCCTGGGTTTCGGGCCGCTCCAGCACCTCGGCGGCGGCGGCGAGCCAGGTCTGGCCCATGCTGCCGTAAGCGCGCTTGAGCATTGCGGCGGCGCGGTTGCCCTGCGCGGCCAGCCGCTCGATCTCGGGCGGTACGGTGCGCGCCTGGGCGTGGGGTGGCGGCAGGTCGTCGGCAGAGAGTTCCAGAAAAGGCACGTAATAGGTGTTGCTGCGCTTGCCGCGCCGCCACACCGCCTGACGCTGGACCTCGTCCATGCGGCCGGCGGCGAGCAGCACGGCGACGGTGTCGAGGATGGCGACGTGGTCGTCTTGCAGGAAGGGCAGGTGTTCGACTAGGAAGTCGGTGAGCACCCGTCCCATCTCGCCGCGTGCGACCGTCTCGCGCCGCAGCATGAGCCGTGCGTGTTCGATGGTGGGCATGGCCCACCAGGCGTAGCGGGCGATCTCGTCGGTCAGCGCCGGCGAGTGCACCACGGCGACCACCGCCTCGGGCTCGCCGATGAGCAGCAGGCGGCCGAGGTTTTCGCTCTCCAGCTGGCCGTGTCGGGTCCAGCGGCTGAGGAAGACCGGATAGCCGCCGGGCGAGCCCAGGGCGTGACCGGAGAGCAGTTCACGCACCAGGCGCAGGTAGCGGTCCGGCCGACAGGTGGGGTGCAGGGGCACTTGCGCCTCGCCCTGGGCAGTGAGCGCCACGAGCACCAGGTTGGCCTCGTCCAGGCGTACGGCCTTGACGTCCTGTGCCAGCAGCACCTGCAGCCGCAGCAGGTCTTCGGGGGCGAGCGCCTCGTCCATGGCTCAGTCCGCTAGCCTAGCAAAGGCGCGGCGGGCGGCCTCGATGCTGGCGTCGATGTCGGCCTCGGTGTGGGCGCTGGAGACGAAGCCGGCCTCGAAGGCGGAGGGGGCGAGATAGACCCCCTCGATGAGCATCAGGTGGAAGAAGCGGTTGAAGGCGGTGCGGTCGGTGGCCATGACGTCGGCGTAGCCGGCGGGGGGGCGGGCGGCGAAGTATAGCCCGAACATGCCGCCCACCGCGTCGGCGCTGAACAGGATGCCGGCCTCGCGCGCCGCGGCCTGCAGCCCATCGATCAGCCGTTGTGTGAGTGCCGACAGCCGTTCGTAAAACCCAGGCGTCTGCACTTTGCGCAGCGTGGCCAAGCCCGCCGCCACCGCCACCGGGTTGCCGGAGAGGGTGCCGGCCTGATACACGGGGCCTAGGGGTGCGAGCCGGTCCATGATGTCGGCGCGCCCGCCGAACACCCCCAACGGCAGGCCGCCGCCGACTACCTTGCCCAAGGTGACGAGGTCGGCCTGGATGCCATACAGACCCTGTGCCCCCTGCGGGCCGACGCGGAAACCGGTCATCACCTCGTCGAAGATGAGCACTGCACCATGCTGGCTGCACAGCGTGCGCAGGGCCTCCAGGAAGCCGGGGGCGGGACGGACCAGGTTCATGTTGCCGGCCACGGGCTCGACGATCACCGCGGCGATCTCCCCGCCGCGTTCGGCGAACAGGCGTTCGACCTGGGCGGTGTCGTTGTAATCGAGCACGATGGTGTGGGCGCTCACCTCGGCCGGCACGCCTGCGGAGCTCGGCTGACCGCAGGTGAGGGCGCCGGAGCCGGCCTTCACCAGCAGGCTGTCGGCATGCCCGTGGTAGCAGCCCTCGAACTTGACCAGCAGGCTGCGGCCGGTGTAGCCGCGCGCCAGCCGTATGGCGCTCATGGTGGCCTCGGTGCCGGAGCTGACCAGACGCAGCTTCTCCAGCCCCGGCACCCGCTGGTGCAGCAGCTCGGCCATCTGCAGCTCCGCCTCGGTGGGGGCGCCGAAGGACAGCCCGCGCGCCGCCGCTTCCTGCACTGCGCGCACCACGTCGGGATCGGCGTGACCGAGGATGAGCGGGCCCCAGGAGCCGACGTAGTCGATGTAGGCCTTGCCGTCGGCGTCCCACACGCGGCTGCCGGCGCCGTGGGTGAAGAAACGCGGGGTGCCGCCGACCGATCGGAAGGCGCGTACGGGCGAGTTCACCCCGCCGGGGATGAGTTTCTGCGACTGTTCGAACAGGAGGTCGTTGCGTGAGGTCATGGCTGCACAGGGCTCAGGGGTGCGTTCGTGGATGACGGGGTCATGCGGTCTGCAGCCGCGGCGCCGTGGCCGCAGAGGGCGAGCAGACCGGCCGCGGCCGCGCCTGGGTCGCGCGCCGTGTACACGGCGCCGATCACCGCCAGGGCGTGGGCTCCGGCGGCGAGCACGGCGGCGGCGTTGTCCAGCGTGATGCCGCCGATGGCCACCACCGCCACCGGCAGCTCGCGGCGGGCCTGTCCGATCAGCGCGAGCGGCGCGTGCGCGGCCTGCGGCTTGGTCGTGGAGGGGAAGACGCTGCCGAAGGCGACGTAGTCGGCCCCGGCGGCTACGGCGCGATGAGCAAGTTGCAGGTTCTGATAGCAGGAGGCGCCCAGCACCCGGCTCGGGCCCAGGGCCATGCGCGCGGCGGCGAGGTCGCCGTCGTCGCGGCCCAGATGGGCACCATCGGCCCCCACGGCGAGGGCGAGCCGGACGTCGTCGTTGATGATGAGCTGCGCGCCGTAGCGGCGGGTGAGCGCCCGCAGCGCGCGCGCCTGGGCCAGCCTGAGCGCCGCCGGGGCGGTCTTGTGGCGGTATTGCAGCCAGCGGCAGCCGGCCTGGAGGATGGGTTCGGTGGCCGCTAGCAGCCGCGCCGTGTCGTCCCAGTCCGGCGTGAGGGCGTACAGGCCGCTGGGGGCGACGGTTTCAGGTCGCATCCTCGCCCGCCTCGTGCAGCCAGTACAGCCGGTCGGGGATGGCCTGCCCCATGCCGGCGCGGAAGGCGGCGCGCAGGCTGCGGTGGGTGTACTCCTGCGCCTGGCGCGATGCCTCGCGCAGATCGAGCCCCTGTGCGAGCAGCGCCGCGAGCGCCGAGGCCAGGGTGCAGCCCGAGCCGTGGTAGCTCGCCGGCAGCCGCTCCCAGGTCAGGCGTTGCAGCACGCCGTCCTCACCGTAGAGGGTGTTGACCACCTGCGCGGTCTGTTCGTGCGCACCGGTGACGAGTACATACTCGCAGCCCAGTTCGAGCAGCCGCAAGGCACAGGTGTCCAGGTCGGGGACCTCCTCGTCTGTCGTCTCGTCCACCGCCAGTTGGCGCGCCTCCAGGCTGTTGGGGGTGAGCACCGTGGTCTGCGGCAGCAGCGTCTGCCGGATGACGGCGACCAGATCTTCGGTAGCCAGTTCGTCGCCCCGACCGGAGGCGAGCACAGGGTCGAGGACGAGCGGCAGGTCCGGGTAGTCCGACACCACCTCGGCCACCGCCAGGGCCACCTCTGGGCTGCCCAGCATCCCGATCTTGAAGGCCGCTACCGGCATGTCCTCCAACACCCGACGCGCCTGGTCCGCCACCCACTCCGCCTCCAGCGGCAGGAAGTCCTCGACACCCAGAGAGTCCTGTACGGTGACGGCGGTGACCACGGACAGGGGGTGGCAGCCGAGGCTGGCAAGGGTCAAGACGTCCGCCTGCAGACCGGCACCGCCCGTGGGGTCGGTGCCGGCGAAGGTCAGCACCAGTGGCGGGGCGTCACGCATGGCCTGCGCTTGGCGAGCGATGGAGGATTGCGGCACAATCGAATTGTCACACAATCGCGAGCGTTTGTACCTCTGCCTACATGGAACACCGGACCTGGATGTGTGTGGTCTGCGGCTTCGTCTACGACGAGGCGAAGGGGCTGCCCAAGGAGGGCATCCCCGCCGGCACGCGCTGGGAGGACGTGCCGCCGAACTGGACCTGCCCGGAATGCGGCGCGCGCAAGGAGGATTTCGAG
>JANWZL010000068.1 GCA_025054655.1 Thiobacillaceae bacterium | reverse complement strand
TAGGTCGTCACCGCCGCATCCAGCGCATCGCGCATGTCGGGGTCGTCGGTGATCGGCCGCACCAGGGCCATGCGGCAGGCGGCCAGGGCCGGCACGCCCTTGGCGATGAGGCTGCCGGCGTAGATGAGCATCCGCGTGGAGATGCCCTCGTCGAGACCATGCCCCTTCAGGTTGCGGGCGCGCTCGCCGATGTGCACGAGCTTGCCGGCGGTGTCCAGGTCCACGCCGGATTCGTGCGCGACGATCTCGGCCTCGATGTCGAAGGCGGGATAGTTGAAGTCCAAGGCCCCGAAACGCTGCTTGGTGGACTGCTTGAGGTCCTTCATCAGCGACTGGTAGCCGGGGTTGTAGGAGATAACGAGTTGGAAGTCCGGATGCGCCTCCACCACCTCGCCCTTTTTCTCCAGTGGCAGCATGCGCCGCGCGTCGGTGAGCGGGTGGATGACCACGGTGGTGTCCTGGCGCGCCTCGACCACCTCGTCCAGGTAGCAGATCGCCCCATAGCGGGCGGCCAGGGTGAGCGGTCCGTCCTGCCAGCGCGTGCCCTGAGCATCGAGCAGGAAGCGGCCGACCAGGTCGCTCGCCGTCATGTCCTCGTTGCAGGCGACGGTGATGAGGGGTTTGCCCAGCCGCCAGGCCATGTATTCGACGAAGCGGGTCTTGCCGCAGCCGGTGGGACCTTTGAGCATGATGGGCATGCGCACCGCGTAGGCGGCCTCGTATAACTCGACCTCGTCGGCCACCGGACGGTAATACGGCTCTTTCTTGACGAAGTACTGCTGCAAGGGGTGGTTGGCCGGCTGCTGTTCGGCGGCGGCGCGGCGTTCGGCCGCCAGGCGCGCCAGATATTCCTGGCGCGGGGAATAGGTCCGCATGTAGAAGTCGTTGCGCATGATGTCTTACCTCGTGGTCTGCACTGCGGCGGGCGGCGCTCGTCTGCCATACCCCGCCGCACGAGCGGGCGGCGGGCAGGGCCGGGGCCTGACGCGACCCACCCGCTCACCGTCTGCGGTCGGGGAGGGCGTTCAGTCCGGCCACACCCGCTTGGGGAAAAGCTCGCGGTGGCTGTCCTCGACGAAGTTGGCCGAGCGCTGGGGGGCGGCGGGCGGCGTCGGTGCGCTCGCCGCCGGCGCGGGTTTGGCTGGGGCGCGCCGGCGGCTGGCCGGCTTGGCGGCCGGGGCGGTCGCTGCGGGCGGCTGCGCGGCCTTGGCACGGCGCACACTGGCGGTGAGTTTGTCCTTGACGTTGCTGCTCATGCGAACACCTCCTCGATGAGGGCCTCGATCTCGGCCACGGCCTCCAGGCCGCGCCGTCCCAGTTCATACACCGACACGCCTTCCAGGGCGGCGGTGCGGTAGGCCGCCCGTCGGCGCAGGCAGGCCCGCAGCACGGGCAGTCCGAACTCGGCCAGGGCCTCGTGCATGGCGGCCGACAGCGCGCTCTTGGGCTCCAACTGGTTCAATACCAGATAGGCGCGCAACCGCGGATTGACGCGCCCCGCCTCGGCGACCTCCTGCGGCAGACGCAGGCTCGCCCACAGGTCCACCGGCGAGGGTAGCACCGGGATCAAGGCCAGGTCGCAGGCGCGCAGGGCCTGCTGCGATGCGGGGCTGTCCACCGCCGGCGGGCAGTCGAGCACCACATGCCGATAGGCGCGGAAGCCCTGGTGCAGGCTGCGCGCATCCCAAGCCCCCGTGAGCTGCTTGACCGTGGCGGGAAAGGGCACCGTGCCCTGAGCCGCCCACTGGCAGGCCGAGCGCTGCGGGTCGAGGTCGATAACCACCGTCTCGCCCCGGCGGGCGAGTCCTGCCGCCAGGTTCATGGCCAGCGTGGTCTTGCCCGCACCCCCTTTCTGGTTGAGCACGGCAATGACCTGGGCGGCCATATCAGCCCCCGCGGCCGGTCCGCAGATACAGGGCGTTGATGCGTGCGGCGTACATGCGCTCAGCCTCGCCCAGTTCAGCCCCGGCCGCCTCCAGTGTGACGTTCACATAGGTGGTGCCGAAGTTGATGTTCTGCGGGTGGCGTTGGAGTTCCTCCGCCAGCGCCGCCAGCGCGTCCAGGAAGGCGCGGGTGTCGGCATAGGCGGCGAACTCGAAGCGGCGGAACAGCGCCGGCGGCCGTCCGCCCGCCTGCCAGCCCTCGGGCCAGTCAGCCATGCGGCTGCTCCCCGCCCTGCAGTAGGGCGTCGAGCTGTTCGACATGCGCGCGTTCCTCGGCCAAGATCGCCTCCAGCAGCGCAGCGGTGTCGAAATCGCGCGCACGCCGCGCCTGCATCGCCGCCTCCTGATACAGCCGCACCGCGTCCGCCTCCAGTTGCCGGTCGGCGGCGAGCAGCTCCTCGCGGCTGCGACCCAGGCGCGAGGGCGTGAGGTTGCCCGCGGAGGGGGCCACGCCCAGCAGGATCAGCCGCTCCATCAGCCGCTCGGCGTGTTCCAGCTCGTCGAAGGCCTCGTGCCGCAGCTTCGCCGCCAGCTCACGGTCGCCCCACAGGCGCGCGAGCACGCTCTGCGCCAGATACTGCTGCAGCGCGCGCAACTCGTGGTTGAGCGCGCGCGCAAGCCAGCCGAGGGTGCGCGGATCGACCGTCATGGGCCGCGCCCAGCGATTCAGCTGCGGGTGGAGGTGATCTCGGCGTCACGCCCGCCGCCGCCGGCGTCCGGGGCGGTGGGGAGGATGCCCTCCACCTCGGTGTGCACGCGGGCGATGATGTGCGCGGCCACCAGGCCGTCGCCCACCCGCTCGCAGGCGTCCGCACCGGCGCGCACCGCGGCGTTGACCGCACCGGTCTCGCCACGCACCAGCACGGTGACATAACCGCCG